>NZ_CDRJSZ010000029.1:0-802 GCF_976954375.1 Niallia sp. Marseille-Q9988 | reverse complement strand
GGTTTTTAAAAAAGAAAAAGACGAAATTTTGATGAAAGAAAACATTTAGAAAACGGATACAAAATTAGAAGTTTTACTTTATAAAAAGGGAGCTAAAAAAAACTCCCACAAAAACTTGACTCAATCTTAAAAATATAATCTTTTGCGTATCAGGACAATTTATGGTAACATACTATTAACTAATAGCGGTGGGAAGCTGAGGCTCTCACTTAAGGGGATTGGATGCTTGCGTCCGATCCCCTTTTCAATTTTAAAAAGATTACTTTTCTTTGTGTTAGTTAACTATAAACTGAAATGTACCCCCGGTTCTATTTTAGAACCCCCCTGAAATGTATCGATTACTTCTCTTGATACAATGTTCATTTTTGAAATAATTGTAAATTTTTACTGTGAAATATCAAAATATTACAAAACGTTTGTTCGTTTTATAATCAATTATGGTAAAATATTCTTAAGAAAATATTTGGGGGTATCTTGTTGAGGCACTTTAACAATCCTTCTATTTTAGAAGAAAATTCACAAAAGGAATTAACAACTGTTCCGGGACCGTTAGTAACTAAAAACATTATAAAAAATAGTTTGAGTAATGATTTTGAAGAAGCGAAAAAAGAATGGGAATTAGTTACACATATCTCCAGTGAATCTGATGAATTTGTTGAAAACTGCCAACTCTGTAACCACAAAAACTATATTGAAAATTGGTTAATACAAAACACTAATACAAAGGCCTTATTAAAAGTAGGTTCTGATTGTATCAGACGATTTATACAGTTTGCTGGAACTGCAAATCAACATGATAGTA
>NZ_CDRJSZ010000028.1:0-834 GCF_976954375.1 Niallia sp. Marseille-Q9988 | reverse complement strand
CACTGTCTCCACGAAGGAATAAATTCGTTTCAGGGAACTTTTGGTTGTAGTGTTCAATTAATGGCTGAATAAACTCAACAATACCATTTGAAGTATATACATTTCCGGGACGAAGCTTCGCTTTAAGAAAGTCACCTGTAGCACCATCAAAAGCAACCAATGGATGAAAACCCATTGTTCCATAATGCGTATTGTAGGAAGAATCCTCTTGATTTCCATAAGTATCAGAATGGGTTGAATCCAAATCGATAAATAAAGCTTCGGACCCCCGAAATGAATGGATTTTATCAAGTAATTCTTGGTTTGCTTGATTTAAATGATCAATAGACTCTTTATCAAAACGTGTGTAAAAACGAGATAAACTCGGTTGTGAAGCGAGCGCTGGCGTTCCTATGATTTGGGTGAAAACTGGATCTTTCGTTAAATGATCAGCTGCATCATCCTCGGAATAGCCCGCAATCATTTGATAAATCTTTTGACGTAATAAGTTCTCGTTTGAATGGAGGTAATAGGCCCTAGAATCGTTTAACCTCAAATGGTTTTCTAGTGTTTTTGAAAATCCAATTTTCTCATCGAATTCCCTAAAAAGAAATTCACCAGTATCGGAGGACAGATCCCCTCCATCATTTGACAATTTAATTTTGCGATTGAAATCAAGGGTAATTTGCGGTAAAGTAGCCATTATAAGAATCCTTTCTGTGGTTATTTCGTCGTTGTTTTAACCTTATCAGAAATGGATTCTTTTTTCATTTATCAAGTGAATTAACATTTAACAAAAAAGCTTATTGGAATAACGATTGTAACCAATTAATGATTTTCTATGAATAATTCAGG
>NZ_CDRJSZ010000027.1:0-8603 GCF_976954375.1 Niallia sp. Marseille-Q9988 | reverse complement strand
CAATTAGATACTCATCCTTATTTAATATTTTGTATTTCAACAATAATCAACTCCAAAATAAAATAATTTAAAAATTGGAATTTTTCCACTTGATTTTGAAAATAGAGTAAAAAAAAATAGTGGAACCACTTTGTTGCAAATTTATTTTTCCGCATCTTTTTTCTTTAATGCTTTTTTGTCTCCATTTATTTTTTTTCCTTTTTGCATAACTTTGCATTGAGTAACCTCAGGTTTAAGTTTTTTTACCTCTGGGTTTAAATTAATTTTCATATGTATCCCTCACAATCTCATTTTTCTTTATATTAAATTTATTTTTCAAAAATAAAATAGTAGAAAAGACGATAATTAGGCAGGAAATTGATAGATAAGTAAACTTCAATCCAAAGTTATCAGCAATTAATCCTGTTAAAGGTGATATTAAAGCAACGAATAAACTAATGAGTAAACTTGCACATGATAAGATTGTCGCTCTGTTTTCCGATGGAATATTATCATTTAATTTGGTGTAAAAATACGGACTTGCTATTCCTCGCACCACACTTAAAGCTACTAATATAATTAGCCCCCAAAAGTTATCAAGGATATAGAGCATAAAAGTTAGTATACTAAACCCAAGAATCAAAACCAGATTAGTATAATCTTTAAGCTTTAATGAAATTTGTTTACTCCTTTTCGAGAAAAACCCTGCAGTGATATTCAATATAAAAAATATAAAACCAAATTCAGTACTACTTATTTGTATTTCATACATAAATGGCTGATCATAAGCTTTAACTATCTGTATAACTGACATAATTAATACCAATGATAATGTGGCATTCAATACTTTATTTGTTTTGAAAATAATAAGTGTACTTGTTTTAATTATTTCAAAATGCCCTTTTTTTCTATTATTTTGGGAATATCTCACTTCGTCCTCTAAATTTATTGAAATAATCAATGCACACAGAAAAGTCCCAATAGTCATAATAAAAGGTAAATAAATATTTACCCCATATAGGATGCCAGAAATAATCGCAGCAAAACCCATATAATAAAATGTATAGCCTCGAATTCTCCCGTCAATTTCTTGAAACTCATTTTCATGTTTATACTTTTTCATCATGTCATATAAATATGCTGAATCCGTTCCGATAAAAACACTACTCCTAATGCCATTAGTACTGACCCCACATAAAATGAACCAAAGATATAAAAGACAATACTAATAAGTCTTAACAATACACTTATAATTAATGACACTTTTCTAGAGTATTTATCACTAATAATTCCTGCTGGAATTTCCATAAGTATAACGGTTATACAGAGACAGTTCCTATTAGCATTAGTTGTGTTATAGATAAACCGTGATTAAAAACAAAAAGAGCAAAAATCGCATCGATGAATAAAACAGAAGTAAGCACACTATATGTTCCAAATAATAACAAGGTTTTTTTATATGAGTTCATGAACAGTTTCCTCACCTATTATTTTTTTGTAAAATTACCGCCACAATTGTGGCGGTAAAATAAAATTGTAGCCGAAAAAAATTAACAAATATCAGTTCCTGGGTAATATAGTTCTAATTTTAATTCTTCATCTTCATTAGCCAATTCATTTTGTGTTTTAATTTCGGATAAAATGTCTTCAAGAGTATATTTTTCCTCACTCATATTCTCACCCCCATTCTTATTATTAATAGTTTTTTATTTGATAACCATTTGCATGGATACCATCAAAGTAAGCGGAATATATTAATTTATTCTTCAATACTATAATACAACTTTTTCCACATATGTCTGTTTGGTATTTGTTACAATATATTGAAATTTCTATGTAATCACATAATTGCATAAAAAAGAGACAATGACGATACCTTAAATCAGCTTCACGATAAAGGAAAATTAAAATAGAATACAAAGGTACTGTCGTTTAGATCAAAAATATACACAAAAAGGATAACCCTCTTGAGGTGATGGAAAGCAAGGGATTTGAAGGATTCATCAATATAAGAGTGATTGACGAAACGTTGAACGAGGGTGAGTTTTACTTTTTAAAAGAAGGTTCAACCGATCCGATGGGAAATCTGGTCAAACCAATCCCTATAATTGGGTGTATCGAAGTGTGCCAAGCCAAGGTCCAACCATGACTCTCTTTCAAAGCTCAGTATCACGTGCTCGATCTGTCCTTGAAAGTTTCATTAAAGGATATTCCGGAATGATTGTTTGTGATGGTTATTCTGCTATGATAAGTTGGAAGGCGTTACCTTCGCAAATTGTTGGGCGCATTATCCGAGAAGAATTACTGTATGTCTTAACATAAAACATTTCTTCTCTTTTTTCTTAGATAATCTTTTGATGTTTTTGACAAAAGTTTCAGTCTTCAGTTCAGAAAATCGGGAATTCTGATGCTTTATTCGTCATAAGACACCTCCGGGAAAACCTGCAGTGTGTAATCTTCAAACAGTTCCATAGCTTCAGGATAGAATTCGCTGCTGAATTTCAGATAACTCTCCGTTTCTTTAAGGCTGTCATGTCCCAGATATATAGATAAATAGGGAACCGATGCGTCAATCGAACGCCCTGACTTTTCAGCTTCTGCAAAGTATTTAAAGGCAAACACATGCATCAGGCAGTGAAGGCATGGTCCACGTTCCCGTTTTCCCATACCTTTCAATGATATGCCGGCATATTTCAGTATGGTATTGAGTTTATTACGAGCAGCTTTTACAGAAAGTGGTACTTCCTGTATTGCGCTGGGGAACAGTAATGCTTCGGCTTTTCCTATCAACCCCATTACTAAACAGTATCTAATCAAGATTGATGTCAAAGTCTCATGCATAGGTACTAGCCGTTGCTTGTCTCCTTTTGTCTGTTTTAGAATGAGGATTCCACCATCGAGATCCATATCCTTCATCTTCAAAGCTAGAGTTTCCCCTACGCGCAAACAGCAGCCATACATGATTCGGAGCATCATTGGAAACTCAAGCTGGATGTAGGGATTCGGTTGGCTCTTTGTAAGGGTAATATTATCGGATAATGCAAAAATCCTTTTAAGTTCCTCATCAGAAAAAAACTGGCTTTTTTCTGTCAGTGAAGCTGGAGCAAAAGCTAACGCCATTTGTTTAAGCATCACAAGCCATGAAATCTTAGATCAATACTTGCCCTGGTCAAAAATGATTCAGGCAGAATGTAGTAATTAAAATAAGTAAGTATCCGCCGGTAGAACCGGCGGTTTTAATTTCGCCCTATAAGGGCACTTTACCAACGAAGCCCCTAAAGTGACCGCCAACCGTTTACTCTCCCTACTTTTCTTTAAATGGATCGACGTATTCTCATTTGCTCATATTATCTCGCAAACGGTCTTCTGCTTCTTGCTCTCGAATAATATACTTTGCAATTGTTTTTTCGTTTAGTCCCACCGTACTTACGTAATATCCTTTCGCCCAATACGTTCGGTTTCCATGATTATATTTTAAATTTGCGTGTCTATCATGGATCATCAAGGAACTTTTACCTTTTAAATATCCCATGAAATACGAAACAGACATTTTCGGTGGTATTTTTACCAGCATGTGAATATGATCTGGCATTGCATGTGCTTCCATTATTTCTACATCTTTCATTTCACATAGTTTTCTCAAAATAGCACCTATATCTTTTCTTCATTTCCCATACACTACTTTCCTTCTGTATTTGGGAATAAATACGATATGATACTTACAATTCCATCTTGTATGTGATAAACTATTGTCGCTCGACATGAGCAGGACTCCTTTCGTTATTTGAAGTTGGTTTGACGGCCATCTTCTATTATAACGATTGGAGTTTTTTTCTGATACAACTCTACAAGTTTCATTTGCACACAGGCATATCCTGTGGTTTAAAAAGATTAATAAAAGCCATATATTCGATTTAAAAAATCGTGGTATATGGCTTTTGTGATGTAGACCGAAAAGGTGTTCTTTTTTATAGTTCAGGCTTACGCTATTCAATTTAAATACTCTGCTTTGTTTTATTTCATTTTGTCCATTGCTATTCGAATTGGAGATTTATAAGGCGGATACCTCTTAGATTTACTTATTGGACAATTTACTTGTTCACTGATGTCTTTTATGAGATTCTTCATGTAATTAATTCGTCCATTAGGAAAATAGAAAACTATTTCTTCATTTGAATTTTGCGGGATTTTTGCAAGGTACATAGGAATAGTATCATCAGGATGGAGTTGTTTAAATTTTTCTGGGTTTTGTACGACCTCTAACCATTTTATATAACGCTCAATTAATAAATGTGTAACGATTTTATTTAAAATATAATTTATTCTGCTAACATTATAATTTAAGAAATCAAGCTCTTCCTCTCTACTGATAGGATTTAATACTTCTTCTAGGTGTGTCATAAATGATCCACGAATAAATGAACTAAACCGTTCTCTTATGCATTCAAAATCATATGTTTCTCGAATTTTTGTTTGATTTTCTATTTTCCAAAATGAATCTATTCCTTCACACTCCATTTTCCACCAAGTAAATGATAATGCATGGGGACAAACATCACCATTTTGTTGGGCTTTATTGAAAATCTCAACGCATTTCTTGTGGTCCTTGATAATATTACGTAATATATATCTACTTACTGCTTTATAAATAATCCTAGTTTGTTTGTAGACTTCAAAGAAGAAACTATCAATTTTATGTTTTTCGTTGAATCTAAAGCGTGAAAATTGACGTGGAAAAGCAGTTAAATAATTTTCCTTTAACAACCTATAATCATTTTTAATTTTCAAGATTCCCTTATTAGAAGAAATTTTAATAATTTTCTCACTCAGAGCAGGGTTATCATTAAAAGCTCTAATCAATAATTGGGGCATCATTGTCAAGTAATCAGTATCATTAATAACAAAGTATTTGTTGTAATTATCAAAGGGGTAAATTAAATGATATTGATGAACTTTTTCACGAGGTAAATTTAACCATGAATTTATGATTTGGTTTTGAATTCTAGGTTGTTTTTTCCATGATAAAAATATTGACCGTATATTTTCTGAATCAAGAAAATCGTAACCACAGGTGCAACGAAAAGCCTCTTTGTTGCCTTTATTAATAAGATATTCTGGCATTAATTTATCACATTTTACGCACCTAACAATTAACTCTTGTTCTGGATGAAAAGCACAGTGATCAAAAATTTTCAGTTGGTGTAGAATACTATGATATCCTTTACTTAAACAAATAGGGCAATATGACAAGTTAGAGTGAAAATAATTAATTTCAAACTTAATATTGGGAATTATATGGATTAGTTTATCTGCTAAATTGTCATGGTACTCTTTTAGATCTATTCCAATAATCTTTTGACTCAATTCCGAATCAATGCTGAAAAAATAAACTAGATTACGGTGGCGGCTGCCAGCATTTGAAATGTTTTTTAATTGCCTAACATTTTTATTGCCGATTAAGGCTAAAATAGTATTTCCGTCAATAGCATTTGCCCACATAAATTTTTCTAATATTCCCCAAGATGATTCGTAGTCTTGAATCCATTCGGTAGACCAAGTAAATTGAAAGGTCATAACTTTCAACCACCTTTATCTAAGTAATGTATATTATATTAACTTATTTGATACAATTCTGATTGGATGTACCCAGAATTATTAATTGCTTCTTCCCAATGAGTTTTTTTATAGCCGGTAAATCTAAACCATTATTTCCAAATCGTTTTAAAGCATATTCTACAGTTAATGTAACATATTGCATTGGAATTTCTACTTTCTGAGGTAATCCGAATTCTCTTCTTAAATTTACAAAAACCTGAAATTATTCTTCGGCTGAATGATGCAACCTATATCCTCTTGTAAAAGATTCAGAAAAAAGTATTTAGTGAATGACCAGTTACTATTTGTAGGGTATTCACAATAATCGTCATATCCTGTTAAACAAATCCTTAAATTATTTAAATTTTCAATTCCCTTAAATTGATATTCATGGCTCATAAAGCGACCCACTATTTGAAATTTATCTCCACTGATAAACGCAGATCGTTGATGAACCAATTCTTTTTGTCCTACTAGAATAGTAGTTAAAGTTATGCCATAATGATCCAAATCATTATATAGATCCATTAACCAATCATAATGAATTTCTACAAGTCTTTGTGCATCATCTATAAAAAAAACAATCTTATTATTACCTGAGAAGTCAGCACGTTCTACTAGAAATCTTAATAGCCTTGTTCTCTTCATATTGGATTTTCCACTTATGATAATTGAATGTCCCACAGCATTTAATAAATCTTCAAAAAAGAAATTTTCATTGGGATTTTTGTATTTACGACAACGAATATGAAAAATTGGTGTATTTTCACCAAAGTCTTGTGGCAAACAATTAATTAAATATGAAATAGCTCTTGTTTTTCCTAATCTGGGACGACCATATATGATCGCACCCGGAGTTCTGTTTTCGACCCATTGAATGACAGTTTGATACATTCTATCGATCTCATTTGTTGAAATCAAATATTTACCCGTCTCAATGGGATGAGTTCCTTTTGGAATATAAGGTCTAATTAATATTTTATTAGATTGATTGGATTCCACTGTTTCTGACATTTTTAGGACCTCCAATTAAAAAATTATCGTTCTTTTTAAGATTCGCTTATCAGTTTGTTTATCCCCTGCTTCAGGTTCCTTATGCTTCCTAACATTAGATAGATCGGAAAGGTTTTCAAAATTTCCGTTAATAATGGTCCCTTTGTCTTCATTATACTTTGCTATTTGGTATCGTTCTTCTTTACTCTTTTGTTCTTTTTTTAGGGAAGCTAATTTGTTTCTGTTTGTTTTATTTTTTCGTGCTTCTTTTTCTAAGTAGTCTTGGTAAACTTGAATTGGATCATCATATTGAGTGAAATGTATTAACTTATTATTTTTTAGTTTATTTATAGCTTTTCTAGTTCTAAGGTCATGAGGGGTTATTCCCCATTTTCCAGTAGCACTTAAATTACCTAATTCACTACCATCATCTAGAAATGCTTTTACAATCCTTAAATCATCCGTGTTGACTAGCAGTTTAAGTGTTTTATTAACTAAATGTGGCGAACGGTTTAATACATCGTTCGTATATCTTACCCCTTCATAATTAACAAATGGTCTTCTTCCATTCTTTTCACTACCATTAACTCTTCTTGTAACTGTTAATGAAAAAAAGGCTATTTCATTACGTTTTTCTTCAGGTAACTGAAGTATTGTCATTCCTCTCGCTACTCTTTGTTCAAAAACTTCTAATGGGCTAAGATTACTATTTCCTTCATGTGGACTATCATTGTATTCAGCAATTAATACATCCGTAAGTTCTTCAAGGTGTTGTGCAGTAATTCTATATTTAATAGCATTTTCTTCTGAATTATTCCTTTTTGGGTCTTTTGGGTTACTTCCAGTTGTAGAAGGTAACCTATGAAACCCATTTTGCTCTAATGTCCGAAAAAAACGTTCGATAATAGGCCTTCTAACCGGAATTGCTACAGGTCCCAAATTAATAGAACAACCAATTAAGTCAACAAGTTTTTCTTTTACATTCTTTGCAATATTAGCTTTTGCATTGTCGTAGCAAAACTCGTCCCATAAACCAAAACTAGCTTCTGGAATTAAATTTGAAGGAAAGTTTGCTCTTTCCGAATAGTTTAATCCTTCAATAGTAAGCGATTTCCTTTTCCACGGAAAAATAGCATTCCTAATACACATTAGAACATCATGTGCAGAATATTCTTTATTTAGACAGAGATGATATCCTAGTATTGCTCTCGTAGCTACATCAACAATGGAAAGAATCCATATCCGATTCATTACTTCGATAATCTCATCACCCTCTGGGGTATTAAAAATTATTGCTATTGAAGTATCTATTCTATGACCGTCAAATTCCACTCGTTCTAGCGGTCTGATAATCATCGGATTGTTTTTGTTACCGATGCCGGTGTTTTTGGCAACCATAGCTGCTTGTTCACCATTCCTATTTGCTACTTCAACAAAATACGTTTTAGACAATGATTTTACATACCGTTCAAGGGACTTTATTGCCAATGAACTCGTGTTAAAAGGATATTCATTCATTTTAATCCCCAAAACTTTACATTCATTAATAAACTTCTTGTGTAAATTTCTTATGTTAATGAGATTGAGTCAAGTTTTTGTGGGAGTTTTTTTAGCTCCCTTTTTATAAAGTAAAACTTCTAATTTTGTATCCGCTTTCTAAATGTATTCTTTCATCAAAATTTCTTTTTTTCTTTTTTAAAAACCTTTTAATCCCTGTAAGGCAAAGTGAATGGGTTTTCCAATCGCCTGATTTAAGTATGGTATGTTCTGACGCACGGTTTCTGTTACTAATTTTGTGGGTATTTCTCTTTTCGGTCGATGCTCTTTCTTTGATTTTTCCGTGGTCTTTTCCCATTTCCCATATATCGTTTGGATGGATAGGTCATCCTTCAATCCAATCCACAAGCGTGCCATGCTCATGACCCCTTTTTTGCTCCATGCTCTTCCATTCTTTAATCGTTTGGCTAATTGATTCATCATCGCCTCTGCACTTCCCATTGGACGATACGCTGTCGTGTCCACACCTTTTTCCTGTA
>NZ_CDRJSZ010000026.1:0-14161 GCF_976954375.1 Niallia sp. Marseille-Q9988 | reverse complement strand
TACTATCATGTTGATTTGCAGTTCCAGCAAACTGTATAAATCGTCTGATACAATCAGAACCTACTTTTAATAAGGCCTTTGTATTAGTGTTTTGTATTAACCAATTTTCAATATAGTTTTTGTGGTTGCAGAGTTGACAGTTTTCAACAAATTCATCAGATTCACTTGAAATATGTGTAACTAATTCCCATTCTTTTTTTGCTTCTTCAAAATCATTACTCAAACTATTTTCAATAATGTTTTTAGTTACTAACGGTCCAGGAACAGTTGTTAATTCCTTTTGTGAATTTTCTTCTAAAACAGAACGATCGTTAAGATGCCTCAACAACACACCTCCAATATTTTCTTAAGAATATTTTACCATATATTTGATTATAACACGAACAAACGTTTGTGATAATTCTCTGATTCTATCAACTTGTTTATATTAAAAAGTATTAAAAAAACTAAAAGACCAGTAAAAGTTACTGGTCTTTAAACTAGTTTGTTGGTGAGTGTCCAAATGTAAAATAATATTGAACCAAGATAGATGATCATATATCTTTTTTCTATAGTTAAATAAAACACATTATGTTAATCACTTGCATTTTTTAGTTACACTACAATTTTTTTATTTCTTAATCGTCGACAATTTAAAAGCAATATAAATTAATGCAATCATATTAATGATTTCCATGATAGGACGTATTGTAGTAACAAAAACACTAATATACCCCATTATTTATCACCCTCGTTTTTAGTTTATTAATAATCTATATCAATCCAAGCTTTATCTTTCGCTACACGAATATATAAATGAGCTGTACCTGTTTTTGTAGCATCGGCATATTCTTTAATCTTAAATTTAACTCCACCATATGCACTATATTCAAGTGTTTCCTTCTTTCTAAAAACACCTTCTGATAAAATATCCCATTCATACGCTGCGATATCAACCCCATAAATTCTAGATATGTAATCATAACCACTTTGAACTAAAGTGTAATCAACTTTAAACTGGACAGTCATATGATAACTATAATGGTATACTTTTACACCCTTCGCGGTACGATACCCTGATCCAACGGTTACAGTACCACCACTAATTGTATTTTTATCCATAGTTGAAAATTGTGGTTCTTCGGGCAAAACGGTCCCTTTTATGGGATTAAAATTTAATGTACCATCAGGATACAAATCATTAAAATTCCCAAGTAAATTACCTTCTTCATCATAAACCTTTGTATTCGATAAATCTATTCCTTCCAATGCATAAGAACCATCAGGATATGTTATTTTAAAAGTTGATTCATCTATTTTTTCAACTTCTCCTAATGACGCTTTTTTAGGATTATTACTATCTAATTCTTCACCATTTTTAATTTTTGCTTTCAGCTTATTTTGTAACTTAATATCACCTTTATAAAATTTTTCTATTTGTTCAGTCTTATCAATTATCTCTTTTTTAGTGATTATTTCTTTTTCGACTTGATCATTTGTTTCACTTGCAAAGCTTAAAGGTGCAGCAATGAATAAAATACTTAAAGATAATAAAACAAAGCTAATCTTTTTTAATATTTTCATTCTTTCTTCCCCCTTTTATTTGTATAATCCTACCAAAATATACCACATATTACTGGTTAATGATATATATGTTAATGATAAATATAATAAAGTTTTTTATTTTTTTCTAAATATTCTTATATTTGAATATAGAAAAATATAAAAAAACCCTGATTTTTAAAATAAAAAAAATCAGGGGCCTTTAAAAAGTAATAATTACCTATATAAATAAATTATTAATCTATTAAAAAATATTATTCTTTCTAATCCCACCATTCAGTATCAACAGTCGTCGTTGGCATCGTTAATTTTTGTAATCTTAATTCTGCTTTTTTATTATCTCCATCTACAAAACTCCTAACATTAAATTTTACTTCATAAGTACCACCTTTATTAGGTAATTCAAAATTAGAAACTGTATCATCAATAGCTGGATCATCTTCTACTAATTTATATAACCATTTAAAAGCAGGTCCTTCATAAGGTTGATTTATATAAATTAAGAGATCTCCTCCACCTGAATAAAAAGTTTTAGAAACAGTTTTAAACGAACTTTTTCCAATATAGTCCCATTGACCAGCGCCAAAAGGAACAATTAAATTATCCGAAACTTTTTTTATTTGAATATTTACACTAGATTGATCATTAATACCATCTTCATCACCATCTTGAGCAACAATTGGATCTATTTCTTCTAAATCATTTGTTTCTTCTGTCATAGCGTTAGCTTGGCTACTATAACCTAGTATAAATATTCCAAAAATAAATAGTGTTCCAACTGTAAAAAATAAATTTTTCATCAATTCCCTTTCCCCTCATATAAAATAATTATTCTATTTTTTCAATAGAAGTAACAGGTACTTCTGGTGGATTAAAATAGGTATCAATACGTTGTATTGATACAAATACAATTGAAAAAATTAATGAACAAACAAAAGTCAATATAAAAAGTTTCAATGGTTTAATTCCCATTATTATCCACCCCTAGTTTTATATTATTTTAATAAAATATGAAATAAATGTCAAAATATACTTTTTAAAAAGATTTTATAAATATATTTAAAAATAAAATTATGAGAAAAAACAAAGCAAAAATAATTGCTATTTTTTCAGTGAATTTATCATTTTTATTATTTTTATTTGTTAATTTTCTATATTTAGCTTGAATTTTTCTTTTTTTATTATTATTTGATTTCATATTAACTCCTTTTTCTTAAGATTTAATTTTTATCTATTAAATCTTAAGTATCTTTCTAGCTTGATCAATATCAAGAGATAATATCTTTTCTTTGTTTTTTTCTACAGACTCTTTAAAAGAAACAATTAATTTAATAACTTCTTCTTCTCCCTTTATTTCAAAATGTTTTTCAATTAATCCACCTACTTGGATCAATCTTCTAGTTCTTTCCTTTCTCTCCTTTTGTCTTACTTGATTTTCCAATCGTTGTTTCTCTAATTGCATCTTCTTAATCTTCTCATCTAAATCTATTAATCTTTCTTCTTCTGTTTTTCGAGCCAAGGCTCTCACTCCCTACCCTATTATTTTCGTCTATTATATCCAAAATTACGAGCGAAAACTAGAATTACAGAATGACTCCTCACACGAGTTCGTGGTACAATGACCCCAACGAACTCGTGTGAGGAAGGGCGCACTTATACATTGTTCCAATGTGTGCGGTTGCTTCGCAACGGAAAAGCATATTCGCCTATCAGCGAATACAAAATCAAAATCCTTCATTCGCAAATGTGCGAATGAGTATCCGCCAAATGGCGAATACAAAAAACAATCGTAAGCTATTTATTATTCCAAGTTGGGATTTCCCCAACTCGTCTAATAAATTCTTACGAATCCATAATAAAAATTTTCCCACCTTTCGGTACGAATTTTTTTATTACGGTTATTCAAAACCGAAAAACATAAAAAGCAAAAAATCCTAATACATAAAATCTAAAAAAAGGAGGTAAAGAATCATGGCGATCTATCACTTATCTATGCAAATTATAAGTAGATCAAAAGGACAATCAGCAGTTGCTTCTGCTTCTTATCGTTCAGGCGAAAAGCTATATGATGAACGCTCCCAAGAATCAAAATACTATAAAAGGCTTAGTGACAGGGTTGCTGCTCTAGTCCGCAGGATTTTTTCCATTAAAAGTAAACTGTTGCAATAAAAAGCAAGCTCGTTATTATGGGTACCCACTTTATCACCTCAGAGATGACATGTATTTTCTAAATACAGTTAACTCCCCACATAATTTTTATACTCTCTCCATCTGCGATAAAACGTTGCCTCACTTATATTCGTAATTTTACATATTTCTTTCACTGTCTTATTTGTAGTTTCATGTAATTCCATTGCATGCTTAACTCCATCATGTTTTAGATTGAATTTTTGCTTTCTTCCTTTATATATACCTTTTCTTTTCGCAACAGCAATTCCTGCTTGTTGCTTTTCTTTGATCATCGTCCGATCTAACTCACTAAAAGCGGACATGACTGTCAAAATAAATTTTCCTGAAGGCGTTCTCGTATCAATCCCTAAATTCAATATCACTAAATGAATGCCACGTTTTTCTAATCCTTCCGTTAGTTCCAGTAATTGTTTTGTATTCCTCCCTAGTCGGTCCATTCTAGTTACAACCAACGTATCTCCTTTAACGAGTTGATTCAGTAATTGGTCTAATTTTTCTTTTTGTTCTAGTACTCCAGATATTTTTTCATGAACAATTTGATATACTTTTGCATTCCTCAATTGTTCAATTTGAGAATCTAAGTTTTGATCAAAAGAAGAAACACGTGCATATCCAAAAATCATTAAAATTCCCTCCAAATTCTCCAATCAAAAGACAAGTGTATATGATAGCTTGATTATACAGTAAAACCAATAGTCACTCAATCTATCAATTAAGTACACTCTATTGATAGTAACAGAAAAATCATTTGGAACTGTTCTAAAATCTAGTTTGTAAAATGATGTGCAAATTATCTTGTTAAAAACACGCAAAATAAAATGTAAAGTGACAACGTGATTTTTACTGGACTTTAAATCGGGAGTCAAAACTTAGAAGATATGACTCTGACACATTAAAATTTTTATAAGGCCTAGAACCAGCAACTAATGAAATGTAGTTTAGGGAAAAAATGGAAAATAAGGTTGTATAGGCATCAATATTTATACAGATTTTGTTAAACTTGCTTACTGAATAATAGGGCCATATTGTGGAATGAACAGGAATGAATAAAAGTGCTACAGAATTCTGTTCATTACAATTGAAAACATTCTTGACAGGAATTTGAAAAGTGATTACAATAAATTTGATTGAACGTTCAAAATAAAAAAAGATCATTCAACAAAAAAGGTGGATGTTTAGATGGAAAACAAACAGTATTTGATAGCTGAAGCTCGGAGAGAACAAATCATTAAAGCTGCAATAGAAGTCTTAAGAGAAATTGGTTACGTCAGCACGAGTCTATCAAAAATAGCAAATAAAGCAAATATAAGTACAGGGCTTATATCTTATCATTTCTCTGGTAAGGAAGATTTGATGAACAATACCTTGATGTATTTGGTTCAACAAGAGTGGGCATTTATTAAGGAAAAAGTAGAACAAAAACAAACACCTACGGAAAAATTGATAGCTTTTATAGAAGCAAGCTTGGCATATCAGGGTACAAACCAGGTAAATAACATCGCTTTAATCGAAATTGTTTTTAATGCCCGTAGGCCAGACAACGTCCCTTATTATCTGATAGAAGATGATGATGAAGATTTATTAAATGGTTTATTGCAAGAAATTCTTCACAAAGGACAAGAATCTAAGGAATTTAGTGATTTTCATCCTCAAGTGATTGCAACTGTTATTCGAGGGGCAATATCTGAGTCCATGTTATCATCTCAGCATAAACTAACCCTGGAAGAGTATAATGAAAAACTTACAAAAAGCATATTAAAAATGATTAAATAATGAAACAATCCATCGCTGTCTATTTTTGTATGAAATGACTTTACCAAACAAAGAAGATAACAATAGATATGAACAACAAGATGTATCTAAGGTTGAAAGCACATACGAACACTTCACAGTGCTTGACTTAAAACATTTAGCAGACAGATATCTAATGGTGGAAAAGAATAATGAGAGATAACCATAGACTAAAATTTGAGGACAATTACAAAGTACTCTATAAATCTTAAGTCAGCTATCTTTAAATATATTGCTGGAGGTGACATATAAATGGGGAATACATCTAAAATTGGTATGGGTTTCCTAGAAAAATTGATTGCAGTATTATCTCCTGTTGTTTTAGGAACGATAGGTTGGTTCCTCCCGAAGTTGTTTGAATTCATAAAAAGAATATCTGTCTTTTCTGATTCAAAAGTCATTGAACTTTTGGATTCATTCAACCCTTTTTGGGTGTCTATTATCTTGATGTTCGTAGGTGGAGTTATAGGTATTCTTTTATCACTAACAATCTATAGTGAAGCATTGAAAATGAGCATAAAAGATCAAGAAATACTGATCAATAAAGATGATAAAGAAAAGAGAATTAGAAAATCTGAGGTAAAAGAAATCTTTATGGAAGATAATACAGTCGTAATTACCGGTAAAAAAGGTCAAGAACTTTTGAGTGAAAAGACGGACATTAAGAGGAATAAAATACGAGAAATCTTCCTGTATCATCAATACCCTTGGAGTGAACAGGATCCATATGTAGATGAATTCATTCTTTGGACTCTAGAATATAATACATTTGGAGAGAAAGCCAACGCTATCTTATATGAACGTAGGAATGCAATTAGAGAAGGAGATAATAAAAAAGCAAAAAATTTAAAAATGGACTTAAATGAGCTAGGGATAGTTGTGAAAGATCGAAATGAGGAACAATATGTCCGAGAGATTTAAGATTAATCAAGTATTTAATGTTAACCTTAAAATAATGACTAGAACAATGCTGATCCCAAATAAAACAACTTAATGACGAGGATAATGGCTTACGAAGGAATGCGCACATTAACACATCACTTTAAATGAATTTATTGTTGCTACACACCCCTATAAAATTAGGAGAATTATTATGGCTGAATTATATACTGATAAAGTAACTCAAAAGAAACGTGCAATATCTTTAGATATCGCAAGGGGATCCATGCTCTTTTTGATTATACTTGCACATATACCATTGTATTTATACATGATAGAACCAGGTGTAATAACAAAAGTAGCTGGCAGTACACCTATAGATCATTTCTTAAATTTTTTTATGGAATTTATAGTAGATAATCGAGCGCGTCCATTATTCGCAATACTGTTTGGTTATGGTCTAGTCATGATTTACCGTAAACAATGCGAAAGAATGGGTGCTGAGGAAGCAAACCGCATTATAAAAAGACGTTGCTGGTATTTAATATTGTTTGGCGCCATACTCGCTGGTGTCGCAGGTGGACAAGACATATTAATGACATATGGTATTACTGGACTCATATTAGTTTCTAGCTTGAAAAAGGATAACAATAAGATTAAGAAATATGTGATTATTTCCATAACCATATGTCTCATTTATATACCAATCTTGTGGGGCGGTTTCTTATTTAGTAACCAATCCTCCGGATTACCGGTAGAATTAACTGGTCAAGAAACATACTCAAATACAATACTTGATCGACTGATTACTATACCTATTATTCCATTGTTTACTCATATCTTATTCCCTGTTATCCCCTCAGTACTAATGGGGATTTGGTTTGGAAATTTAAACTTATTAATTAAGCCGCACGATCATATAAAGCTGCTAAACCAATTAACGATTGGTTGTTTAACAATTTCACTGGTGGGCGCCATACCACTAGTGCTGATTAATGATGTTTGGTTTCCTAGTTTCTTTATCGCAGGGGTAGCATACGGTATTCATATAATCACTGGTTTTGCAGGTGGTATAGGCTATGCGGCACTATTTGGATTATTGGGAGTGGGCACTAAATATCGCGGCGTAATTGTAAAAGCAATCACAGCAATGGGAAAACGTTCGTTAACATTTTTCGTCATACATGAAGTTTTGATTGTTATACTACTGTCTCCAATTGCGTTCAATTTAGGTGCATTCTTAAATGTCACAACTTCCGTACTACTCGGCATCGTTATATGGGTCGTTACTTTATCAGTCGCATACATCATGGATTGTCGTCAAATTGAGGGGCCGTTAGAAAAATACATGCGTTATTTGACTTATAAAAAGCAAGTATAAAACCGATTACCACTCTTAAGCAAGCTGTGGGATGGCAAACCACTTTTTATTGTGGGCGAAATAAAAAATCATTGTTATTTGGTGTTATTATCGTAGGTCCTGCTATAGCAGTTGCAATAATAGCGTTACAAGTTACTGGTGGTTGGCTATTCAATTAAAGGGCGCTTTTGTTTAATATCCAAAATTATTAAAAGCTGAAAATATGCAAGTTTTTATTCATTTCTTGCATATTTTCAGCTTTTTTATATTCAAAAAATATCCTGCCATAAACAGCACTTTTTAAATGCCAAAACAAATATCCTTCCGAAAATTGGGATAAGAACACCCTTAAGCTGCATGTAATTTAATAGGTATTCTCTGGTCCATATTTAACTCAAATATCCCATATGGATTAACATGATGATAAAAAAGAGGGGTTAAACCTCGAAAATCTTCGGGTGTCATTTTCTTTAACCAATATTGGCGGTTATCATATAGAACTTCTTGTACCATTAAGGTATTCATATAGACTAAACAGTTTTGAAGCAACTGAAGCGATAACGCCGATACTTCTTGATCTTCAAATGAATTGGACCGCATTTCACTATTTTTCCCATAAAAAATATAGGTAGTAACAGAATTCCACTGCTCCACCGTGTTTAACCCTTCTTGGATTTCTCTTCGAATTTCTTCAGAATGTAAATAGTCGCATAAGAAAATGGTTTTTATCGCTTTTCCTAGCTCACATAATGCCAAATAAGTTGGGTGTTTGGTGTCTCTTGTAAATCGTTTTAAAATGGATTCCGCAGAAGCCGTTCCTAACCGTAGGGCAGTCGCAAACTTTACGATTTGCTCATACTGTTGTCGAATAAGGTCCCAGTTAATGGGTTTGCTTAAAACCGATTGTAAATGAGGGTACTCCTCATTCATACCAGATTCCGGTCGATATAATTTTTGAGCACCGATATTTTTGAAGCGAGGCATTAGTTTAAAACCAAGCAAGTGACTAAAAGCAAAAGCAACCACGCTTTGCCCATGTGTGTCGACATAGTTTCGATCAACTTCCATATCTGTACAGTGACGAAGCACTCCTTCCATCATCGCAGCTACTTCGGAAGAAAGACAAGACTTAACCTGAGAATAGATACAGGCGGATTTTCGATCCGTATGCCAATAGATCATGATTCCGTTTTTTTTATAGCGAGGATGCCATTCTGTCAGTAGATTTTGATCCCAATATCCCATATGTTTGGAATCGGAAGCACAAGCAGTGGTAGCTTCTCCCCATACTTCTTTTAGTCGATGGTGAATAATATGATTGGTCACTTCCGCATTGGCTTTTCTTAAATGGTCTTTATGTATAAATTTTTGACGAATATACCGAAGTTCCCGATAATTATCGAGGAGATTTCCAGCAGATACTGCTTTTAAACCAGTATTTGTTCCTAATCCAAATAAGCTAAAAAGCAAACGGCGCTGGATGGTTTCTTGATCTAATATTTCTCGATTAGCTGCAGTCTTAAAGTGTTTGGTAAACCCTGTATGAAAGTCTGTTTCTTTTAGTAAATCTAACAGGTTAATGTCAGTCCAACGATTCTTAATCTCCTGTTTAATTCTTAGCACATGGGGAGGTTCTGGTTGCTTATCAAGTGGAGTAACTCGAATCCATCCTTTATTATTTTTTGCAGAAATCGCCACCTTTTCATTACTTTTATCCTCTAATCCTTGATGAAGCATATGAAGTTTATCTTTCATCAACTGTTTAATATCTTTGATAAAAGGCTCCACATCTAATGGTATTTTTAATGCTTCAAAGTATTCTTCCTTGAACTCCTCAAAATCTTGAGGAAGATCTTCATCTGGGTTACGATATCGGTCAGCATTTTCAATCCAAATTTCTTTGCAACGAAGTTGGGTGCGAAGCGACTGAATCACTGCAATTTCATAATTGATCCGATTCACTCTTTCTACACCTTGACTATCTGTTTCGATAATTACTTCTTTCCATTTAGGCTGAATGACGCCATCAATTGGAACTTCATCTCCAGCAGCAAAATAACGTTGGCCACTTTCTTTGTATTCTCGAATGAGTTGAATGGCTTCAACCACCGGTTGATGAGATTGATTGTTAGACCGGAAGGTAAGATTCATAAGTATTTCAGTAAAAGCCTGTCGATAGTATCCCCGATAAGAGGTATGCATCTTAGTATAGATTCTTTCGTTATATTCACGATTATTTTTCGTCATCTCTTTTATAATATTTCGGATTGTAGAAGCGTTGACAATAGGAAACAGCGTATCTTGAATGACTCCTTCTGGATGATCCACGGTCGCCTTCAATAAATTTATAATATGTTTATTTTTCCCTTTCACTCTTTCAAATTCTTCTACTGCTTCTTTTCGAGTGGTATTTTTAGCCTTATTCCTTATCTTAAGCGTAATTTCATCCAATATATCTGCAAGAGAATCAATAACTTCCCCATGTTGATGCGAAAATAAGATGGCTAGCAGGGTATACCGAATGTGGGCAGGATGCGCACGTAATTCTGTTACCGTTTCCGTAGCTGCGCGAAGCCGATATTTCTTTTCTAATTTCGGTGGTAATTGATGAAATAGTTTTGGAGGGATTTCTAGATGCCGGATAGCTAACAATTTTTTCAATTCCGTTTCCATGGTACTTACACTTGGTTTACGTGGTGAAGATAAAAGATGCCGAAAAGTGGCAATATCAGATTCTATTTCCTCATGAAATGTTTCTTTTACTTCCGAATCCTCATCTAAATGATTTTCCAATAAGGCGTCTAATCGAGAACAAGTATTAGAAGATAACTGCTGAAAAGTCGATTGATATATATTTCTCTCAAAAGTATCTATGGTAGAATGAATCATTCGCATTAAACTTCCTGTAGAAGGAGGTTCGACTTTCCATTTACGAAATAGGTTATACGCATGATTTTTTAAATCATCAATATCATGTGTAAACTGAACTTGTTCTTCAAGCCATTTTACCAAAAGGTCATTATCCTTTGCAGTAAGTTCTCGAAACCCAAAAAGATTTCGTATTGCTTTCCGATGATCAGTATAACTTCTTTCTTTTCCACCCCAACCATAATGCTTGAAAAAATCTTCAATAGACGCATCTATTTGATTCGCTAGATGCTGTACAATATCTTTGGGTACATCTTGTTTCTTATTTGGAAAACGAGCTTCCTGTTGAAAATATTTAAGAAGGACCGCAAATCCTAAACGATTTGCGTTTGACTTCTTGCTCAATACTAAATGACGTTCGTTTGGCAATAACATAAAATGCTCTAATAGTTCTTCTTCATTCCAATTTCTTTTCAATTTTCTCCCTCATCTCGCTAAATTTATACAATATTCAGTATAATTTTGGATATAGCGAGGTTCAAGAACACAGTATAAAATGACAAAAAACGTCCACTTACTATTATTGGAAATAATCCTGCGGACTAGAGCAGCTACCCTGTCATTAAGCCTAAGTCATAAACAATAGCATTGTGTTGTTTTACTTCACGGTTAATATTTCCGCGATCTGTTTCGATTCCCTTTTTCTCCATATCAGAAGCTACATGTCCTAAGTGAATAGTAGGTAAAATCTCAAGTCCACGATCTTCATGAGATTTATGGGTAATCTGTTCTTGAATATTTTCTTTTTCAAGTGCCTTGTTGGCATGTTCAGACCATTGCTCTCTCCATTGTTCCAGTAGTTCTTTTTTATTCCAATCACGATTCTTTGTAGTGAAACCATCTTCTGAAATTTCTCTAGTGGTCAACATAACATGAGCGTGAGGATTTTCTTTATCATCTCGATGAATGGCAATATCGGCAATCATGCCTTTATCTACAAATTGTTCTTGAACATATCCTTTAATTAATTCGGTTTGCTGTTCATTAGATAGTTCTTTTGGTAAAGCAATATTAATTTCTCTTGCTAGTTGAGAATTTTTTCTTGTTTCGCTTTTTTCCACTTCATTCCAAAGAAACTCTCTATTTCGAACCCATGATGGGGCATGAGAAGGGGCAAGAATATGGTTTTCTGGTTGCACTTCTCTTTTATAATATTTGGTTTGTTCGGATAGTTCATCACGTAACTTTTCGCCTGAACGATAAGAAGCAGAAGCAACTGCGGATTGCCCTTTTCCTCGTGAAATCATTTGGGCGGAGAAATGATAGATAGCCATATTCTTTTTTCCTCCTTTCTCTTTTGGATTTTATGTATTTTGATTTTAAGGTTTTGGGATTTTTATGTTTTAGGTTTTCATGACCGTAATAAAAAAGTTCGTACCGAAAGGTGGGAAAGTTTTTATTATGGTTTCGTAAGGATTTATTAAACGAGTTGGGGAAATTCCAACTTGGAATAATAAATAGCTTACGATTGTTTTTTGTATTCGCCATTTGGCGGATACTCATTCGCAGATGTGCGAATGAATGCTTTTGATTTTGGTATTCGCTGATAGGCGAATATGCTTTTCCGTTGCGAAGCAACCGCACACAAACGAAGTTTGTATAAGTGCGCCCTTCCCCACATTAGTTCGTTGGGGTCATTATACCACGAACTAATGTGAGGAATCATTCTGTAATTAGTTTTCGCCCATGACTTTGGGATATAATAGAGAAAATATGAGGGTAGGGAGTGAGAGCGTTGGCTCGAAGAACAGAAGAAGAGAGATTAATAGATTTAGAAGAAAAAATTAAGAAAATGCAACTGGAGAAGCAACGTTTGGCGAATCAAGTAAGACAAAAGGAGCGAAAGGAAAGAACGAGACGGTTGATTCAAGTTGGTGGACTAATTGAGAAATATTTAGAGATTGATGGGGAAGAAGAAGCAATTAAATTGATTGCTTATTTTAAGGAAGATGTAGTGAAAAATAAAGAAAAAATATTGAAGATGGATATTGAACAAGCAAGAAAAATTCTTCAAATTAATATAGAAAAATAATTTCATTTTTTATATTTTAGCAATATAAAACTAATATATTTTATTGTATCTTTAAATGAAGCAAAGTATTTTTTATTTTTATATATAAAATGTCCCTTATTTTATATATAAAAATGTAAAATTAAAATACTATATTATTTGAAAGGTTATGGTGTTTTGAGAAAATCTGAAGGTAAGCAAACAGACGCATTAATGCGTCATTTAAGAGATAATAAACATATTAATATTAATGGTAGTAAACAAAAAAAAGAATTATTAAGTATGGGATACTATCATGGATATAAAGGATATCGCTTTATAAAAAATTCGGGTAACCCGATTGCTTATACAGACTTTAATCAGTTATTAGCTGTATATACTTTTGATATGAATTTAAAAGCTTTATTTTATTCGCCTATTATGACTATAGAAACAGCTTTGAAAAATTATACAATTGATACATTAGCATTCTTTTCTAAACAAAATAATTTAGATATTGAGTACGCTTTTAAAAATTTTTTAGATGATTATAAATCTGAGCCGGTCGGTTCTCGGAATTATAATATAAAAATGAAAGATCGTTTAAAATTGAGGTCTAAAATAGATAATGAAATGAGTTATAAATATTCTAAAAATGAAATAGTCACTCATTTCTTACATAATGGAGATTCTATGCCTTTATGGGCACTTTTTGAGATTCTTGATATGGGGAATTTTGGTTTATTTTTAAAATGTTTAAATCAGACAATCAAAATAAAAAATTGTCAAAATTTAAAATTAACTCACGGTTCAATGGTTACTGATGGAACATTAGTGCAAAATATTATTTTTTGTTTAAAAGAATTAAGAAATTCTGTAGCACACAATAATGTGATTTTTGATTGTAGATTTGCTGGTAATACTCATGCTACAAATGCTGTTAAAGCTTATGTGAATGTTGAAACTGGTATTTCTAATGTGGATTTTACTTTTTTAATTGATTATTTTATTTTGATTATCTTGTTATTAAAAAAATTAGGTAAAACTAAAACTGAATTGAGAAGGATAGTGAAAAGCTTTAGTGATGAAGCACAAGTACTAAAAGCAACTATTCCTAATTCTCTTTATGATAGTATTCTTGGTACAAACTTAAATACAAAATTGTCTGGATTATCATCTTATATTTAAAAATAGTATGAGTAAAATGTTTGTGGGAGAATAAATATCCTTTTTGTCTAGTTGGGGGACGCGTCCTCCAACTAGACAAAAAGGCCACCAAGCGAGAGCGCGGTAGCTGGAAAAAATTAAGCATTAAAAAAGAGAGCTTCCTTTTGTAAAGTAGAATTTGGCGAACACTACGAAAAGGAGAGGCTCTCATGAATCAATGTAACACAAAAATGCCATCATTAAAAGAATTGGAAAAAACTTTATTTCGAACACTACAAATGACGTTTCAAGAAATTCTTGTTCAAACATTAGAA
>NZ_CDRJSZ010000025.1:0-33169 GCF_976954375.1 Niallia sp. Marseille-Q9988 | reverse complement strand
TCGTCGTTGTTTTAACCTTATCAGAAATGGATTCTTTTTTCATTTATCAAGTGAATTAACATTTAACAAAAAAGCTTATTGGAATAACGATTGTAACCAATTAATGATTTTCTATGAATAATTCAGGATGTTACATTGTCTTTGTGATTAATTGTTAATTTATGTTATCGTTCTCTTTTCCTTATATTGTTGGCAAGTATAGATTCAAATTTAACAAAGGAGGTACTAAATATGATGGGTTTACTTAATATTGGCAGTCTAGTGCTTGGTTTAATTGCCTGGATATTGCCAGCTGCTAATCTAATGCGAAATAATAGAGAGAATCAGGGAAATCGGTTAATAATTGGTCTTGTTAGCATGAGCGCTTGTGTGATTTCTTTATTATTTCAGATTATCTATAATTATCATCTCGTTAAGATTGAGGATTGGAGCGCACTTATGGACACTACTAGGGGTGTGGTGGTAGCAGCAACAGTCCTTATTCTTGTTACAATCATATTGAATGCCATTAATCTGACTGTATATCGGAAAAGGTCAGAAAGATAGACTGAAAATGTATTTGATCTATTTTTTTGTTCTAAATATTTTGTATCGATTTACTCTTTTAGTATACTTTTTTTAATATTGGAAAATTCAATCTATTATCCAAGAAATCTATTTCGTTTTAGAGGATATCGAGGGGTAAGGACAGAATGAGAAAGAAATAAATTAAGGAAACTGATTTTTTGACAGGGGAGACTCAGATGGAAGAATTACAGTTTAGAATGGCGACAGAACAAGATTTAGATCAAAATGTTGCAATGCTTGCGGACGATGTTTTAGGGAGTAAACGGGAGCGTTATGAACAACCATTGCCAGATAGCTACATCGAGGCATATAAGGCAATTTCTGCAGACCACAATAATGAATTAGTAGTAGCATGTGTCGAAGATCAAGTAGTAGGAGTGCAGCAAATTACTTTTACACCATATATCACCCATCAGGGAGGATGGAGAGCTACTTTCGAAGGAGTAAGGATTGCTTCTTCTGCTAGGGGAAAAGGAGTAGGTACGGCATTAATCAACTGGGCAATCCAACGTGCGAAATCCCGTGGCTGCCATTTAATCCAACTTACGACAGATAAACAAAGACCAGATGCTTTTAAGATTCTATGAACGATTAGGTTTTCAAGTAACACATGAGGGCTTAAAAAGGAAGCTTTAATAGGAAATTTGGGAGGGAATAAAGTGGTCCGGCTATTAGCAATAAATAAAAACGAAAATATCATCAATAAAATGGAAGAATTATATAAACAAGTATGGAATAAGTCCATAAAGGAACGATTGATTAGGCATACCACTTATGAAGGATTTAGAGGATATATAATCATTACAGCTGAAGAGGAACTCTTAGGATTTGCATATGGATATACTTCATTACCTGGACAGTATTATCATGAATTGCTTTCCATAGAGGTTAATCAAAAACAATATGAAACATGGCTAAAAGATTGTTTTGAAGTAGTTGAATTTGCTGTCCATCCGTTGTATCGAAATAAAGGATATGGAAAAAAGCTTATTCATGAATTGTTAAAGGGCGTTGAAAACAAAACGGCTGTATTAACAACACAAGTAAACAATACAGTCGCCCGTCATTTATATAAGCAAATGAGATGGATTGTCATAAAGGAACCGTTTATTCCTAGTGAGCATGAGGCCACGTATGTGATTATGGGGAAGGTATTGAACTAGAAAAAGGATGGCTTAGGAAAGGTAAGCGGAGGGTTATCAAAATAAACTAGCATGGCTGAAGGAACGATTTAAAGAAGGATTAAAAGTGAAAATTATGCAAGAAAATGGACGGCAAAGAGGGTTTATTGAATACATTCCTGGCAAATTTACGTGGAGAGCAATCGATGCAATGGAATATATGGTGATCCATTGTTTCTGGATAGTTGGACAGAGTAAAGAGAAAGGCTTTGGTAGTATCCTTCTAGAGGAATGTATGAAAGATGCCCAAGCATTAAATCTTGATGGAGTTGTATTGGTAACCAGTAAAAAAAGCTGGTTACCAGACAAAATATTTTTTGAAAGAAAAGGATTTAAACAAGTAGATAAAATGGGAGAGTTCGAGTTGTTGGCATATGCTTTTCAAGAAATCATTACCTATCATCCAGAAACGAAAAACAAATTTCGACAATTATTAGAAAAAATAATAAGTTAGAAATAAGAAAACAAAAAAATACCATCATTTTGGTATTTATTTAAGTGAAAGTAGATAAGATTTTTTTTAGTAAAAATCCAATGCAGACACCTGGTATGACAAATAACATTGGCAGCCATACAGGTCCTAATAGTTTTCCGAAAAGTTTGAGCTCTGGTGATAGTATTAATCCTACTGTTACAAAATACGCAGAGAAGACGAACGGAAGAGACGCGAATAGGGGTAATTTTGCTCCACATTCCTTGCATGCATCCCACATTGCAAAGAAATAGAAGCAAGGATAAAACATTAGCCACTGAAAATTCGTGATTCCAATTGCTTCTTGAATTCTTCCATGAAAACTTAGTAATATGGTCTGATTAAAGTTTGCTTTAATATTTATCACAAACTCAAGACCGATAAAGAAGAATCCTTTTAGATAACTTTTGTTAAGTAATTGAGCAAAACCTGGTAATGCTATGCTCCATAGTATATTTTCTAAAACTAATCCTTTTCGCATAGGCTACTCATTACTTCTTATTTGCTAAATCTTCTCTGTTATCAGCTAAAGGGGGTTGTTCTAACCATCCATGCTTTATTAATAACTCACATCCATCTTCCGCGTACAGACCTACTTCAGCGATAAATCTAGCGTATTCAGCTGCTATATCTCTCCGTTGGGAAACGGCTAAACCAGCTCCATAATAGCCAACAGCAGCGGAAACTAATGTAACAATATGATAGAGCATTAATTTATCGGAAAAAGGAGAAACAGTGGAGTTCGTTACTTCCGAAACCCATGTTTTTGGAGAAGATAAATCTTCCTTTGTCAGCATATTATTAAAAATAGTGAAGTGATTTAAACAAATTTTCTTTCCACGTTCAAAATATTTTTGTATTTCCTTTGTTTGACATACTTGAGCAAAACCTAATTCCAAAACCGTTTTTACTACATCCTTTTTCATGTTAAAGCTCATTCCACTTATTTCAATAACACTTAAAGGCCGTTTTATTCCAAACCAGCCTGCTAAATAATTCTGATCATCAACAAAGTCAACTTGATTTGGTCTATTGATTCTAGAAGTTTTACTATATAATCCTTTATTTAGCATAACGTCAACGATTTGTTTATGTAACTCCATTGTTTCATTATTACATTTTATAAAGTAATCTAATTGGTCTTCCCTTGAAGAAGATGCAACCGCTCCAGCATATCCTGTTAAACCTAGTAATGCCATCACGTGTAAATATGCAATAATAAAAACATCTGTAAATATGGAAGGCGCATTTAAATTTACATCTTCCTCCAATATAAAGTCCTTGGGGATGGGAAAGTTCTCTTGATTAAAAAAATTTGTAATTTTTACGATATGAGATTCGGCAAGTTTAAGGGCAAATAGAAGAATCTCTTTAATATCTTTGTCTTCAGCCTTTTCGATTGAATGGGTAAGGATGCAAATAGATAAGGAATCGTTCATGTATTGAGTCCAAAGGTTTGCTATTTCTGCAGTGGTAAGTTCCACATGATGGCTATTCTTTTTCATAAAAAACCCTCCAAACTTTTTAAATTGAGACACTAAATTAGAAGTTTTTTCCCCTTTACTTAATTAATATGACATTTTTTCAAGAGTTTTATGTAAGCGTATCTGATTATTTTGAAGGTTATTTTCAATTGTATTTGGAAATTAAAATATTGGTGAAAGGCAATGGGATTGAAGCAATCACCGGTTATTCATAAAATAATAAGAATTTTTTCCAAAATAGATTGCAAAGTAAATTAGCATAAAAAAATGCTATGTCCGTATATTTTGATTGCAATTTCAACAAAAATAGGTTATCTTTAATTTTGAATATTGTTGCAAATACAACAATATAAACAGGAGTGGGTGAAAGGATGAAAGAAATTCTTCGTGAGATTGGTATGATTGGAAGAGCATTAGATTCAATAAGCAATATCGAATTTAAAGAACATAATCTCACTAAGGGGCAGTATTTATACCTTGTGAGAATATATGAAAACCCTGGAATCATTCAAGAAAAATTATCAGAGATGATTAAAGTAGATCGAACAACGGCTGCAAGAGCTATAAAGAAATTGGAGATTAATGGATTTATTGAAAAAAAAGGTGATCAACATAACAAAAAAATAAAAAAACTCTTTCCAACAGAGAAAGGGGGAAACGTTTATCCTTTTATAAAAAAAGAAAATGAGTATTCAAATGAAGTTGCTTTAACGGGTTTTTCCGAGTCAGAGGTTGAAGTCATGTTTAACTTTCTTCAACGAGTAAGAAAAAATATTGAAAAGGACTGGGAGTACGTGAAGCAAGGAAATAAGCGGAATTATTGATAATCAAGGAGTGAAAAGTTAAATGACTATTCATATTAAAGAATGTACATTCTCCGATATACATAAACTGCAAGATATAAGTTATGAAACATTTGATGAGACTTTCAAAAATCAAAATTCAACAGAAAACATGAAGGACTATTTGGAAAAAGCCTTTAACTTGGAACAACTAGAAAAGGAATTATCCGATATTTCTTCACAATTCTATTTTGTCTATTTAAATAGCGAACTAGCTGGATATTTAAAGGTAAATATGAAGGATGCACAATCTGAAAAAATGGGGGAAGACTCACTTGAAATAGAAAGAATCTATATAAAGAGCAATTTTCAAAAACATGGACTCGGGCAATTTCTATTAAATAAAGCTATTGAAATTGCTAAGAAAGAATCTAAAAGGAAGATCTGGCTAGGTGTATGGGAAAAAAATGAAAATGCTATAGGTTTTTATCGAAAAAATGGATTCGTTCAAACTGGTGCTCATTCTTTTTATATGGGGGATGAAGAGCAAATTGACTATATCATGATTAAGAAACTCTCATAACCTCATACAAATTGAAGGTTGAAAGCCTTATTAAATCCGCAAAATAAGGCTTTCAACATTTATTATTTATTACTAAAGATAGGTTCAGCATTTTTTGATGTTTATTCTAATAAATTTTAAACTATCTCATTTATTACATTTACCAAATCAATTACATCTTCTTCCGTGTTATTTCTTCCCATCGAAATCCGAATAAATTCTTTTGCCTCTCCATCTGGCAGAGCCAACGCCTTCATTGTTTTAGAAGGAGCCTGTTTTCCAATCTGACATGCGCTTCCCGTTGAAATGGCGAATCCACGACGATTGCATTCAAGCATAAGCCATTGGCCTTCCAATCCTTTAACCCTCAATCCGATAATTCCTGGGTATTGTTCCTTGCATTCAAAAATAGTAACAGACTCTTTCGTTATCATCTCTGTAAATAAATTGCGTAGCTGAGAAAGCTTTGTTTCGTTCTCCGAAATCGTCGAACACGCCTTTTGCGCAGCAACTGTCATACTCGCAATCCCAGCTGTATTTATTGTGCCGGAACGAAAGCCGTTTTCATGACTACCATTCGCTAATAATGGCATCCAAGGTGTATTCGGGTTAATATAGGCTACACCGACCCCTTTTGGTCCATAAAATTTATGGCTAGAGATGGACAAGGCATCAACAAAGGGAGTTACTTCCTTAACATCTAATTTCCCAATACTTTGCACCATATCACTATGAAAAAGGACGTCATGCTTTTTACATATCACACCGATTTCTTTTATTGGTTGGATAGCGCCAATTTCAGAATTCACATGCTGAATGGAAACAAGAATGGTGTCAGGTCGAATGGATTCCTCTAGCAATTCTATATCGATTACACCAGTTTCCAATAAAGGTAGATAGGTAATTTCATAGCCTTTATCTGCTAAAGCTTGCATTGTACTATGAATGGAAGCATGCTCTGCTATTGATGTAATGAGGTGTTTTCCGTTCTTTTTTGACGCCAATAGCAAGCTGTGCAAGGTAAGAAAGTTACTTTCCGAACCGCCACTTGTAAAATAAACCCCATTTTTATCAACGTTAATTAATTTTCCCCATTCGTCTCGGCAATTCTCTAAGATTTTATTAGCTGTGTCTCCCATATCATGGAGACTATTTGTATTACCAAAATATTTGCAAGCAACTTCCACATAGGTAGAAGCAGCATCAGGATCCAAAGAAGTAGTAGCTGCATGATCAAAATATTTCATTATAAATTCCTCCAATAGGTTAAGTTGTGGGAGACAAAGAATGCAATTTTATCGCTTTATCATTTGCTATGAAATATAGGAACTTAATTATTTAAAAATCTTTTAATAAAAAAACACTTGTCATAATTTTAAATCTATGTAAAGATAGGTGTCAAGACACCTGTAAAACAGGAGGTATAAAATGGACGCAGATGTATTGATTATTGGCAGTGGAATCGCAAGTTTACAGCTAGCTAAAAAACTTTCAACTGAATTGAATGTGATTATTCTCACAAAATCAAAGGCGGAAATGAGCAATTCTTATTTAGCACAGGGTGGAATTGCTGCAAGTATGGGAGAATCAGATAATTATAGAAAGCATGCACTTGATACGTTAGAAGCAGGGCGATTCCATAATAATCCAGAAGTAGTTGCAGAAATAACAAGAGCAGCACCTAGGTTAATAAGTGAATTATGGCACGCTGGATGCACTTTTGATGAGGATAGAACTGGAAATCTTGCGTTAGGAATGGAAGGGGCTCATTCTGAAAAAAGAATTGTCCATAGCGGTGGCGATTCAACAGGAAAACAGGTGATGAAATATCTAACGGAAACGAAGACTAATAATATAGAAATCATCGAAAATGTTTTTGTCTATGAATTAATGGTAAATACTAATACTAATCAATGTATTGGCGCAAAAGGGATACTGCCAGATGGCACTCGACGAGAATTCTATAGCGCTCATACGGTTATTGCAACAGGTGGATGTGGGAAGCTTTACACCTATACGAGTAGTGCTTCCACTATTACAGGAGATGGAATTGCGCTTGCTTATTTAGCTGGGGCCAGCATCAGCGATATGGAGTTTGTACAGTTTCACCCTACACTACTCTATGTAAATGGAAAAACGATTGGGCTGATTTCAGAAGCGGTCAGAGGAGATGGAGCAAGATTAGTTACAGCTTCGGGAGAGTATGTGATGGAACAAATTCATCCATATAAAGACTTAGCACCACGCCATATTGTTTCCCAAACCATCTATCAATATTTATCGAAAGGGGAAACAGTTTATTTAGATATCTCCATGATAGCTAATTTTCAAGAAAGATTTCCTTCGATAACTAAAATGTGTGTAGAGCAAGGCATTGATTTACAAAAAGGATTACTTCCAGTTGCGCCAGGTAGCCATTTTTTAATGGGCGGCATTGACACAGACCTTTATGGAAGAACATCTGTACAAAATCTTTATGCAATTGGAGAAGCAGCTTGCACGGGATTTCATGGAGCCAACCGCCTTGCCAGCAATTCTCTCTTAGAAGGATTATATATGGGAAAAAATCTAGCAACGCTCCTTCATCAATCGCCAAAAATAAAACAGCTGGATACCCAAATAGATAACAAAGAAAGGAATTCAGGTATCTATCCAATTTTCCCAGAAAAAGAAGAAATCCAAAAACGAATGATGGAAAATGTAGGAATTGTCCGTAATGAAGTAAACTTGCGTATGCAATTGCAGTGGCTAGAAGATTTCGGAATAGGGGATTATGAGAAAATCTCTTTTGATAATAAATCAATCGAAGAGATAGAGAAATACTTTATGCTTTTGACTGCGTATCTTATTACAAAATCTGCATTGGAAAGAAAAGAAAGCAGAGGAGGGCATTTCCGTTCAGACTATCCTATGGAAAGGGATGAATGGATAAAGGAAAAAGTCAGTCTGAAAAGAGCACGTACAAAGGAGAATCAGAATGAACCAATTAAAATTGCAGAAACAACTGGAAGATTTTTTTATTGAAGATATCGGCGAACGTGATGTGACGACAGATGCCATATTTCCGAAAGAGCAGCAAGGGGAAATTGTTTTTCTATCGAAAGATAATGGGATTTTTTGCGGGGAAGAGATAATTCAGGCTGGATACAATGTTTTAAACCAAGCAATAGAAGTAACTTTGCTTGTCCATGATGGAGATCGAATCGAAGCAGGTCAAAAGCTGGCGACAGCAAAAGGGAATATTAGAGATCTATTAAAAGGGGAGCGTGTTATTTTAAACCTTGTGCAAAGAATGAGTGGGATTGCCACAAAAACACGTGAAGCAGTTGATACATTAAATAGCGGCTATACGAAAATCTGTGATACGAGAAAAACGACACCAGGATTACGGATGCTGGAAAAATATGCAGTAACGGTTGGTGGAGGACATAATCACCGCTTTGGACTGTATGATGCTGTGATGATCAAAGATAATCATATTGCATTTGCTGGTTCCATCGCCAATGCAGTGCAGGCAGTTAAAAAGTCGATTGGTCACATGGTAAAAGTAGAAGTGGAAACAGAAACAAAGGAACAAATGCTAGAAGCACTTGCAGCTGGCGCTGATGTTATTATGTTTGACAATCGAAAGCCAGAAGAAATCGTCGAATGGATTCCTCATGTTCCAGAAACTGTGACGACAGAAGCGTCAGGAGGAATTACTCTAGATAATCTTGCTTCTTATCATAATTGTGGAGTGGACTATATTTCATTGGGTTTCTTAACGCATTCTGTGAAAGCTTTAGATATTAGTGTAAAAGTAAGTATTCATTAAAGGAAAAAAGGGGAGAGGGAAATGAATATTTTAGAGGGGTTACAAGCATCAAATACGATACCTGAAAAATACTTAGCAATGACAAGCGCAGAATTGGAAGAACGAGTAGAAAGTATCAAGCAGCGCTTAGGCAAAAAACTATTTATTCCAGGACATCATTATCAAAAGGATGAAGTCATTCAATTTTCAGATGCCGCAGGGGATAGCTTAAAGTTAGCACAAGTTGCGGCGGAGAACACAGAAGCAGAGTATATTGTCTTTTGCGGTGTTCATTTCATGGCAGAAACAGCGGATATTTTAACAACAGACAATCAGAAGGTCTACTTGCCAGATATGAGAGCTGGCTGTTCGATGGCCGATATGGCCGATATTTATCAAACAAATCGTGCCTGGACAAAGCTTCAGGAATTGTTTGGTGATACAATTATCCCACTAACCTATGTCAATTCAACAGCAGCAATTAAAGCATTTGTTGGAGAAAATGGTGGAGCAACGGTAACGTCCTCCAATGCGGAAAAAATGGTGTCTTGGGCTTTTACACAAAAGGAAAGATTACTATTTTTGCCCGATCAGCATCTAGGCAGAAATACAGCCTTTAATTTAGGTGTCCCTCTAGAAAAGATGGCCATTTGGGATCCAATTAAAAATGACCTTGTTTATGATGGAGCGATAGAAGACATAAAAGTGATACTCTGGAAAGGGCATTGCTCTGTTCATGAGAACTTTACCGTTAGTAATGTTGAGCAAGTTAGAAAGCAATATCCACATATGAAAATCATTGTCCATCCGGAGTGCAGCAGAGAAGTGGTAGCAGCATCTGATTTAGCTGGTTCCACGAACTATATTATTGATGTAATCGAAAAGGCAGAGCCAGGAAGTGCCTTTGCCATTGGTACGGAAATGAACTTAGTCAATCGGATAATCAAAGAACACCCAGATAAAGAAATTATTTCCCTCAATCCATATATGTGTGCTTGTTTAACAATGAATCGGATTGATTTGCCTCATTTTGTATGGTGCTTAGAATCCATTGAAGAGGATTTTGAAAGTAATCGAATAATTGTCGAAGAGCCAATTGCATCCAATGCAAAACTAGCATTGGATAGAATGTTGGAATTATCCTAATTTCTAAGTTAAAAAACTGCTTTGTAGAATCAAGGCAGTTTTTTAATGTTTGATTATTGTTTAGAAAAATCTTTATTGTTATAACTCGCTAAAATACAGCGTGTTTATTCTTAATTATTTAAATTGAATAGTTATTCAAAAGTGAATCCTCAAACAGAAGGTGATGACAATGGTTCTAATTTCCTTTAAAATATAGGTAATATATGGAGAATGACTAGAAAGGCGGAACATATTCTGAACATGCGCCCTAGACAATGGAAGCAGCAAATAATTATACAAGACAATATAGATGAATGGTATTTACTAGCAATCTTATTAACTGGTGATAGTGGGCTAGCAGAACGATTGTTAGATCGGACATTAGATCAAGTGAGGGATACGTGGTCCTTCCCTTCACGTGAACGTTTTTCTCTAAAACCAATAATCAAGGAATATAGAAAATATCATCGCAATAATGACATTAACTATAAACCAATCGATTCTAGTGTTCTATTAACTCGACTAGGTTTGCTTGACGAAAAAGCTAGAGTTGCTTTTTTACTAAAATATTACTACGGTTTTTCTTATAAAAAAATAGCGCAATATTTACCGATTTCAGTTAGAAAGACAAAACAAATTATATACGCTTCTCTTATTTTATGGACAAATAATGGCAAATTAGTATCTATTCATGATATAGAGGACGTAATAAAAAAAGATGTAAGTCTCCTAAAAAGTATGATGCCAGTTAATCAAGTATTAGAAAAGAAACATCTATACATCGAGACAAGGACTAGTAGGGGAAAGAAACTCGTGATTATCTTCATTTTGTTGATTTTATTTGTTGGAGGATCTATTAATCAGGAAATCATAGGGAAAACGAGAGTTAGTTTAGGCCCTGATGTGTATAAAGTTTATAAGGAAGGAGGCGTGTTACAGCTTGGAAAGGAGATTCAAGAAAAAGGGTATACGGATATTTATACCTATCCAGATGTCGAAAATAATACGCTTTACGTCCAATTGGCCACACCAGAGAGTATAGAAAATAAGGAAGAGGTAACTTCGATTATCGAATCTTATTTAAAGGAAAGAGACATGGATTATCAGTTAAGATATGAAGAAATTAATCAAGTGGTTGATGTAGAACTAACAGAGGAACAAAAAGCTGAGAATAAACGGATGGATATGGAACAAGAAATATTCGAATTAGTTACTTCTACTCCTTATTATTATACGCAAAGCTATATAAGTGATCAAAATGGTGAATCAAGGCAGTTGATTTTTTCTGAATCGATAACAGAAGAAGAAGAAACGAATTTGAAGGAAGAAATTAAAAATATTATAAAAAAGTATGATTTAGAATGGGATTTTTCGTTTGGAAAGGTTGATGCAGGCGTTGTAGAAATGGAAAGAGCCATGTGGGATATCATTCCAGCTCTATTAGAAGCCTATATGTTTGGCGAGCAAAAATATCAAGTTTATGATGTGTATCCAACCTATGAAGACGATCAATTGAAAATCGAAATATATACAGAATTAGCCTACGCAACAGAGGAAGATAGGGCAAAAAACTTAGATACAGTCAAAGAGTTAAACAGATCCCTACACTTCTTTCTGCAACATGAAGACATTCAAAGTCAATTTAACTATGTTCCCTATGAAATAAAAATTTATGATATAAATAGAAAAGAGATAGAGTTCGATACTTGATATCATTTCTTAAAGGGAGGGGGTACTATGAAGGGGTTGCAGCTTGTCGAAAGCAATCAAGTGAAAGATTGGCTTTTATTTACAGAATTCTTTACAGGCGATAGAGAAAAGGCACTTAAAATCGTGAAGGCTTTTTTAATAAAGCCTTCGACAAAGTGGTATACCCCTCATGTAATAGAAAGAGGATACCGCTACATTTTAAAACAGTTGAAGGTGAAAAAGAGTAGAACGGTGTTTGAATCTTTATTTTCTGAATTTTCTTTTAGTTCGGTTGGTAAAATCGATCAGAGTATTCTTTTGCTACATTACTATTTTCAGTTAGATAAAAGGCAGATTGCTAGAATCGTTCGAAAATCGATAAGAGAGATTAGGAGAATACAATTTTCATTTCTGCAGCAACTGGCAACAAACGGAATTTCACTTGCTTCATTTGTGGACAGGCTACTGGAGAAAGGGAAGACCCTAGCATATCCCTTCTCAATTGATGATGTATATAAGAGGAGTTTGATTAATGTTAAAAAGACTGCATTGTACTCTTTCATCATTTTCCATCTTCTTCTCGTCGGCGGGGCAATGAATATCGGCATTGTAGAAAAGACACAAGCGAAACAAGGACCTGATTTATTAATGATTTATAAAGGAAATAAATTGGACGAAATGATAAAAGCGCAATTAACAGAAGCATTTCAGGAGGATGGGTTTTCTGTTTTGGTCAATTTTGAGGAAGCTGAAGTTTATATTAGCGTGGAGAAGGAAGAACTCTATCAAAAGAAGTCGGAAATCATTCCTTTTGTTTATCAAATATTGAAGGATAAAGATATTACTTATACTGTTGAATTGGATTATGATTTAAAAGCTTTAGGCAAGGACCAAACAGCCTATAAAATAGTAACAGAGGCAGACGAGAAAAGGATAAAACTTTGGCCAGGAGACTATTCCGATCAAGGAAAAGTAATAGGATGGATCGTATCGCTTCCTAACGATATTGAACTAGTAAAAGAGGAAAAAGAACTTTTGCGTGTCCAGGAAATTTTAAATGGATATCATCATAAAGCACCAGTGACAGTTTCCTATTATGATAAGCAAATAGTTGATCGAAGAGAAAGATGGTTAAAACTATCACCCTATTTCAATGAAGGATTTTTGTTAGGCAAGGAATATAATATAGAAAGAATAAGGACCAATGCAACGGAGAAAAACGTAATCATCGATATTTATACGTATTTTCTAACAAAAGACAAAAGCAAGGAAGAGATAGCACGTGCTATTAAACGATCGTTAGACCAATTTTTACAAAGCGACGAAATAAACATGCTTGTTCAAAATGATACTTATACGATAAATATTTATTCAGCAGGTAAGAAAAAAATAAACCTCGATTATTAAAATATTGTATATTTTATAAAGTTTGGGTAATAATGCTTACAGGTTAAACTGCACGCAGGAATGTGATAAAATAATTATAATAGCATAAAATTTAGCTAAATGTTTGAAAAAGGCAGTTGAATCATTTGACCATAAAGGAAAAAGTCGTTGTATTAATCGGACCTACTGCTGTAGGGAAGACCAATCTAAGCATTGAACTGGCAAAAAAATTCGACGGGGAAATCATTAGCGGAGATTCCATGCAAATTTACAGAGGAATGGATATTGCGACAGCAAAAATATCCAAGGATGAAATGCAAGGGGTTCCCCATCATTTAATTGATATTGTAGAACCAGATGAAGGTTTTTCTGTGGCACAATTTCAAGAGCTTGTTCGAAAAAAAATCACGGAAATAACTTCAAGAGGTAAATTGCCATTTATTGTTGGCGGAACTGGTTTGTATATTCAAGCCGTTTTATACGATTATCAGTTTCAAGAAACGGCAACAGACACGGAATTCCGGACGAAATTAGAAGAATTGGCGCAAACGGAAGGAAGCCTAACTATTCATGATATGTTGAAAGAAGTAGATCCAGAAGCTGCTGCTGCCATTCACCATCATAATGTCAGGCGTGTGATTCGAGCATTGGAGGTCTTTCATGTCACTGGCAGAAAAATGTCTGATATTCAAAAAGAACAGAAGCAGGACTCACTTTATGATGCTGCGTTAATTGGCTTAACGATGGAAAGAAGTGTTTTGTATGAGCGTATTAATAAAAGAGTGGAGCAAATGCTTGATATCGGCTTATTAGAGGAAGTTCAGCACTTCTATGAAAAGGGCATTAGAGACTGCCAATCCATTCAGGCTATTGGTTATAAAGAAATCTATAAGTATTTCGATGGTCTGCAAAGCTTGGATGAATCAATTGAGGAGTTAAAGCAGAACTCGAGGAGATATGCAAAGAGGCAATTAACTTGGTTTCGCAACAAAATGAATGTACAATGGTTTGATATGACAGAAAGTGTCAAAACACATGACATAACAAAAAATTTACAGGAAATTTCGTCTTATTTAGAAGGAATGCTAAAAATAAAATCGAATACATAATAGTAGAGAGAAAAGAGGAGGATTTTCATGAAGCAATCAGTTAACATTCAAGATCAATTTTTAAATCAACTGCGTAAAGACGGCACAAACGTAACGGTATTCTTATTAAACGGATTCCAAATACGTGGATTTATAAAAGGTTTCGATAATTTCACCGTATTATTTGAATCAGAAGGAAAGCAACAGCTCGTTTATAAGCATGCGATTTCTACATTTGCTCCACAAAAAAATGTACAAATTGATTTAGAAGGTACACAAGTTCAATAACGTGGCTAATCGGTGTTTAATCTCACTTTAAGGCGCTCTCGAGATAAGTGGGAGATTAGCTGTCCGGGGATACTGGTACATAGCAATTTAAGGTAGCACACAAAAAAAGCTTGGGGAATTATCCTCAAGCTTTTTTTGTGTGCGCATTATTCGAATTTATCTATTTATTAGGATGTATTGGTCGTCCTTTAATCTCGTTACTGAGATATTATTCCATTCTTCAAATTCACTTAAGCGATCCTCTATGCTCTTCCCAGTGTCTTCTTTAAAAACATCTTCTCGATCATAATGTGGAAAAATAGCGATATCTGTTAACGATAATGCTGTATAGTCATTCAAGCCTATCTCATTCAACTCTGGAGAAAAATGCTGGACAACATCGATTGAAGGTCCTAAAATAACCGCACCAGCACTTGCTCCTATTAAGATAGTATTTTGTTTTGACAATGATCTTAATATCAAGTCAGCGCCGCTTTTTTCATAAAATATAGTAAGCGAAAGGGGTTTCCACCATTAATATAAATGATATTATACTCCTTTAGTCTTTCTCCCTTTTCCACTTCAACATCAATAAAATCGACATGCTTTATGTCCATTTCGAAAAAATCATTTTTCGTTTTAAGGGCAAGTCTATTTTTTTCTTTAAGTGTGGAGGCCGTAGTAATAATGACAGCTTTCGGATTTATCCTTTGTTTTTTAAGTGTGGCTAAAAACTCACCTTTTATTGTTTCTGTAAAAAAGCCATTTGAAGTTAAAAAAATACTAGCCATTTCTATATCCCCCCTATGATACAAAATAAATCTTTGAATATTAAAAATAATTCCCTCTATTTTACCATGAAGAGCAAATAAATTAAGGTTTATCTTACCAATCCACCCAACTAAAATATTCGTTTAAAATAGGATTATTTCTTGTTACAGACTAGGCTTTGTATGGGGATAAAAAAATAATCTAAAATAGTTTAATGAATAGAAGAGGTTCTGAATATACATTAACAATGGGGAATAGTGGCAAACAGTATGAATAGATTAAAATACTTAAAAAATTCATAAATGAAGCTTTTGATGGGCGAGATTTTTAGCGTTTTGTTTTAAGAGGAGGTGTGGCTTTTGGAGCATCCAATCCGGATGAAGAATAATGGACAGATCAGCGTAGTAATCAATTCACAGAAAAAGAAGGTTCTTCCAAAGGAAAAGCCAGAAGCTGAGTCAATCAAAAGAACTGTTCCAAGTGAACACGAAGCACTTAGGGAAATTGAGGCTGAATTAGGAAGCCTTGTAGGCATGGATGAAATGAAAAAAATGATAAAAGAGATATACGCATGGATTTATGTCAATAAAAAGCGAGAAGAAAATGGTCTGAAAACGGGGAAACAGGCACTGCATATGATGTTTAAAGGCAATCCAGGTACAGGGAAAACAACGGTTGCAAGGCTAATTGGCAAGCTTTTTCAAAAAATGAATGTCTTATCAAAAGGTCATTTAATTGAAGCAGAGCGTGCTGATTTAGTTGGCGAATATATCGGACATACAGCCCAGAAAACAAGGGATCTTGTAAAAAAAGCAATGGGAGGAATTTTATTTATTGATGAGGCCTATTCGCTAGGGCGAGGCGGAGAGAAGGATTTTGGAAAAGAAGCAATCGATACATTAGTAAAGCATATGGAAGATAAACAGCATGACTTTATTTTAATATTGGCAGGCTATTCAAGGGAAATGGATTTTTTTCTATCCTTAAACCCTGGTCTCCACTCTAGGTTCCCCCTTGTCATTGACTTTCCTGATTATTCCACCGATCAGCTAATGGAGATTGCAGATCGTATGCTAAAAGAAAGAGAATATGCATTAAGCCATGAGGCGGAAAAAAAACTAAAAGAACATCTTTCCTATGTACGAAATATCCAGCATCCAAAAAGCTTTTCAAATGGTCGATACATCCGCAATATCATCGAGAAATCGATAAGAGCCCAAGCCATGCGCTTATTAATGCAAAGTAATTATGATAAATACGAACTAATGACAATAAGAAGTAATGATTTACTGTTAGACTCTAATGAAAAATAAGGTTTATAGGCTATTCTTAAAAGAGTTGTTTACTTTTTGGAATAGCTTTTTTACATTCTTTTTCAAATTCATTTTTACTTCGTTATAATTTGGGTAATCTTATAAAGAGCAAATAGATGAATTGGATTTTGTTTGCTATAATAGATGAAGTTCGGCATGGAAAGAAGGGTTACATAGTTGAAAGAAACCAAAGTTGATAAAGAAAAAGTAATCCTGGTTGGTTGTGAAACACAAAATGACGCTGCCAGATTTGAATATTCAATGGAAGAACTTGCAAATTTAACGAAAACAGCGAATGGACAAGTAGTTGCAACATTAACGCAAATGCGAGAAAGAATTCATCCTTCTACCTATATTGGCAAAGGGAAAGTAGAAGAATTAGAAACTCTTGCAGAAGAATTAGAAGCAGACTTAATCATTTTTAATGATGAATTATCACCAAGTCAGGTTCGCAATGTATCAAAGAATTTGGATGCAAGAATCATTGACCGCACCCAGCTTATTCTAGATATATTTGCATCGAGGGCAAGATCAAAAGAAGGGAAGCTTCAAGTAGAGCTAGCCCAATTGCAATACCTTTTGCCGCGATTAGGTGGACAAGGTCTCCAATTATCCAGACTTGGCGCAGGGATTGGGACAAGAGGGCCTGGTGAAACGAAGCTTGAGTCAGATCGAAGACATATTAGACGAAGAATTGATGATATTAAAAGCCAATTAAGCGTTATTGTCGAACATAGAGATCGCTATCGTGAAAGACGGAAGAAAAATAGAGCCTTCCAAATCGCATTAGTTGGTTATACGAACGCAGGAAAATCTACTTTGTTTAATCGTCTCTCAGAAGCAGATTCATTTGAAGAAGATATCTTGTTTGCAACATTAGATCCAATGACTAGAAAATTGATTTTGCCAAGTGGCTTTTCGGCACTTATTACGGATACAGTAGGATTTATTCAAGATTTGCCAACAACATTAGTTGCCGCATTCCGGTCTACCTTAGAAGAGGTACGCGAAGCAGACTTATTGCTTCATATTGTGGATAGCTCAAATGAGGAATATTATCAGCATGAGGAAACAGTACATAAATTACTAGAAGATTTGGAAATACCTGCGATTCCACATTTAACTGTCTATAATAAAAAAGATTTGGTGCATTCGAAATTTGTGCCAACATCAAAGACAGAAAGCATTTTAATTAGCGCTTTTGATAAGGAAGACAGGGAAAGGCTGAAGCAAACGATTGAACAAATCATGATTGAAAACATGGAATATTATGAAACAACGGTTGAAAGCAATAATGGTAAATTATTGTCACAGCTTAAAAATGAGACAGTACTTCGGAGCTTAATTTTTGATGAAGAAACACAAACCTATTTATGTAAAGGGTATGCCTTAAAAGAACATGCTATTTTAAAATATAAAAAGCCGATAGAAGTAGAGGAATGGGAGAAATAGATGTATAAGCAGTTAACATATGGAACACAGCTAGAAACGTTAGTAAATGAAGTGGAAGAACAAATTAAAGAAGTCCATCAAGCTATTGATAAAAGAATCGATACCAATCAATTTCGTGTCTTATCAAGCTTTCAAAATCACCGGGTAAGTGAATCCCACTTTATCCCATCAACTGGCTATGGATATGATGATAATGGCCGTGACACGTTAGAAAGCATTTATGCAGAAGTATTTGGTGGGGAAGCTGGTTTGGTGCGACCACAAATTATTTCTGGAACACATGCTATTAGCACAGCGCTGTTTGGGATCTTGCGGCCTGGCGATGAACTTCTGTATATTACAGGTAAACCATATGATACATTAGAAGAAATCGTAGGAATTAGAGGCGAAGGCATAGGATCTCTACGTGAGTTTAATATTGGCTATAACAGTGTGGAATTGCTTCCAAACGGGCAGCCTGATTATGAAAAAATTGCTACATCCATTCATGCAAATACAAAAATGATTGGCATACAACGCTCCAAAGGGTATGCAACAAGACCTTCTTTTCCAATTGCGGAGATTGAGAAAATGATTGCCTTTGTAAAAGAGATTAAAGAAGATGTCGTTGTATTTGTTGATAATTGCTATGGAGAGTTCGTAGAAGATCTCGAGCCATGCCATGTTGGTGCAGATTTAATGGCTGGATCGTTAATTAAAAATCCAGGTGGCGGAATAGCGAAAACGGGTGGATATATTGTTGGGAAAGAGGAGTTTGTAAAAGCATGTTCTTATCGAATGACTTCCCCTGGAATCGGAGCTGAAGCGGGTGCTTCTCTTTATAGCCTTCAAGAAATGTACCAAGGTTTTTTCCTTGCTCCACATGTTGTTGGACAAAGCTTAAAAGGAGCTATTTTCACAGCAGCAATGCTAGAGCGATTAGGAATGAATTCCTCTCCTAGCTGGAATACAAAGAGAACAGACCTTATTCAGTCTGTTCAGTTTGATGATAAAGACAAAATGATTGCTTTTTGCCAAGCCATTCAATATGCATCGCCAATAAACTCCCATGTGACGGCATATCCAAATTACATGCCAGGTTATGAAGATGATGTTATTATGGCAGCAGGAACGTTTATTCAAGGGGCAAGCATCGAATTAACAGCAGATGGTCCGATCCGACCACCATATGTAGCTTACGTACAAGGGGGATTAACCTATTCCCATGTGAAAATTGCGATATGTATCGCGATTAACCGATTACTAGAACAAAAACTGATTACTATTTGAATATAGTAATCAGTCACATGAATTGGGAAGAATTTGTAACATTAGTTGACATCTTTTTTTCCCAATCATATAATGAAGGTGGATTAAATCAATTTAAAGGAGCCGAATGCTATGTCTGGTAGTCAAATTCGTCGATCGATGCCTCTTTTTCCAATAAGTATTGTCATGCAATTAACAGAGCTGTCTGCTCGACAAATTCGTTACTATGAAGAACACGAATTAGTGGCTCCAGCAAGATCAGATGGCAATAGAAGACTTTTTTCATTATCGGATATTGATAAATTATTGGAGATTAAAGATCTAATTGATCAAGGAGTAAACCTTGCTGGAATTAAACAAATTTTCTCTGTTCAAGAAAAACAAGTGCTGACAGATGAAGTGAAGAAAGAAGCAGAAAAAGCACGCAGAGAATTATCGGATGAGGATTTACGCAAATTATTGCGCAAAGAATTATTAAATGCAGGTCGCTTTAATAATACTCATCGTCCCTCTATGAGACAAGGAGACATGTCTCGTTATTTTCAAAAATAGATAAGAAGAAAAGTAGGGAGTGGAGGAATAGTCGTGGCTAAAAATTACACTAAAGATGACATTAGAAAGTTTGCAAGTGAAAGTAACGTAAAATTTATCCGCTTACAATTTACGGATATCTTAGGAACAATCAAGAATGTGGAGATTCCAATCAGCCAGCTAGATAAGGCATTGGATAACAAAATGATGTTTGATGGTTCCTCTATCGAAGGATTTGTTCGTATTGAAGAATCAGATATGTATCTATATCCTGATCTAAATACTTGGGTCGTTTTCCCTTGGACAGCTGAAAAAGGGAAAGTTGCACGTTTGATTTGTGATATCTACAACCCAGATGGAACACCATTTGAAGGCGATCCTCGTAATAATCTAAGAAGAATATTAAAAGAGATGGAAGACTTAGGATTCACTGACTTTAATCTTGGACCTGAGCCAGAATTTTTCTTATTCAAATTGGATGAAAAAGGCGCACCATCTCTAGAGCTTAACGATAATGGTGGTTACTTTGATTTAGCACCTACAGATTTAGGGGAAAACTGTCGTCGTGATATCGTATTAGAATTAGAAGAAATGGGCTTTGAAATTGAAGCTTCTCACCATGAAGTAGCACCTGGTCAGCATGAAATTGATTTTAAATATGCAGATGCAATTACAGCATGTGACCAAATTCAAACATTCAAATTAGTAGTAAAAACAATTGCTCGTAAGCATGGTCTACATGCAACATTTATGCCAAAACCATTATTTGGCGTGAACGGATCAGGGATGCACTGCAACCTTTCCTTATTCAAAAACGGCGAGAATGTTTTCTACGATCCAAAAGGTGAGTTAGAATTAAGCGATACAGCACTTCAATTTATTGCCGGCATCGGTAAGCATGCTACTAGCTTTACAGCTATTACTAACCCGACTGTAAACTCATATAAACGCCTAGTTCCTGGCTATGAGGCACCTTGCTATGTAGCATGGTCTGCTCGAAATCGTTCCCCATTAATGCGTATTCCAGCATCACGTGGCCTAAGCACTCGTGTAGAAGTACGTAGCGTGGACCCAGCAGCAAATCCATACTTAGCTATGGCAGCTTTACTTAAAGCAGGACTTGACGGAATTGCCAACCAATTGACTCCTCCAGCTCCTGTAGATAGAAATATCTACATCATGAGCAAAGAAGAAAGAATTGCAGAAGGCATTGTTGACTTACCATCAACCCTAGCCCATGCATTAGAAGAATTAAAACAAAATGAAACAATGATCGACGCACTAGGCGAGCACATCCTTGTTCACTTTGTTGAGGCAAAAGAGATTGAATGGGACATGTTCCGCACCCAAGTCCATCCTTGGGAGAGAGATCAATACATGGAAATGTATTAATAGAGGGAAGCCTTGGTATATCAATTATCAGGGCTTTTTTCTATTTCGGGCAAATTAACAATAATACTTTATTTTTAAGAACTGGCCGATAACTGTCCAATTTTTTTCGTTGAATTAATTAAGAACATTTTTCCTATGCTCCTCTTGATTTTTCATTCTTTCTTCTTCGATTTTTTACTAATATGAGAATTCACATCAGATGTAATACTTATACTTCCATGTCAAGTCTTTTTTGAATGTAACTCATATCTGCACCAGCTTCCATTTATAAGTCAGCATGTGTGTGTCTTGTTGAATGGATAGGTAAAGAAGGGAGACAATATTTTCTTAGTATTCTTGCAAAAGCATAAAGTGAAGAATTATGCTTATTAACATTTCTTTCATGTAATTCATACGTATTTTTTCGAACAGAACATTACATATATTATCTTTAAAAAAGGTTTTTTAAGGTATATCTCTTTGCTCGTAACCTTTCCCTTTCATTCTCTCCATTTCTTCAGCAGATTAACTTTTCAGAAAAAATGGATTATTCAGAAGTTATATTTCAGACATTAAAAAAGGAAGATATATGCCAAGAGCTGAATCATTGTAGATAGGGAGTTTGAAGAAAGATGTGAAGGTATAGCTTGTAAGGTAAGAGGTGTGCAAAACCTACATCCTTTTAAATTGTAGGATAAAGCAGAGTAAAACATTGGTATTGTGAAGAACATTATAAGCAAACCCAACCCAACCCAACCCTTTGATAAAAAGGTGAAAGAAGAATTCTTAGACTATTAATCTAATCAAAGTCGGAGGAAATGTAAGTCGGGAAAGTAATTGGAACTTTATAAACGATACACATAAAAAGAGGCTGGGACAAAACCCTCCTTTTAGACGAAAAAGCCGTGAAATTTTACGAAAAGTAAAATTTCACGGCTTTGTTTTTTTTTTCAATAAAAATAAGGACCACTTCTGATAAAATAAAGTTACCACAACAACATATCATCAGAAAGCTGATTAGTATTTTTCAGAAAAGTAATAATGGAATTCAATTTCTTAGCAAGGAGCAGGGAATTTCTCATGCGAAAGAAGCTGAGGGTTTTGCAAAAACAGTTGGACAGCCAGAAGGGACAGCTATTTACTTTGCTGTAGACTTCGATGCTCAGTCTAGTCATTTGAGCAAAATTTTAGAGTTTGTGGAAGGTATTAAATCAGCATTGAAGGATTACAAGGTTGGAGTATACGGTTCTTACAATGTAATGCAAGTGGTGAAAGGAAACGTGGATTATTACTGGCAAACATATGCATGGAGTCGCGGCCATGTTGCTGATTTTATTCATATGCGCTAGTATGAAAATGATGTCAAAGTTGCTGGTGTAGTGATTGACCGAAATGATATTAAAAAAGAACCTGGTCATTGGTTAGATGTGAAAGTTGTTGCTCCAGAGGAAACAAAGGTAGGTAGTGAAATTGTTACAAAACCATCAACACCAAGTAAACGGAAAAAGAATAGTGATGGGACATACACGGTTGTAATTGGAGAACTCTTTCGGAGATTGCGGCTGATTTTAATGTGTCTGTCAAAGTTCTAGCCAATTGGAACAATATTGAAAATGCAAATTTAATTAGAGCTGGCCAAAAGTTAAAGTTTTCTTCAGATAAAAAAAGAAAATGCTGCCAAACCAGCTACAAGCTCAACTAAAAAAGTGACTAAGATATACAAGGTGAAAAGTGGGGATGCATTAAGTAAACTAGCATCTAAATGGGGTACTTCTGTTAAACGTCTCCAAGAATTAAATGGCATTAAGGACCCGAATAAAATTTATGTAGGACAAACATTAAAGTACGAAACAACTGGCAGTGTAAACAACACTAAGCTATATCATACGGTTGTAAGTGGAGACAATGTAACTAAGATTGCTAAGAAATATCAGTACAACCGTTGCAGCAATCAAAAAGTTAAATCCAAGTATTAAAAATATTGATAAAATCTATCCAAAGCAAAAAATCCGCATAAAGTAATGTGGATGGATATAAAATAGTTGTACAGCTTAGGCTCCACACAAAAGCCCTTCTCTTAGGTGAGAGGGGCTTATCTTTTAATTAGGTAAATATTCATAATTTTATAAAAATAAAGGCGGATATTTTCTATCTTATTATTTGTTTACCAGCTACCCCAAATAGATTTGCCGCCGGTATGGCCAGTTTTATCATGTGAATTTTTATGAACTAATTGGAAATTTCCTGATTTCTCATGGTGATGTAATCTAAAGTCATCAGGGAATTTTCCATTTTTTATTTGATTAATCTGCTTTTGATTAAATAATTTAGAATAATTGAAATCAGAAGTCACAGCTTTTTTTACATCACCTTTTATTTGATTCCAAACCGTTGATTTAGACGACTTCCAATATTTAGATGAAACTGTAAAAGATTTACCAGGGAATACGGGGAAAGAATTTTTATTATAGAAAGTTTTAGTCACTGGGTGATATTTATTAGCCATATGACAATTCTTAACCGTTTCATATACCTTCTTACCATTTCCTTTAAAAACTTGAACTTCTACTGTTTTAGTTTTACCATTTGTTTTTATTCTTGTAGTAGGATAGATATTTATAGCTCCACCATAGGGAGGATTATTATTTTTTTCAGCTTCTTCTATTGCAGGCGCTTTATCAGGTGATTCTGAACCAGAATCAAAATCGATAATTGGTTCATCATCAAAATCATCAATATTTTCAGGTTCATCTTCTAAGGTTTCAACTGGTACTGTTTCTAGTTCGTCTATATTGTTATCTTCATAAGTCTCTAAATCTGGCTCAAGGTATTCATACTGTTCTTCTGTAACAAGATCGCTTGGATCTTTTGGGTATATATTTATATTTGGTGCAGCGTTAATATTTGCTTCGCTTAATGTACTAAAAATTAATAGAATTGGTAATAATACTGTTGCTATTTTTAAAATATATTTTTTCACAACTCTTCTCCTTTTTAATAAATTGGTATATTATTGTAACAAGTCAGAATATTTACCTAAATTACATAATATATTATTTTTTACAAAAATAAACATTTATTTGAAAGGAATGTTAAAAATATGAATATTTGGAAATCTGAAGAGAGTAGTTATACTCTAAATAATTTAACAAGTGAAGATATAAATAAAGCGGAAAAACATTTTCGTGTAAAATTGCCAAAGGCATATCTTGATATTTTAATGGAAAAGAACGGAGGAACCCTATTATATAATGCATTACCAATATCTCTAAATCGTTGGGAAGGAGATGATTTTTTATTAATTGAGTACCTATTTGGAATTAAAGAAAATGAAGGTATAATGGAGACAGACTATTATGTGAAAGAATGGGAGATAAATAGGAAAAATATTATTTTGCTAAGTGGTGATGGCCATCAATGGATTGCATTAGATTACAATAATTCAGAGAATCCTAAAGTTATCTATATAGATACAGAGGAAGACAAGATTATAGAATTATATTCATCGTTTGATGAAATGGTAGATAATCTTTTTATTCAAGAAGAAATTGAAGATGATCAAGTTGGCGAAGGTGCAATTATAATTACACTTGAAGAAGCAAGAAAATTAGTAAGAAGTAATGATATATCTGAAATTAAAAATGGACTTGATGCATTCGAACATTATATATATGAGGACAACATCTTAGCCGAACACCAAGATGATATCATTAGATTGTTAAAACATGATGAGGAGGATGTGGTCGAATACGCTGCACAAAAGGCTTGGAGTGCCATTACAATGGGCTATAATGTGAAAAGAGAATTTATAAATTATGTCATTTCAGATTTTGAAAAAAGACAAGATCAAATATTTAAAACGTTTCTATATCTTATATCTGAGTATTTAAATGATAATGAAAAATAAAGAAATAGTAAGAATATAAATTTAGTTAATGTAGTTTAAAAGAAGCCCTTCTCAATTGAGTTGGGCTGTTTTTTATTTCGAATAATCATTATCCTCAAATTCGTAAAAGTCATCCACTTTACAATTCAATATTTTCCCCAACAAAAATAATTTAGGCGTTCTTAAGAAGGATCTGCCAGCTAGAACATTCGATAGCTGAGTAGAGGAAATATCTAACTTCTTCGCAATAAAGCCTTTCCGTAATCCACTTTCTTCAATGTACTTATCAATATGTACCTTCATCCATAAACACCTCAGTATCAATATTCTGTACAATCTTGTAAAATCCTTTTTAATTTTTATTTAGATATTTTTTAACTTTTATTTTGAAAGACAGGCATTAATAGAGATAACGGCCATATAGTATATTAACTAGTTAATAGCAACGCAGAAAAATCAGCGGAAAATATTAACTACTTAATATTTTGCAAGAAGGTGAGACTCATGGAAATAGTAGGCATTGATCCTGGAAATGAGGAGGTTAAATATGCAAGTAGATTTGGAGTAGGCAATTTTAAAAGTGCCATTGGAGAATACCGTAATAGGCACATAGAAAGTAGTCACGGAAAGGATGATATGATATTCGAATTTAATGGAAGAAAAGGATTTGCAGGCACTCTGGCGCTTGCTGAATCAGAGTTTGGCGGCTCACTTATGGGAGATAGCAAAGCCCATGAGGATACAAAAATAAAATTCTTATTAGCATTACATTATCTACCTGGAACAACATATCAGATTGTTGTTGGTCAGCCGATTAAAAAACATATTCCATTAGAACCATAATTTAAATTTTCTTATATTGGTCTGTTGTTGAGCTCATTATTTGGCTCATTTTTATCGATCATTTTTTGAAATCCATAATTTAGCATTGCATATAGATAGGCAGATAGTAAAAGAAACTGACTATTTACCTTTTTGAGCTTATAAAAATTATGTTTTTCAAAAAAGCTATTGAATGGATATGCTAGTAAATAATCCATAATGCCATTTAGGAGGGCATATAACCAAAATTTTTTATAGGTGAAATGAAAAATGATGATATTTCCGACAAAATAAGGACCGAAAATAAATGTAAAGGCATTATTAATTCTCCCTTTTATCCCCCCTTTTACTTTCCACCATTTAAATTCCATGGAGAGTAATGTTTCCACTAATAAAAAAATAGTTGAAAACAAAGTAACTGGCAAAAACTTAAAAATAGATTTCTTAGGAATTACAAAAAATCCGCACCATGAAATTAATACAATGAGTATTCTCGTTGTTAATACAAACATAATAATTTTCTCCTTCTGAAGTAATTAATAGGTATTCTTCTTTATATAGAAGAATTTTATACCTTAAACAATGAGAAATTAATTAAATTTTGAACTTCAATATCATAAAATGATTGATATGGGGTTGTGGTGCAGAAGGGGATAAGTAATGTAAAAAAATGTGAAGGACGTTCTAGAATTAGTCTGGATGTGATGTGCAACAAAATTTTATTAGGTGAAGCAAAAGAGTTAAAATCTATAAAGTTCAGATATCCCATTAAGGATAAAATCCTTAATGGGATATCTGCTTAGTTTCATAACATATTTTTACTTCTCTGTTTTAAATATTATTACCTTGGATATAAAAATAGATATATCTGCACAATCAATAGTTTTGTATTTTTCATAACTTATATTGAAAGGACAAGCATTAATGTTTTTAAATAATATGATTGTTCTTGGATGTATTTTTTAATAAAGGTGGTGAATTTTATGCCATTTACAATTTTAGGTTTGATTTAACTGTTACAATTTTAAACGTTGATTTCAATGCAGATTTTAATTTATCAATTGTTGAAGAAACAGAAACACTTTCTTCAACAGTAAAAGCTTAATGCATAATTGAAAAGGGAAAGGAAGACTGCGAATATACTCGATTTGGGATATTCTGCAGTCTTCTTTGTATACATTCTTTCGTAAAGACTGCATATTTCAAAATAGATAATATTTATTACTACACTTCTTCATGGGGTACTAAATTTAAAAATTTGGCTAATTTAAGAAGGAGATATTGACGTTTATTATACATTTCATCTCTTAGATTACAAAAGTTCTTATAAGTAAATTCATCTTTTACGTTTTTGCGAATTTCTCCAAGGGCTTCCAAGGATTCGCGGATCTTTTCCACTTCTATTTGGTATGTCTTCTCTTTATCCTCATAATCTTTTATTTTGGCCTTTATATTCTCGGGTATGTAACTTTCTGGAATTAAAAGGGAAACCATCGCGTTAATTTTTTGTATGTCTATTTGATGCGATAAAAATATGCGGTGATTACCACCAGAAGCTACCGTATATTTTCTGTCAGGTAGTCGATATAAATGTAAATTTTCAGAGTCATCATCTATCCCACCTTTTTGTTTTACAGAGACTCGAAGCTCTTTCATTTTTTCGCTATTTCTAATTTTGCTAACTGGTAAGGATAGCCCGATAATATCATCAACAGGAACTGGAATAACACCATACTCAACTGTCACAAAGGGCTTATACGGTTTCACCACTTGTTCAAAAAGCATCCATCGTTTTCTAAATAATTTAATCAATGGATACACCTCCTAATTAAAGCTATTATAACTAGAGGTAGTCTAATTACAAAAAATTTTTTCAGTTTAGAAAAGGACTTGCATAGGGGGGAAGAGTTAACAGTGAAACAATTAGCCTTTGGTAAATTGTACTATTTTTAACAAAACACTAATTACATAATTAGGCAACTCATATTAATAAAAAGAGAATATCACTATTTATTAATATGAGTTGTTTTTACTTTTATAAAAATAGACTATATTCCTACTACGTTCAATAAATTCTGTTGTCTTGTTCTTTTATTTCATAAAATATAAAAACCAAACTGCATGATTTTGTTCATCATGGACAGCTCTTAAAAACTCATCTCTTAATTTAATGTTATCGGTTTGGTAGGCAATATCTAAATACATATCTACCGTTTGTTGTTCATCATTAAATGCAAAATCTATCCCTTTACTGTAGTCATCTGGACAGTGTTCAGAAATATGAGGTGTATGTTTTTTACCAGTTAATTGAGTATATAAATTGGAAAAGGTATTGAAATGGCTGATTTCATCTTTTCTAATTTCATTAATCACTGTTTTTTCTTTTTTTGTGGGAGCTAGATTCTTTAGTTTTTGATAACAAGCAATTGCAGAGTATTCCCCATCAATTGCATTGGAGATTTTGGAAAGTAAATCTGTTTGCCTCATGTGTAATGGTACATTCGAATTAAGATAATGGTAATTAGCATGTGGATCATATGGCAATTGTTTACTCCGATAGATTCTGTGACTGTTATGAACATAATGATGTAAAAGTTGATTCCATGGACCGTGGTAAGGCGCAGCATAGATTTGATAGATTGCCGCATCTAGTCCAGTTGTATTGGAGGGGTGCATAATCGATACTCCTTTGTTTTTGATTTATCCTATTCCAAAAAAAAACAATAGATAGTTGTCTTGATTAAATTGGGTGGCGAATTAGTGAAAATGCAGTTAGCATATAGCTATGAATTTTAATAAAATTAAACAGACAGTTACCAAATTGACAAAAGGCAATCCTTTTTTATAAATATAAGAACATTCGTTCGAAAAAACTTGTTTTCGAACGAATGTTCTTATATAATGTGTTTTAAAGGAGGGAGCTTAGGATGATAAAACAATTAGATAAAGCGTGGAAAGAAAAAAGACCTATAGAGATTGTTTATGTGAAAAAAGATGACTCTATATCCCAGCGAACGGTTCTTGTGTATGCAGTAACAGACACATACATTAAGGCGTTTTGTTTAAGGAAGAAGCAGCCACGCATTTTTAAAGTGGATTCCATCCTAGCTGTCTCCTTTAAATCGAAGTCATTTAAATTGTATGCATAAAAAAACTTTTCTCTTTCCGTAAAGAGCTTTTTGTAAATCCCAATTTATAAGAACTTTTATTCTTAAAAACATATAGCCATTAATAGAAAGATGTTAATTGTAATAGGTGAAGTATTCCTAAATAAAAGAAGAGAATCAGCAATTTAACAAGGTTTATGATGTGCTAGGTAGAATTACTATATTAAACATTTTTCTATGAGTAGATCTCCCAAAATAATATTCCACTTCTGTGCCGCTAGATATTCCTCTTAGTCCTTCAGCATATTTTAATAAAGATTAGTGTAAAAGCTCGGACAAGCTCTTTTTCCTTTCATACAATATATTGTAAGTGAAATTGATAATAGAAAGGAGCGAAAGAAATGGGTCGCCATAATAATAATAATGTGTTAGGTTCTAGTAATAATAATCATGGGAAAAAATGTCGAAATTGCGTTTCTCCAGTGAGAGATATCGTTCATCCTACTCAAACAGTTGTTCGAACAACAACAAATGAAAAAAGAATTCGTAATATTCACCCAACAGAAGTAATTAATGTAAATAGAACGGTAATTCGTAATGAAAATTATTTTCCAGTAACAGAAAGACAAGTGAACGAAACAGTTGTTGAAGATTTCGATTGTGGTACTGATGTAAATAATCCAAATAATTGCAGACCAAGAAGAAACTTCTTCTAATACTATGAAAGAAAAGGTACCCCAATAAAAAGGGTACCTTTTCGTATGCTATATGTATAATTTAAAGAATGATATTTTATGAAAAAAAGAAAGCACAAAAGTGCCTTCTTTTAACGAAATTAATATCCTCCCCAATAGGAAGCTCCAATGATGATCAACAAAATGAATAACACAACTAATAAAGCAAAGTTATTGTTGTAACCTCCACCGCTATAACAGTCTGACATATATGCCACCTCCTTCTACAAGTTACACCATATCTTATGTAGGTAAGAGTGAAAGGGAATGGACAAGTAACTAACGAGGGGAATAAAAGGCTATTTGATTAGAGACTTTTGAACATAAATGGCTTACGATTGGTGTCATAGAAACAGTTTTTACGAAATCAGCTTAATGGAAAGTAAATAAAAAAGTGCCTCAAATAAAGGGATTTCAAGGACATTACCTATTAAAGGGTAATAGATAATCTGTCAATGAATACCAACATTTTGAGACACTTTCAATCAGAAGATTAATAACCTCCTACATAAGATGCACCAATAATAACTAATAAAATAAATAATACTACGATTAATGCAAAGTTGCTTCCAAATCCGCCTCCATATTCAGACATACTAGTCACCTCCAACTATAGATTTACTATATAATATGGAAGTGATACTAGATGGTGTGGACAAGTTCATTATAATATGTACAAAAAGGTCTAAATAAAGAAATAAGTATATAAAATGTTATAGTCATTGTATGAAGGCATGCATGAATACCATAAGAAATAAAAAGAAGAATAACGCTTACATAATTTTTGAAAAATGAGTTGTCATTTAAAATGACAAAAAGCTAAAAGGATATGACTAATGTGTGCAAATATCTTCTAACATGGTAAATTGAGAATTATGAACAAGTTCTACCTTAAATACATTATAAATATCCCTAATTTCACAATAACCAGTATCATAGCAAAATAAAATTTTAAAGACTTTGCCTTTATACAATACGTTTCCTGACATTTTAATCCTCCTTGATATTAGGTGTACTTATATTGTTTTTCTTTCAAATACCCGCTAGATAAAACTCTTAAACCTATTTTTAAAAATATATTTTATTTTTGGACAATTTAAATCTAGGAATCAAAAAAATCCAATAAATTGTGATTGAAATAAGGCAAACACTATTTCTTTTCGTATTGGATTCCAGTTAAAATAGAAGGAGGGAGAAAATTTTTCCATTAATCTCGGTGTCTTATACTTATTTGCTAGTAAAAAGTGGACTTAGACCTAACTAATAGGTAAAAAGTAATGAAAAATTATCAGAATTTTGTTAAATGGAGGAATCAATATGAAAAGAATTGCTGTATTCTGTGGTTCAAGTACAGGAGCATCTAAAATTTATATCGAAGAAGCCATTGCACTAGGAAAAGAATTGGCGAGACGTGATTTAGAGCTTGTATATGGCGGTTCATGCATTGGGTTAATGGGAGCTCTTGCTGATAGTATGGTGGAAGAGGGTGGCAAGGTATTTGGCGTACTCCCTGATTTTCTTCAAGAAAAAGAAATAGCTCATCCACATTTAAGTGAATTAATTGTCGTAAAATCCATGCATGAAAGAAAGGCAAAAATGACAGAGCTAGCTGATGGGTTTATTACACTTCCAGGCGGTGCGGGCACAATGGAAGAGTTTTTTGAAATCTTTACTTGGGCACAGCTTGGTTTACATAAAAAACCTTTAGGGATTCTTAATATCAATCATTATTATGATCCCCTAGTTGGATTAATTAATCATATGGCCAATGCGGAATTTTTACAAGAACAGTATCGGAACATTGCGATAATCGATTCTAATCCAGCACAATTGCTTGATAAATTCTCGACCTATACTCCCCCTGGAATAAAAACATTTATTCAGGTGAGTCAGTCTTAAGCTTCTTTCATACATAAAAATTACTTGGGGTTTGGAGGAGAATTGTGGTGTTACTTGTTCAAAAGTTTTATGACGTAAATGATTTCAAGCGGGTGATGCTGCCACTTTTAGAAAAAGAAGAAGCAGTTAATGGCTTGCCACTAGGAATCTTAATGAATATAAATAAGATGATTAAGCCTATCATTATGGCTGGGGTTTATAAGGATGAACAACCAATTCTTATGCTGTTTCAGACACATCCAAAACAAATAATCGTCTCTATTTTTCCAGGGATGACTCCATTGGAGCTACCGTTAGTAAGTAAATTAATTCATGAAAATATAGAAGAAATTCCTGGTTTCATTGGCGAGAAAGCAATTGTGCAAGAGCTGGCTCAACATATTGCTGCATTACGTCAAGTAAACGTTGTACTGGGGATGGATCAACGTATCTATCAACTAAATGAAGTGAAAAAGAAACCATCTAATGTTGGTCATTTCAGATGGATAACAAGTAGAGATCAGGCGCTAATTCAACAATGGATTTATGATTTCGCTCAGTCCATTAATCAGCCGTTAGAAATGGAACAGGCAGGAATACGTGCAGAGGAGATTATTCAAGGTGGGAAACTTGCTGGCTGGGAAGTAGATAATCAGTTAGTTAGTATGGCAAATGCAAGCAGACCTACGAAGAATAATATAACGATTAATTTTGTGTATACGCCAGAATCTTATAGAAGAAAAGGCTATGCCACAAATTGTGTTGCAGAACTTTCAGAACGGTTGTTAAAGAGTGGATATTCATCTACTAGCCTCTATACAGATATCACAAATCCAACATCCAATAAGATATACATGGATATTGGCTATGAACCAATGAAAGATTCTATTTTGCTATTTTTTGAGAAGAAAAACTAACTTACTATTAATTTACGATTTCTGTATGATGAAAGGGGAAATGAGAAGTGGATGAAAGGTATCCAATTGGTTTATTTGAATATGAAAGACAGATTTCAGAGGAAGTTTTACATAGATGGATTTCAGAAATAGAGGAATATCCATCTAAACTTGAGAAAAAAATAGCCCTATTGACAGAGGAACAGTTAGATACTCCCTATCGACAAGACGGCTGGACAATTCGTCAAGTAGTACACCATGTAGCAGATAGTCATATGAACGCATATATACGGACAAAGCTTGCCTTAACTGAACAGAAGCCGATTATTAAACCATATGAAGAAGGACTATGGGCACAGCTTCCCGACTATTCCATGCCTGTAAATGTGTCCATCCAATTGCTTTTCAATATTCATACAAGATGGGTTCATTTATTTCGAGCTCTGCTTCAGACAAATGAATTAGAGAAGGAATTCCAACATCCAGAAAGTGGTACTCAATCTGTTCGATTATTAATTGGAAATTACGCATGGCATGGTCGTCACCACCTCGCTCATATTACGAATCTGTGTGAAAATAAAGGATGGAAAACGGAATAGTTGCTGTAAAAAAAAGGAGAGAATAAGAAACAATTTTATGGACTAACCTAAAATAGTGAGACAATATAAAACACCTCCAAAATGGCAATACTTGAGATAAGTATTGTGACATTATTCGGAGGTGTTTTTGCGTGGGCAAAAAAACTGTATATACAAAAGAGATTA
>NZ_CDRJSZ010000024.1:0-37818 GCF_976954375.1 Niallia sp. Marseille-Q9988 | reverse complement strand
AAAATATATAAATTGAGTGGAAATAGCCTTTATAAAAAACTTTCCCAGCTAGTAAATTTACGAGAATATCCCATTAAATTTTACGCATTCAAAATATTATAAAAATTTAAAAACAAAATATCATTAAAACAAATATAACTAAAACTTGGTTTCAAGTTTTCATCCTTATTTAGGTGTTTTTTATTATCATTTTATTAAAAATATAATATAATAGGAAAAATACTTTTTTAAAGGTGCGAGGAAGGAATGAAACATTAACCCATTTTGGGTGTTTTTTTATAAATGCAAAACAATGGACGCTAGATGGAAAAGTAATAGCTTTAGCCCATGTGTCATCGTAGCGAAAAAGGAGAATAGGTTTAATTAATAGCAACAGACCTGCACAAACATATTAAGTTATGGGTTCAAATAAAGAAAGGAAGTGTCGGAGATGAGAGATGTTAAACTTATCGATATTTATAACCACCATATTGCTCAAAAATATATTACACGTTCAGGTTTAGCTCATGCTCTGGCAGTTGCTTATCATGCTTTTGAAATGGCAAAAGAATCAAATGTCGATGTCGATAATGCAGCTAAAGCCGGATTTTTACATGACATGGGTCATTACACTTGGTATAAAGATGGGAAATGGGATTATAAATTATATAGACAAAATGACATTCATCCAATTAAAGGAGCAGAAAGAGCGCATAAATTATTAATTCGTTTAGGTGAAAATCCTGTAAAAGCGAAAGAAATCGCATTAGCTGTCCTTTTTCATACCGATAGTTTTATTCCAGGAGGCTCCGTCATACTCTCTCCTTTACAAAAAATCGTAAAATTGGCAGATGAAAAGGATGAAGAGCCTGGAGGACATCATCACTATCGCACGATAACAAAGGAAAGAGCATTGAAAAGCTTAGAACGATTAGATACAAAAATAGATGCATATATAGAAAAACAGAAGGATAACTGCTAAAAAGAAGGATAGAAAATGGAGTACTCCATTTTCTATCCTTCTTTTTTTATAAGTGTTATAATTATACAATCGATTTTTTATAAAGGAATTAGTGGAATGACAAATATTATTAAGACGATTAAAGAATGGCAGCAAGCACTTCAAATAGAAATAAATCATTTAAAAAAATTCGGCCAATCTAAAGTGGCTTTATATAATGGAATACGATTAAATACAGAGAATGATTTTACTTATTATTTTGAAAGTATCGGCAATTTAAAAGTTCCTATTGGCTCAAATGTAATCCTTCACTGGGGATCTCTTGCAGTAAAAGGGCGAGTATTATCGGCAGATGGAAAGAGCCTTCTTGTCATTTTGGAAAAGATGATTGGCGAGGATATAGCTGAAGCCTATTTGTCCCATGATCCTTGGGAGCTTCTAGAACAGCTACAAATTCGCTTTGATTCGATTAGAAAGAATAAACGAAAACTTAGCAGAATTGTAAAATTGATGCGTCCAAATGATGCAACAAAGCATCCTACAGAAGAGCTGAAAAATCATGTCCATGAGCTTTCATTAAGGTGTAAATATAATCCTGTCTCCTTTGTATGGGGACCACCGGGAACTGGGAAAACCTATACGCTAGCAAGAGTAGCATTACAACGTTATTGGAAAGGAAAAAGAATTCTTGTTCTAGCGCAAAGTAATCAAGCAGTGGATGTACTACTAACAGAAATAACTACAACCATTAAAGAAAAAGACCGTTTTAAACTGGGAGATATCCTACGATACGGGGGAAATAGCAGTAATGGCAATCTGGAACAAGAGCAAATTACTTCTAGCTCTTTGCTAGATAAAAAAGATATGGATCTAGCAAAACAAAGGCAACAGTTTATCGAAGAAAAGCAAAAGCTTAAATCTGATCTTGCCAATGCATTTACAATTAGAGATTCTTCCCAGCTCTTAGAAATGGAAGAGAAACTGGCAAGTGTAATGGAAAAAATCCGCAAAAGAGAAGTACAGTTTGTACAAAAAGCGAAAATAGTCGGGACCACCTTAGCAAAGGCTGCGACAGACCCAGCTATTTATGAAGATGAGTATGATTTAGTTATCGTGGATGAAGCAAGCATGGCATATATCCCACAGGTGGCATTTTCCGCATCTCTTGCAAAGAGAATCATCATATGCGGTGACTTCAAGCAATTACCTCCAATTGCCTCGAGCCGCCATGCTATTGTAGACAGATGGTTAAAGGAAGATGTCTTCCATGCAACGGGAGTAGCTGATACAGTACATACTTCCTCCATGCATCCACAGCTTTTATTGTTAAATGAGCAAAGAAGAATGCATCCATCCATCTCTGAATTTACAAATAAATATATCTATCATTCATTAGTAGGAGATTATAAGAACGTCGAAAAAAAGAGGAAACCAATCGCTGCTCAATCGCCCTTTAAGGATAATGCCAGTGTGTTATTAGATTCTAGTCATTTTGGGTCCTATGCAACTTTTGAAAAAGCCTCTAAATCACGAATGAATTATATACATCTTTTACTTGCCTTACAAGTAATCCAAGAGTCTTTAAAGGAAAAAGAAGCAAGTATTGGCTATGTTACACCTTACAGGGCACAGGCGGAAATAATGGAAGCAATGGCAATCGAATTTTTCCCAGAAGCAATGGCTGATAAGCGTTTAATAGTAGCTACCGTTCATCGTTTTCAAGGGAGCGAAAGAGATGTTATTGTATTTGACAGTGTAGAAGCTCCTTCTTTTTCTCGTCCTGGAATGCTTTTAACTGGAAAAGAGAGTGAACGGCTTATCAATGTGGCAATTAGTAGAGCAAAAGGGAAATTTATTCATATTGCCAATAGAAGCTTTATCAAAACAATGATTGATCACCGCAAAACGATTCGTCAGCTTATCAATCACCAAGAACAAATTAATAAAGTTGTTACTAACCAACATATTGGCGAATGGATTCAGCAAAAGAATCCCAAACTTTATTGGACACATGGGCAAAGAATTGATTTATTAACAAAAGATTTGGCTCGTTCACAAAAAGAGATATTCGTATCTATTCCCCAATCGAAGGAAACTTTAAATCAAGAATGGAAACATATTTTTTCTAAAGCGAAAATCGTTACTACACCTGAAATTCCCTTTCCTGTGGTAATTATCGATCATAAAGTTGTTTGGTTTGGCTTTCCGATAGAATTGGTCAATGGCAGTAAACCACCATCCTTAGCAATTCGCATCCATTCACCCTATCTAGCATCTTATCTTTTAAATTATATTGCGTAAAAAGAGGCTGGGACATAAGCATTTCAACCAATAATAAACACGAATATTTACGCGGCTAATCGCATGAATATTTGTGTTTATTATTTTGGAAAAAGGTTTAAAAACGAAGTGTAATGGAGCGGAGGACGCTCGACTCCTGCGGGAAATAGAGGAAAGGCTGAGACCCCGCAGCGTATGCGCTCAGCTTCCTCCCCGCGGAAAGCGAGCGTCCGTAGCGCAATAGAACGACTTAGTTTTACACTTGACTATATTTAAAAACTTAGATCCATGAGAAAGTAGCTTTATTTAAGAGCAGAATTAGAGATTGTTCGTCTTTAAAAGTTAGTTATTTAGTTTTGTCCCAGCCCCTTTTTTTCCTAAATAGGTTATTTATTGTATAAAAAGAAAGATTTCGCTAAAATGGGAAGGTAACGGAGTAAAGGAGGAGTCTCATAGTGCTAACAAAACGGACTGGATCGATAATGATTGTATTTTGTGCTTCCTTGCTATTATTGCTGACAGGATGTGGAACACAGGAGGATACCGCACCAAAAAATGAAGAGAATAAAGCAAAAAGTAACACTATATCTCCAGAGGATTACCCAATTGTAACTATTACAATGGAGGATGATTCCAAAATTGTAGCAGAATTATATCCTGATAAAGCGCCTAATACAGTGAATAACTTTATTTCATTAATCAATAAAGGCTTTTATGATGGATTGATTTTCCATCGAGTAATTCCTGATTTTATGATCCAAGGTGGAGATCCAAATGGAAATGGAACAGGTGATCCAGGGTATTCCATCAAAGGAGAATTTTCAGAGAATGGCTTTGAGAACGATTTAAAGCATGAAAGAGGCGTCCTTAGTATGGCAAGATCTCAAATGCCAGACTCAGCAGGCTCTCAATTCTTTATTATGGTAGCAGATGCCCCCCATTTGGATGGCCAATATGCACCATTTGGTAAGGTAATAGAAGGAATGGATGTAGTTGATAAGATTGTAGCAGCAGATAGAGATGAGCTGGACAAACCTCTAAAAGAGATAAAAATGAAAAAAGTTACAGTTGATACAAAAGGAATTGATTACGAGGAACCTGAAAAAGTAAAAGAATGAATCAGGAAATAAACGTTTTATTTTCTTTCTTAAGCAAAAGATGATATGATAAAAGCTGATTTTGAATTAAGGAGATGGTAAACATGGCAACAAAAGGATACATATTAATGCAAAATGGCGAAAACATCGAATTTGAATTATATCCAAATGAAGCTCCTGGAACAGTAGCTAACTTTGTAGAACTTATTAATAAAGGGTTCTATAACGGTCTAACATTCCACCGCGTCATTCCTGGTTTCGTGAGCCAAGGTGGAGATCCAAACGGTAATGGAACAGGTGGTCCTGGTTACACTATTAAATGTGAAACTGTTGGAAATCCTCATAAACACGTAGAAGGCTCACTTTCTATGGCACATGCAGGTCGTGACACAGGCGGCAGCCAATTCTTTATCGTTCACGAGCCTCAGCCACATTTAAATGGTGTTCACACTGTATTTGGACAAGTTACTTCTGGTATGTCTACAGTTAAAGCGATGAAAAATGGCGATGTAATGGAAAAAGTAGAAATCACTGAACAATAAAAGCAAAAAAGGCAGGCTGAGAAATTAGCTTGCTTTTTTTATCGTTTTTTTATTAATATAGATACTTTTCATTTATATATAGGGAGGTAGATACTTTTGTTTAAAGATAAAGTTGTGATTGTTACAGGTGCTAGCAATGGAATCGGAAGTGCGATTGCAACAGCCTATATACAAGAAGGGGCATATGTTGTTCTAGCAGATATAGATGAATCTCAAGGAAATCAACTTCTTGAACAGCTTGATGCAAAAGAGAAAGCATTATTTATTAAAACAGATGTCCGAAACGAAGCGGAGATTATTCATTTGGTTCACATGACTAAAAATACATTTGGAAAAATTGATATTCTGATTAATAATGTAGGAAAAGGGATTTTTAAATCCTTCTACGAGTTATCAATCGAGGAATGGGATGATGTCCTAAATACGAATCTTAGAAGCGTATTTCTCTGTTCAAGAGAAGTGGCCAAAATCATGCGTGACCAAAAGAACGGTGGCTCCATTATTAATATGTCTTCTAGTAGAGCTTATATGTCTGAGCCAAATACAGAAAGCTATAGTGCAAGCAAAGGTGGCATTATGGCCATTACTCATGCATTAGCGAATAGTCTTGCAGAGGCACATATAACCGTAAATAGCATTTCACCAGGCTGGATTGAAACAAAAGACTATAATAATCTCGGTGAAATCGATCATGAACAACATTTATCAAAAAGAGTAGGGAAACCAGAGGATATAGCAAGAGCTTGTCTCTTTTTAACAAACCCACAAAACGACTTTATCACTGGTACGAATTTAATGGTAGATGGCGGTATGACAGTAAAAATGATTTATGAAGAATAAACATTTCTCTTTTAGTGCTTTTCTAGTATGAGTAAAATGTTTGTGGGTAGAAAATAATTTACCCTCTGGTTTGGTTGGTGGTCGTTAGACCGCCAACCAAACGCAAGCGCGGTAGTATGAGCAAAAATAAAGAAAAAGGGACTTTCTTTTTGTATAGTAGTGTTTGCGGACAAAACATACAAAAGGAGAAAGTCCCTATGAAACAAAATACCATAAAACTACCTACATTAAAAGAAATAGAAAGTGATTTATTTAAAACATTACAGGAAACTTTTTCGGAAGTTCTCGAGGAGCTGTTAACTGGGTATGACAGAGAAATAGCTGAACAACGAGATAAAGGAAGATATCAACTCAAAGATAAGAGAGCGATTCAGATGGACACCTTATTTGGATCTGTTTCAATTAAGCGAAATTACTATTGGGATCGTATCGGCAACAAATATGTCTATTTATTAGATCAATATTTACAGTTTGAGGGCGGTAAAGGATTTAGTCCAGTTGTGGAAGAAATGGCGATGGAATTGGCGGTTACTGGGCCATCATACAGACATGCATCTTCTACGTTAGAAAAATTACTTGGATACTCTGTAGCTAGTCATGAAGCGATTCGTCAACATTTATTACAAACAGAAGTTGTACCGAGCTTGCCAATCGAACCAAAAAGAAAGGTATTATTTATCGAAGTAGATGGCTTATTTATTAAACGGCAAGGTGGTAAGAAGCGCGGACGAGAAGAAAAGATCGCAGCTATCCATGAAGGTTGGTCTATGAATGGAAAGAGAGCCAGTCTTGTGGGAAAACGGCATTTTATTCATAAAGCAGAAGCACCTTTCTGGGAAGAGTTAGAACAATTTTTAATGGATACGTATCATTACGATCCAACTACTCATCTTTTAGCTATCAATGGGGACGGAGCTAGTTGGATAACTGCGTGCAGAGAGTATTTTCAAAAGAAAGCTTTTTTCACGATAGACAGATTCCACGTAGCTCGAGAAATCCAACGTATTTTTAAAGAACATCCTAGATATAAAGCGATACGAAAAAAGCTAGCTAAGTATGATGGAGAGGGATTATTAGTAGAGTTAAATAGTGCAGTGGCGACCCTGGATACAGAGAAAAAAGAAGAACGATTAGAAGCATTAATTAACCAGCTTTCTCCATATCCCGAGGCACTTGGAGACTATAGAATTTGGTTACAGGAACAAGGAATAGATACGAGTGATATGCGTCCGATGGGCAGCGCAGAAGGAACCATGAGTGTGTTTGCCAAGCGTCTGAAAAACGGAAGGGCATGGAGTGAAAAAGGAATAGATGCATTTATTCGATTCATGGTTGGCTTAAAAGATGGATTAGATATTAAAACACTGATCGGAACAATGACGAAACGATTGGAAGAGAAGGAATCAAATCATATAAAACCAAAATACTACCGTGAAAAACTAACCAAAACAGCAGGACAGGCAACAAGACAAAACATTGCCTATTTGAGTCAAACAACAGGAAAGCCACTATATCATGCGTTAAAAGCATTACAAGGATTTTAAAAAGGATTGTCGACGTTTAACTGTAAACTGTATTCTAAAAGGTTATGGATTTTAACAACATAGAAAACGCAGAGTGGATTGGAGCGAAAGGCACTTGACTCCTGCGGGACATAGAGGAAAGGTCGAGACCCCACAGCCGGAACGGCGAGGAGGCTCGACTTCCTCCCCGCGGAAAGCAAGTGCCTGTAGCGGAAAGGAACGGTCTATTGATCCCAAAAAATTTTACGAAAACAGCCTGACTATAAATAGAGTAAGTATAGAAAGCGTTAACAATAGAGATAGCAAACACACTGAAAAAGAGAGAAATTCCGACGATAAAAAATTTCTCCCACAAATACTTGACTCAAACGCTTTTCTATTAATAGTTGCTATCTGAAAATGATAGGAGTATAATAGCTTCCATATGATTACATTTATTTAATGGAGGCTTATTAAGTGGACGTTTTACACCAGATATTATCAACCTATGCTTCATTTTTCGACTGGAAGATGTGGGGAGAAGTATTAACAGATCCAGTATCTTGGGGCTTAATTGGATCGTTAGTTATTTTAGAAGGATTATTATCAGCAGATAATGCGCTTGTTTTAGCGGTTATGGTTAAACATTTGCCGCCAGACAAACAGAAAAAAGCATTAACGTATGGTTTATTTGGCGCTTACTTTTTCCGATTCTTCTTTATTGGAATTGGCGTTTATTTAATCCACTTTACATGGATTAAAGTAGTTGGGGCTGCATACTTAGCTTGGATTGTGATTAAGCATTTCTGGATTGGTGATGGAGATGAGGATGCATCAGCAATTAAAAAGGATAGCTGGACAATACGGCTATTCGGTGTATTCTGGGCTACTGTTATTTCCGTAGAGTTAATGGATTTAGCTTTCTCTGTGGACAGTATACTAGCTTCCCTTGCTGTATCAAATGAAATCTGGATTCTCTTAATAGGTGGTATGCTTGGAATCTTAATGATGAGAACTGTTGCGAAATTATTCCTCGTTCTAATTGAAAAAGTACCTGAACTTGAGAATACTGCATTTGTCTTAATTGGGATTATCGCGGCAAAAATGTTTGCAAGTATTTTCGGCTTTGAATTAGATCACTATGTATTTTTTGCCATTCTGATTGCTGCGTTTATTATCACCTTTATCATTCATTTTATTAATAAAAATAAAAAGATATCCGAAGAGATTGCTACTACAAAAGAAAAATGATTATCGTAACCTGTTCTGATTTAGGACAGGTTTTTTTGCTGAGAAAGAGGAATTTACTTCGTATATTTATTAGCATAAGAGGAGGCAACAAAAGAATCTGGCTTTATTTTCGGTTCTATGCCAATTGACTCAATTCTTGCTACCATTTCATTTACAAAATCACGGGTCTTATTTCTTCGACCGGCTCCAATATCAATATGTCCTTCAATAGAGAAAGTGGCTCCTTGGTAGACAAATGGTAATACAACGTCTATTAACTGGTTTTTCTTATCCTCTGTAAAGAGACTAACAACTTCTTCTGTTAGCGTTGTCTCATAGGAAATCTTCTCATGCAATCGTAAAACCTTCCTGGGCAAAACTACTTTTCTAATGCAAGCCCATGCTCCCTTTCCTTTATTCATTATAACAATACCCGTAATAAAAGTAGTATGCTTTGCATGCACTTGTGAATCTGTGCCAATCATTAATTGATAATTTCCAGCAGGATTTCGAGACATAAAGGAAAGAATCCGTTGAAATACGATTTCAAACGTCATTTTCTTTTCTTGTAGGTTTTGAAAGGTAAGTTCCATATGCCTGTCTAACTCCACTAATATCCCTCCATATAAGCGTAATTTCCAACTCATTTTTATACCATTGTATGTTCAGCAAATGGAATTATCACTGAAAGTAAACTTGTATTATCATATACAGAGCATAGAGAATTGGTGTAAATGATTATCCCTATATTTATTAAATTAATCATTTAGCAAAGCCAATTTCCTTAGGAACCTAGGTCATTATTAAGATAGACCTTTCGCAATTTTTTGTAATCAAAATGTAATAAATTTGAAACTAATTCACTTAAAATCCGTCTAAAAGATTAACTGAACGTAGGAGGAAATATAAATGAAGAATTATCGTGTTATCACTCATGTATTTTTATTGATTTTATTCTTGTTAACAGCTTGCAGCAACGAAAATTCTGAACAAAAAAGTGCAATATCTGAAGGCAGTTCTGAAAATGAGATTGCTACTTTAGACTCTAGTAACGTGAAAGAGGAACAATTAGCGCAAACAAGTAATGAGAACAAGGATAGTGACATTACAAAAAATGCAGAAGATGATCGAATGGTTATTTACAATGCAAACCTTTCCCTACAAGTGAAGGATTACCATCAAGTAGAAGCAACGATTCAAAGTAAAGCAACCGAGCTTGGCGGTTATGTTGTCGGGTCATCTATTTACGATAGCGGGACCGAGTATATAAATGGCTCGATTACTGTGAAAATTCCACAGTCTCATTTCCAATCCTATATAAAGGAAGTAGAAAAGCACAGCATAAAGATTAAAGAGAAGAACGTGACAGGAAATGATGTTACAGAAGAATATGTTGATCTCGAGTCTAGATTAAAGGCAAAAGAGGCAGTGGAAAAACGACTATTAACCTTAATGGATCAAGCCGAAAAAACCGAAGATCTTCTAAAAATTTCAAATGACCTAGCAACCGTACAAGAAGAAAAGGAACAAATTTTAGGTAGAATGAACTATTTGCAAAATAATGTGGACTATTCAACTGTTACTATCCAATTGGAAGAAGAGTTAGTAAAGGTTGATGCTATTAAAAATAAGGAATCACTAAATACATGGCAAAAAGCAAAAAGTCAATTTGTTACTACGATTAACGGGATTATTTCGTTTTTATCTGGTGTAGCCGTATTTACTATTGGTTTGTCACCAATTATCATCCCAATTTTGATCGTACTAATTATTTGGATTTTTTATAGAAAAAAAAGAAAGCCTCAGGAATAGGGCGACTAGATTTTATGATATAATGATAGTAATAACTAGCTTGGATAAATATTCCAGTAGAAATTCAAAAATAATATTAGGCACTATTACTAGAGTATAAAAATATAATGGGTTCCCATGAATTCGGAGGGATAAAATGGGGATAATTGTAACAGAAAAAGAATACCTCATTCGACATGGTGAATGGATAGACGCAGAAGCAATATTAAAAATACAGCGTACCGTTATCGCTGAAGGCGATTACTTAATAACTTTAGCCGAAGAGTTTAATCATACCTTAGAAGAACAGCAGCATTGGATCAATAATATTTTACGTAACGAAAGAGAAACATTATTAGTTGCAGAAATAGACGGTGAATTGATTGGATTTCTTGTGTTTCAATCTCCAGAAAGAAAGAGATTGCATCATACGGGATCATTTAGTATCATGATAACCAATGAATATAGAAATAAAGGGATAGGGAAAAAACTATTAGAGGTACTACTCCAATGGGCAGAAAGAAACCCTGTTATCGAAAAAGTAAATTTAGGCGTTTTCTCAACAAACTATCAAGCAATTTCGTTGTACAAAAGGATGGGTTTTGTAGAAGAAGGTCGTAAGCTAAATGAATTTAAAATTGCCGAAAATGAATACGTAGACGACATTCTCATGTATAAATTAGTGAAAGGAAGACAACTAGGAAGGAGGAGCTAATATAAATAATACTGAATTTAAGAAAGAGCTAAAATCATGGATTATCGCTCTAGTATGTGCATTAGTTTTTGTCTTTTTATGCAGGAACTTTATATTTACTCCTGTTAAAGTAGTTGGTCAGTCTATGCAGCCTACATATGAAAATCAAGATCGAGTTATTGTCTCAAAAATAGGTCATATAAAGCATTTTGATACAATAGTTTTTCATTCTCCGATTGAGAAAGAAGATTACATTAAGAGAGTTATTGGCTTACCAGATGATACGATTGAAATCCAAGATGACACTCTTTATATAAATGGACAAAAATACGAGGAACCCTATTTAAAGCAAAATAAGAGCCAATTGCTTCCTAATCAAAGATTAACAGAAAATATCAAAATCAAAGTGCCTAAGGATCATATATTTGTACTAGGTGATAATCGGCAAAATAGTATGGATAGCAGGCAAATTGGATGTATTTCAAAAGATGCTGTTATTGGAAAGGCCATTTTTAGATTTCATCCATTCATGGAAAATTATGAATAAAGATACCAAAAAAGCGTTGGAAGATAGTTGAAATTCCTTTTAACGCTTTTTCTTTTACTTAGAACGATTAACAAAATCAATAACCATTTCTTTAGTCACTTTCTTTCTTGTTGGAACAACACCAAGTCTAGCTAACTCATTGATTTGTTCCGTCACTACATTTATTTTTCCAACAGAAAAAGTCTCCCCAGCTTTACAAAGCAATAACGCTTCTTCGATGAAGGATTCGCGCAGTTGATCTAATTGTTTATAACGAATAACGCGAGAATTCACTTGTTCTACATGTTTAGTAATTTCTTTATGTACACTCATATTCTAGCTCCTTATATACTATATACTGTATATGATTATTTTAATATTTAATCGATTGAAAAGACAGAATTAATTTTGTTTACATAATATAATTATGATTAATTAATAGCTTTCGAGATCCAAACTATATGTAAAAGGAGGATAGATTAATGGAATTGACAGTATGAAAAACTAAAAACGCCTATTTTCACTATAAAAGTAGATAGCTAAGTATAGGAGAAAAAAGGATAATGCTAATTTTAACTATAAGGAATAAAGAAGGTGAAATCTCCCATAGATAATAATTCGTCAGAGGATTAGATTCAGCTATTTGATTTCATTTAATTCCAAGATAGGAATAAATAGCATCGAAAAATTTAATAGGCTAAGCAGAACAAATAGAAGCTTCATCCAATCACCTCTCATCATTATCCTTAATTCTCCCAATTTTAGTGATAAAATGATATTGGTTATTACATATTTACATACAAATAGATAATTCATTCTTTCGTAGGAGTTTTAACAACATTACCGCGCATAATATCTCTTATGTGCGGTTATTTAAGAAATATAGTATACTAAAATTACTACTTTATAAATTAGGTGGATATACATATGATTACAAAGGAAACATTATTTACGTGGTATGAAGAAGAGCTAACCCTTTTTCGGACTGAAATGGATAATAAAGATTACAGTATATTTACGATTGAAAATTATTTACGGGATATTTATTTCTTTTTAGAATTTATTACACGCAAAAAGGAGGAATATACGGATTTAAGTACGGTGAAGAAATTACAAATTACCCTATTTATGAATGAATTAAAAACGAAGCGTGCAAATTCTTCTAGTTCGAGAAATAGAAGATTAACGGCTATTCGATCTTTTTATAAATGTTTGGTAGATTATGAGCTTGTTCAAAAAAATCCAGCAATCGATTTGGAAAGCGCAAAAGAACAAAAGGGAAAACTGCCAAGTTACCTAGAAAAAAACGAATTAAAGTCCTTTTTTGAAATGGTCGGAAAGGTATCACAAAAACAGCATCAAAGACGAAATAAAGTAATTCTTGGCCTCATGGCGTTTGCAGGTCTTCGGGTGATGGAAATCCATTCTTTAAATCTGTCTTCTATTAATCAAAAAAGAGGTATTCACGTACTGGGAAAGGGAAATAAGTCTCGGTATATTCCGTTACCTAAAAGGCTAATGGAAGAATTACAATTATATATAGAAGAAAATAGGATTTATCCAATGAAAGGGCAGGAGGATGCGCTCTTTATTTCAAGACGAGGGAAGCGAATTTCTCGAAGAAGAATTCAAGAAATTACAGAACGGATTATCGATCAAATGGGAAAGGAATATCCAGAGTTAAAATGGAAGGAAAAAGGAATATCTAGTCACAAGTTAAGACATAGCTTCGCAACACATTTAGTGCGGGATGGTCGAGATATCCGAACTGTACAAGAGCTACTTGGACATACAAATTTAAATACAACCCAAAAATACACACATGTTTCCGATTCGCAAAAGGAAAAGGCAATGGATTTAGAGATTTCAGAATACATGTAGAGATACCATAATAATATTATGTAAACTTAAAATCATTCTAATTCATAATCTAACATTTGACAGAATATATATATAAATAGTCTATGATCTAAACATAATCCCTTTTCTTTGCAGTGAGGCCATATCCCATGTGCTTACATCAAGAGAAGGGATTAGTCTGTCAATGAAAGATAAGGGAAGTGTTTTTCGATGCCAAGTAAAAAGCATTCAATTATCGTCCACGCTAACGCAAAAAAGGTTTGGGATTTTGTTCGCTCCATGAATAACTGGGCTCCTTTAGTACCTGGCTACATCTACCATCAAATCATAAACGATACGGTTTCTACTTGGGAATTCAAAATTGATATGGGGCTTTTTAAGAAGAAAGTGGAAATGAAAGTAAAGATATTAGAATGGAAAGAACCATCAAAGGTTACTTTTGAATTAGTTGGGATTAATGAGCATTTTGAAGGCAATGGCTATTTTATGGTAGAGGTGAAGAATGCAAATTATACAAAAATGACGGGTTATTTAGAAATAAATTCTACAGGAACTTTTCCGAATGTAACGAATAATATCATGCAGCCTAAATTAGAGGAGATTGCAGAAGAATTGACGATAGCTGTGAGTAAAGCAATCGAAAGTTTATGATAATAACATTATGTTAACTAAACTGTTCAATGATGAAATGAGAACATTCTATTTCTTCATTGGACGTTTTATTAATTTTTTGTAAATTTTTCGTTAATTAACTTGGTTAAAAAGATATCCTCCTATATGATAAAGATTACTAATTTTATTGGAGGTATCTCATTGGAAAAAGAAAAACAATGGAAGAAAAGTAAAACTTTTTTAGAAATTTTACTTATTTCCACAAAGTTAGGATTCACTTCATTTGGAGGGCCAGTTGCACATTTAGGTTATTTTCACAATGAATATGTACGACGAAGGAAATGGTTAGACGAAAAAAGCTATGCTGATTTAGTAGCTCTTTGTCAATTTCTACCTGGCCCAGCGAGCAGTCAGGTTGGAATAGGGATAGGAATTTTACGGGGAGGACTCCTCGGCGGGATCATTTCTTTTTTAGGCTTTACATTACCTTCTGTTATTGCTTTGATGATTTTTGCTAGTGTAATAGAGGTCTTAGATATAGAGAATGCAGGTTGGATACATGGTCTTAAAATAGTTGCAGTTGCGATTGTTGCCCATGCGATACTTGGTATGGCCAAGAATTTAACACCAGACCTAAAAAGAAAGACGATTGCACTCTTTGCATTAGTGCTTACACTCTTATGGCAAAGTGTCTTTTCCCAAGTAGGGGTAATTATATTTTCAGCTTTAATCGGCTATTTTCTATATAAACAGCAAACAATGCAGCAAGTTCAAGAAGAAGTTACTTTTCCAATTTCAAAAAGAGTAGCAAGTGTTTCTTTATTATTATTTTTTGCCCTTCTTTTCCTTTTACCAGTAATACGCGAGCTATTTACATACCCATGGATTGCCATGTTTGATAGTTTTTATCGATCTGGCTCTCTTGTATTCGGAGGAGGACATGTAGTTTTGCCTCTTTTAGAGCGTGAATTTGTCCCTGGTGGATGGTTAAGCGAAGAAGCATTTCTTGCAGGATACGGTGCAACACAGGCAGTTCCTGGTCCTTTGTTTACATTTGCTGCATATATTGGAACAGTTCTGAATGGATGGGGAGGGGGACTACTTGCGACATTCGCCATATTCCTGCCAGCCTTTTTATTAGTTGTTGGAACACTTCCATTCTGGAACTCCTTCAGAAAGAACACGAAAATTCAAGGTGCTTTAATGGGGGTAAATGCAGCAGTTGTTGGCATTCTAATCTCTGCATTTTATCACCCTATTTGGACTAGTAGTGTCTTACAGGCAAGCGATTTTGCTTTTGCAGCCATTTTATTTTCGATGTTAGTTTATTGGAAGCTTCCATCATGGATCATTGTTATTACAGGTGTAGTTGGTGGAATGCTACTTTCATATATCCCATTGTAATATTTGAAATAAAAACCTATAAGCGAGTGATTATCTCGCTTATAGGTTTTTATTTTTTAAGCTTTTGTTAACTGGCTATATAAATTACCCATTTCAATCGCGTTAACTGCAGCTTCCCAGCCCTTATTTCCAGCTTTCGTGCCTGCTCGTTCGATCGCTTGCTCAATATTTTCCGTAGTCAGAACACCAAAGATAACAGGGATTTCCGTACTTAACGAAACATTAGCCACACCCTTTGCGACTTCATTACTTACATAATCAAAATGAGGTGTAGCGCCACGAATAACAGTGCCAAGTGTAATAACCGCATCATATTTACCAGACGCAGCTAGTTTTTTGGCAGCTAAAGGAATTTCATATACACCAGGAACCCACATTACAGAAATGTCATTCTCGTTTACTCCATGACGATTTAACGCATCTTCTGCTCCTGATAAAAGTCTAGTAGTAATAAATTCATTAAAACGGGACACAACAATCCCAATTTTTAAGCCAGTTCCAATTAAATTTCCTTCAAATACTTGTTTCATTATTTATTCCACCTTTTGTAATAAACTTTGTCTATATCGAATTAAATCCTGTATGGTAATCATTTTTAAATCAAATTTTTCAGCAATCAACTTTAAATCTTTCACTCTTGCCATTGTTCCGTCTTCTTTTAAAATTTCACAAATAATTCCAACTGGTTTTGCTCCTGCAAGTATCGCCAAATCAACAGCTGCTTCTGTGTGTCCATTGCGGTTTAGCACGCCACCATCTTTTGCGATGAGAGGAAAGATGTGACCTGGTCTTGTAAAATCATCAGCAATTGCGCCTGCATCAACCAATTTGCTTATTGTATGGGCACGTTCAAACGCACTAATTCCTGTTGATGTCTCTCTATGGTCAATACTAATTGTAAATGCAGTGCTTCTCGGATCACTACTATTTGTCACCATCGGAGGGAGTTGAAGTTTATCTGCTAAAGCATGTTGGATGGGAACACAAATAAGACCACGACCCTCTTTTGCCATGAAATTGATCATTTCTGGTGTAACATGATCTGCCAATCCAATGAAATCTCCTTCATTTTCTCGATCTTCATCATCACAAACAATGATAACTTTACCTTTTTTTAAATCAATTAAAGCATTTTCAATGGAATCAAACATCGTTTTCATCCTTTCATAGTATAAATTCATGATTAAAAACCATTTTCTCTTAAAAAGGAAGCAGTTAGGTTTGATTCTTTTTTTACGACTGGATCTTTGTCTCTATTCATAAAGGAATAAAAATATTTGGCCAAAAGATCAAATTCAATATTAACAAGCTCACCTTTTCGTCTATTCCCAATCATACTGACTTTAGAAGTATGGGGGATGAGCGATACGAAAATAGAAGTAGGAGTCGTTTTAAAAATGGTTAAACTCGTTCCGTCAACGGTGATAGACCCTTTATCCATGGTTAGATGCACTTGATTCTCTGGAATTTGAATTTCTACCAATGTGCTATTTTCCACTTTTTGTGTGGAGATAATCGTACCTGTACAATCAACATGTCCAGACACAAAGTGCCCACCAAACCTTCCATCAGCAGCCATCGCTCGTTCTAAATTAACGCCTGTGCCACTACTTAGAAGTCTAAGAGTTGTATCATTATAAGTGTTTGGCATAACATCGACTGTGAATAAATTATAGTCAAAGGAAGTAACCGTTAAGCATACACCGTTAACGGCAATACTATCACCGATTTTCATATCCTCCATAATTTGTTCTGCTTGAATCACTATGGAAATCGTATGCCCTGTCTTTTTACTATGCTTCACAACACCTAATTCTTCGACTAGTCCAGTAAACAAGGGGAATTTCCTCCTTTCTACAACGTGTATTTTAAAGCTCTTAAATAGCTAATGGGGGTCAACCATTTTTAATGGATAGAACTAAATTCTAAAAGTCCCTGAAAAAAACATCATAAAACCCCGTATAAAAACTTATACGGGGCCAAGTACATACTTAAATAAACGTATTGTATGAGAGAAAAGCTGTCTTTTATCGATTGTTGTTTGTAACTAACACTGTCAATGGACATCATTCAAAATCCTTTTTGAAAAAAAGGAAGAACGATTCTTAGCTTTCGTATAGTTAGCACATATTACGTCAACTAAAACACACCACTATACAGCATCACCAAATACAACAAAACAAATCCATAGAAAAACAGGAAAAAGAATTGTGAAAAATCTTTTCATTCTATAATTCATACCATATTGTTTACTGTTATTTGCCTTCTCCCATCCAGACTTTACTGTCGGCTTTGGTTTCTCACCAAATCCACCGTTTTATAAATTAGCTATATCATTCGAATAAAAAGTATTGCAATTAGCCAATAATCAATCTCATAAAACGGGTCACGGGCTTAGAGTTTTACGAACACTCATCACCGCCGGTTGGGAATTTCACCCGACCCCGAAGGCGATTACACGTATTGTGTAATCATAACTATTTAATTAACTGTATCGTACACCTTTTCCTATCAATTATCAATAATTTTATTTTAAGTACTCTTTTTACACTACAGGTTAAGGAATAACTCTACTATAAAAGAGGTGTTTCTTTTATTGATTTGGTCACACTAAAAGTAAAAAGTGGAGGCATGAAATGAAAATTGCAGAAAATGTATTTGGTTATCGAACAGCAATTGCTAATATAGCCTATATTGCAGGATTAGGACCGAAGAAAGAGGATTGGGTCCTTATCGATACAGGAATACCCTATTCAGCGTCGTTTATCCTAAAAAACACAAAACAACTTTTCAACGAGAAGAAACCACTAGCAATCATTTTAACCCATGCTCATTTTGATCATATTGGCGCATTACAGACCCTTGTTAATAAGTGGAATGTTCCAGTATATATTCATGAAAAAGAAATTCCCTATTTAGGGGTAGCGTCAGGAAAATGCGGATTTACAACGTTAAGGAAATCAAAATATAAAAAGCCTAATTTCTCGGTGTTATAAGTGAAAAATTAGGCTTTAGTTACTTCATTAAAGCGCCTGATTGTTGAAGACTAAAGTTTATATTCACCAAGAAAATTGATGTGCTCTTATCCTAACAAATTTTATTTAGGACTTACATGTATGCCTTCACTCTCTCGCCAATCTGCGTAAAGTATACGCTTTACATTATCATATCCATTGGTAGTTAATTGGTTATCTAACCACTGTTGATCAAATCCGAGTTCATGTAAATTATCCCATAAAATTTCCCCATCTATAATTAACGATGTTGGGAGGTCTACTGGACTTTCTGGAAGATTGAGATCTTGCTTGTCTGGTTTTTGATACTTGGATTTTAATAATAAACTTATTTGCCCATTAGCTTCCAATATACCGTATTTGACTTCGCGAACTGAAAAGACATTATTTTGACGGAGTATACTCAATACTTGATTTACATCCAATTTGTTCTTTGTAAGTAACTTTCTGTCCATAACACCATCTCGAATGATGATGTTAGGATTGCCTAATAAGAGAGAACGTGTCGATTTATTTTTTAGAGTCATAAACTCTATTCCAAACATAAGAAACGTCCACAATCCGATGGCATATAAAAAATGAAAAATCCCTACCTTATCTTCATAAATGGTATTTCCTAAAAGATCTCCAAGTACTAACACAAAAACTAAGTGAAACGGGGTTAACTGATAGATGGATGTTCTGCCTGTTATGATAATGATAAAAAATAAAGTGGCAAAACCAACGATGACTTTGATCGTCAGTAAACCAATATTGACTTCTTCCAACGTTTTTTCCTCCAATTTAAATTTTACTTAGTTGTAAGATCTTGAGGTTTAGATAAAGAGGCTAGTTTTAGTATTAAAGCTCGAGTTCCAATTCCAACCATGATGTAATATATGAATGAATATCTGTATCTCCACTCTAAATAATTAACAAGTTTGACCCACTCGCAAAAGGGTTCACCTATATAGGCATATGTTAGTGCCATAATGATCTGGGCTAAAATAAAAGATTTCCATGTTCTAAAATATTGATATAACAACATGTAAGCTACAGGCACCATTGAAAAATCAAAAGGAAAGGCCCGAGGAATAAAAGGTAAAAATGCAATGGGGTAATCCCAAAAACTATATTGTGCACCAACTACATCTAATAAGGTTGTTGTCAAGATAATTATGGTACCAAATAACAAAATTTCTAAAATAATGTCATGTTTAACAAGTTTAGCCCATATAACCCAAGGCACAACTAAAAAAACAACTAGTATCCACCATTCCCAAGTTAAAAACTCATTTGTTAGCCAACCATTTAATTCTAAATGATACAGCTTATCTTCTAATAAACGTATTTCCTTAAGATTTTCAAATATATTATCTATTGATATCATCCCTATATTTAAATGAAAAGGTAACAGATATTTTTGAATTCAAACTCTTTGAGCTGCCTTTTTAGTATTACCGTTTTTTAGTAATGAATTTCCATCGTAAATAAGAAAAAAACCATGTTGGAAGTTCATCAACACTTGGGTCGTGTTAAGTCGGTGTTAGCGCTTTTGTTCCTAAAAATATGTTAATCAACTGTTCCAGTTCGCTTAATTTCCACCTTTATATTTGGTTTTATCTTTAGTGCTGAATATTTTTGTCTTAAATCTTCCTCAGTTAAATAGGAATATTTTCTAACACTTCTTATTTTTCTTCCGATGCCAATGGGATCCGTATTTAAATTTTTAAATTCCTCAAGTATATATCCAAATTCTTTGTTTAGGGCTTCACCAATTAGTTGCTCCATTTTGTTTAGTGAATCTTTATTTTTCACAGAAATAGATGGTTGAAATTCTAATGTTGAAACGGAAATCGTTGCATTTAAATGAACCAATTCTTCGTTCTTTATTTCAATGTTTCCTTTGTACTTTATTGGATGAAGTGTAATCTTATAAATATCACTTTTAGGAAGGTTGAGTTCGGCCATACCTCTTTTCTCTAGTTCTTCAGCAGCAATCTCTACAGTTATATCCCCTAAAAATGCCTTTTTATTTGTGAATAATTTTATGTAAAGGGTGTTTATCAACGAAATAGATCCAACAATTTTATCTTCTTTGAATAATGCAACACCATCTATAGAAGGTGCTACCCCATTTGCATTTTTTATCATGGGTAGGGTAGGATCGATACCAATTTCATATAGTGTGGTTATAAAATCATGTAAGTTGGAGTTGACTAACATTTCTTTCTTTTCGTGTTTATCCAATAGTTGATAGATATAGGATCCCATTTCGGGATATTCTTCATAGTTTTTATTTTTAATCGTCTCCTCAGCATTATCAGTAATGGCCAAAAAGATTAAATAACTGATACTGCTATCTCGTTGCATAGTATCCAGAAAAGAAGAAATTCCTACTGTTTCTGCCATATTTTTATTAAACAGTAAGGTCCTTAATTGACCAGACGTAATATCATGGCTTGTCTGTTCCTCTAGTTTTTGTCTGATTTGTTTATTAGTCGTTCCGTCGGCAGAAAGGGTTACACTTGTCTTTTCTTCTTTTCGGTCAAATTGTAACAAACTGATAGTGCCTTTGTATGTATTGTCATCAAGCAAGTCAAAACCAATAATCGTTGAAATTCCTTGCATTTCTATTATTTTTTCAGGGGCCATACATGCAGTACAAAGAAGAGAACACAGCAGAATAACAATTTTTTTCATTCTTTCAACTCCTTCTGGAACGAGTATTGATTTTTGATTTTATAATGGTTATTCCATACAAGAAAATCGGATAGATAAACCACAGAAAAAATCCAATTTTGCCAATTTGATCAAAAAAATAATTATTATCTACTCTTTTAGTAATTAAAAAACTGCAGATAAAAGGGATAATGGAGATGAGCCATATTCCATATTTCTGTTTTATATGAAAAATCTGTTTAATACCCATGGAAGAAATATACAGAGTGATACATAGGTTTGGAAAAATAACTAAAATCCATAATGGAACCGCAACAAATTCAAAGCGCTCAATAAATGGAAAATGGACCGTGCTAATCATGCTGACAACAGGCCATACATTCTTTTCTAATTCTTTCGCGCTAAAAAATAAAATAGAAACAACAGTTGTTATTAAAACAAGAATGGTCGTAAACCAGACTGCTATTTGACTAAACAGCTGTAGTTTATTTTTCTCCTTTATAAATGGAAAAATAAAAAATAACGTCTCGAAACCTAACATTGTATAACTGCTCTTGAAAACTCCTTTCATAATTTCTGAAGGAGTTGTCGTCATAATAGGTAAAATCCTAGTTAGGTTTATGGTTTGAAGTGGTTGGTACATAACAAATAGCAGCCATATAGTCAATAAAAAGGATAAGAAGCAAACACCGGTCACTACTCTAAATCCGCCGGATACAGCATAAATGGTTAATATTAATAAAGCCAATACCCCGAACCATTCATAGACACCTTCATATCCCCATGTTAGTGACAACTCGACATAACTAATGGTAATCGAATAATGGACGGCAATAAAGTAAATGACAATAAGGAAGTTAAAAATACTACCAATCAAGCGTCCGAATATATGTTCATGAATTTCAAAAAGAGTACCACCTTCATTTTTTTTTAGGATAGAAATCATTAACCATGTAATCAAGCTAACGAATAAACCAGATAGTAAAATGGATATCCAAGCATCTTTTTTTGATTCTAGATACACAATTCTTGGGACTCCAAGAATTCCCATACCAATTTGCGAAGTGTGTATGATATAAAACGCCATAAAGGCGTTAACAAATCGTATATTTGATTTCATTTTGCACCTCAAAATTCATCTAAATCTGTTATATTTCTTAATCGCTCCTTTAGGCGAATGGAGTCTTTTGGTCGATTTACTAACGGTCGCCTCATATAAAAATGGTGGGGGAGACGTATTAAAAAATATTGCAAATCTTTCATTCTTAGCGGATATAGAGGTGCAAGATAAGGTTTATTTAAAGAAGTTAATTTTAACAAGTGAACCATTAGAATACATATACCAAAAATGATTCCATTTAACCCCCAAACACCTGCTAAAATAATGATTGGAAATCTAGCAATTCTGACAGCAGTGCCCATTTCATAAATAGGAGCCGAAAATGCCCCTAATGCACTAAATGCAACAATGATAATTAAAATATTGCTAGTTAATCCTGCCTCAACCGTTGCTTGGCCAATGACAAGACCTCCTACAATTCCCATTGTTTGTCCTACTTTTGAAGGAAGGCGGGCACCAGCTTCTCTAAGTAACTCAATTAACAATTCTAGTAAGAGTGCTTCTAATAAGGGCGGAAAAGGAACTTGTGAACGTGATTGTCCAATGATAAATAACAATTTAGATGGTATGAGTTCAAAATGATAAGTCATGGCAGCCACATAAATGGCTGTTAAAAAAATAGAACCTACCATAGCAAAAAATCGGATAAAACGAATAAATGTACTTAAAGACCATCTCAAATAGATATCTTCTGTTGATTCGAAAAATGAGAAAAAATTAGCAGGACCTATAATCCCTACTGGGCTACCATCTATAAAAACACCAATTCGCCCGTTTATAATCGAGTAGATGAATCGATCGGGCAGCTCTGTTAATATAAATTGTGGAAATAAAGAGTAATGATTATCTTCTAGGCATTGAGCCAAAACGGAACTGTCACTTATATTATCCGTTTTTAATTGTTTAATCCTTTCCTTAAGTGTCTGAAGAGTGTCATCGTTAGCAATATCTTTTATATATACAATTCTTACTTGCTTTTGAGCGCGTTCCCCAATCTTTATTTCATCCGTGCACAAATTATAATCATTTAGATTTTGTCTGATTATCTTAACGTTAGAAGTTAATGATTCAGTGAACGAAATTTTAGGTCCATATACTAACGATTCTGTTTCTGCTTTCTCAATAGAGCGTTCAATGGGATTTGCGCAGTTCACCATGAATCCCTTTTTCTCTTCTAAGAAATAAATATAAGCAAATCCATTTAATAGGGAAGAGATAACTTCTTGTTCCTCTATATTTACCATTATTTCTTCTATAGGAATGTTTTTCATTAAATAGGTGTAATGTAAGTATTCTACAGAAAGTTGTTCAATGTATTTAATGACATATTCATTTAGAATCTCTGGCTTAATTAAAATCTTCATGAAAATAATATGAATCCCCACTTGTCCAGCTTCAATCTTTCGACAATTCAAGTCGGGTGATTCATTAAGAATCGATTTAATTTTTTCATAACCTGGCAAGCTCTCATTATTATTACGCTCTGTCATTCTTATCATTTCCTTCAACGTTTTTTATAGTGTCTGTTAAAAAAATTATTTTATACAGAATATGGATAGAAGGATCGTAGAACCAATACATCATAATGGACAGCGTTAAACCATTATTGTGTCTAGTTTAAGAGGTTGGTTTCTTGTCAGTTATTACCCTTTTTCTCTCAGATTAATCCCAAATTTTATTTCTTCAATGTCCTTTTTTGGTTTTAACGTTAAACGTTGAAAGGATTTCCTTTTTTGTTTTGTTGTCATTTTTTCACCTTCTAAAATGTATGAAAAATTTGATGTTTAATAACAAAACAGTTCCTTTTTATGTATTAGACAAACCTTAATACGGCGACAAATGCATGCGTTTATCTTTGTTATTACATTTTCAATGTTAAATACCCATAAATAGGATGATTAAGAGGGAGAAACTCTTAAAACTTTGGGATAATATCCGAAAAATGGGAAAAATATTAGTCCTTTCAGGAAATACAATCATCTTATTTTATAAAGGTAGGGGTGTAAAAGAAATTGAAGTTGAGAAAAGAAAAAATGAAAAGTTATAAGAGTTATTGCTGTCAACGAGAAATAGAAGAAATGATGGGGATATGGAAAAGGGGTTATTATCGAAAAAATGGAGCTATACGTCAAAAATAATTTAGATTTAAATTTCCCAAAAATCATTGAATAAAAAATTCTCCATAAAGCAAAATAAAAGAGTAAAAAAAATTCAAGGAGGAAATTATCATGACAGTAATAAATGACGTTAAAACAGCTCTAGCAGGATTGAAAAGTGCTCAAGCTAGCTTTGAAACATTTGCTCTTAGTACAGATAATCAACAAGCTAAGCAACTTTACCAAGATGCAGCTAAGCAAACCCAATCCGTTGTAGACAGCATTGAACCACGTGTTCAACAAATCGAACAAGAAGAACCTCAATACAAACAACAGTAATTAGTAAGGCGAAAAAAGGTTGGCCTCTTAACCAACCTTTTTTCAGCTGTTCAAATAATGGAAAAAAATGGAGGTGTTTTTTTGAAAGATAAAATAACCACATTGAAAAACCTACTTTTTATTATAATGGTCATTGGTTTCGCATCAGGATGTAATGGTAATCAAAATGAATTTACTCAAGGTAATAGTACTTTTGGTATTTCACAAGTACATACAAGTAAGCCAATTGATCAATCCGTTGCCAATCATGCGAAAGAAAAGATAATTGCCAAGGAAGATATTACAGACGTAAAAGCTGTGAATACTGATAAAGAGCTTATGGCAGCGATTAAAGTTGAGAATTTTGATCGATTTCGATTAAAGAGTATCGAGAAGTCAGTAAAATCCGACTTAGAAAAAAAGTATCCCGACTATAAAGTTTTTGTTTCGACTGATAAAAAAATATTCTGGGAGCTCGAAAAGGTCGAGCAAAGACTGAAAAAAAACGATATGAATAAGAAGAACTTAAAAAATGATTTGAACAAACTGAAAAGTCTTATGAAGGAACAAACCTAAAGAGGAAGGATCGAGTTATGTCTAACAATCAAAAGAAACAACTTACTCCTGTGCAACAGGAATATCAAAAATTGCAAAAACAACGAGAGATCAAAAGACCGGTTGTTAAAAATTGTATTAAGGCCTTTTTAACCGGTGGACTTATTTGTTTGATTGGTCAGCTTATTTCAGACTTTTACATTTATTATTTCGATTTTACTGAGCAAACGGCCGGAAATCCGACGGTGGGTACGTTAATTTTTATTACAATGCTTCTTACTGGTTTTGGCGTATATGATCGAATGGCCCAATTTGGTGGGGCTGGAACAGCTGTACCTGTAACAGGTTTTGGCAATGCGGTCATATCACCTGCCATTGAACATCGAACCGAAGGATTTGTACTGGGCGTAGGCGGCAATATGTTTAAACTAGCCGGTTCTGTCATTTTATTTGGTGTGTTTTCTGCTTTTATCATTGCCTTAATTAAAACAATTTTAATCAGATGGGGTGGTTTATAATGCTAGCAGGTCATCGTACATGGATCTTCGAACAAAAGCCTGTCATTATCTCCACTGGAACCGTTGGTGGACCATTTGAAGCCAATGGTGCTATCCCAGATGATTTCGATACTCTTCATGCTGATTTATGGCTTGGGCAGGATTCCTATGAGAAAGCACATAAAATCCTTTTTGAAGAGGCTTGCCAAAAAGCCATGGAAAAAGGGGGCATACAAAAGGATCAAGTTCAATTTATCCTAGCTGGGGACTTAATCAATCAAATCACCCCAACAAGTTTCGCTAGCAGAACGATTGGAGCTCCTTATTTTGGCTTATTCGGTGCTTGCTCTACCTCGATGGAAGGACTGGCTCTAGGTGCTTATATTGTAAATACAAAAGGAGCGAAATATTTGTTAACAGGAGCTTCCAGTCATGATACAGCTGTTGAAAAACAATTTCGGTATCCAACTGAGTATGGTGGACAAAAGCCACCTACGGCACAATGGACGGTTACTGGTGCAGGTGCAGCCCTATTAAGTGATTCTGGGGAAGGACCTCATGTCACATCTGCCACAATTGGTCGTGTAATCGATATGGGATTGACAGATCCATTTAACATGGGAGGAGCTATGGCGCCAGCTGCGGTTGATACCATTGAAGCCCATTTAAAGGAACGAAATGTTGAGCCATCTTATTACGATTTAATTGTAACCGGTGACCTTGGCCAAATCGGACAGGAAGTGTCCATGGATCTATTTAAAAAGCATGGAACTCCTATTAGTGAAGAACAATACCAGGATTGTGGCCTTATGATTTATCGGGAAGGACAACCCGTTCTTGCAGGAGCAAGCGGTGCAGGCTGTTCAGCAACGGTAGTTTATGGGCATTTATTAAACCGCATGAAAAAAGGTGAATTTAAACGAATGTTAGTTGTGGCTACAGGTGCTTTGCTTTCACCGTTGTCCTTTCAGCAAAATGAAACAATTCCTTGTATCGCCCATGCAGTGTCAATTGAATACGGAGGTGAACAATTAACATGATCTATTTTTGGGCTTTTGTCGTAGGCGGTTTAATTTGTATCATTGGGCAAATTATGTTTGATGTATTTAAATTGACACCAGGTCATACCTTAAGTGCTCTTGTAGTGATTGGGGCTCTTTTAGATGGATTTGGACTATACGAGCCTTTGATTGATTTTGCTGGGGCAGGGGCTACCGTTCCGATTACAAGTTTTGGGAATTCGCTTATTCATGGTGCGATGCAGGAAGCAGAAAAACATGGGTTAGTTGGTGTACTGACAGGAATGTTTGAAGTAACTAGTTCTGGTATTTCAGCTGCCATTGTTTTCGGCATGATAGGAGCTTTAATTTTTAAGCCAAAAGGATAAGGAGAATTAGGATGACAGTAGGATCAGATGTTAAACAGTGTTTTGCCAGTCTAAAAGGGGTAGAAGCAAGTCTCTCAAGTTTAGCATTACGGACTCTTGATGATGAATCGAAGCGAACTTTGCATGAGGCTATGATGGTAGTACACGAAGTAACAAAAGATTTAAAAAAAAGAGTAGGAGAACTAGAAGGAGAGGAACTTCAGTACAAAGGTTTCTAGAAAAACTATATTTACAGGGGGTGTAAGCAGTGCCTGAATGGTTAGATATAGCTGTACGCTCAGCATTATTTGTTGCTGTTTTATTTTTCATTACAAAATGGTTAGGGAAAAAGCAAATTTCAGAACTATCTTTCTTTGAATATGTCACCGGTATGTCTATTGGAAGTATTGGTGCAGAAGTGGCTACGGGACTTGAACGGAACATTTTTCACGGAATTATTGGAATTGTCATTTTTGCGGCTATTCCCTTTTTCAGTGATTTAATTTCCTTAAAAAGTAAAGGTTTTCGCAATTTTATAGAAGGAAAAGCAACTGTATTTATCAAAGATGGGAAGATTATGGAAGATAATTTAAAAAAGGAAAGATATACGACAGATGAACTGTTAGAGCTACTTCGCAGGAAGGATGTCTTTCAAGTCTCTGATGTAGAATTTGCTGTTTTAGAGGCAACAGGTGATTTATCTGTGATGCTAAAGAAAGAAAATCAACCTTTAACAGCAAAGGATATAAACTTGAAGGTTGCTTCAATCAAGGAGCCTCAGACCATTATTATGGATGGTACAATAATGGATGAACCACTAGCCACGATTGGACGAAGTCGGGCTTGGCTACAAACTGAATTAGAAAAACTAGGGGTAACGATTGAAAATGTATTTCTGGGACAGGTTAATTCTTACGGAGAGTTAACGATTGATCTGTTTGACGATAAATTACAAGTCGCCCCCCCACAAGAAAGACCCTTAATTCTTTCAACCTTGAAAAAATGTCAAGCAGACTTAGAACTATTTGCTCTTGGAACGGAATCAAAAGACGCCAAACAAATGTATAGGTTAAACAGTGAAAAATTACAAGAAGCCATTGATAAAGTGACCCCTATTTTAAAAGGATAAGGATTTAGCTTAGATTCATACATGACGAAAAAAAGATACCATTTTTAATTGAAATAAGTTTAAAAACCTTAGTCCAATTTCGGACTAAGGTGAATTTTTTTACGAGGTGTTAGAAGTGTCTATTTTTTTAGTTAAAGTTATTTTTATCTATATTGTGTTTATTGTAGCAGTAAATATTTTAGGGAAATCAGCTCTATCCCAACTTACCCCTCATGATTTTGGAGCGATTCTTTTTTATCTTAATCGAAATTTAAAGGAAAGTAGATATCCTTTACCTGAGCTGTTGTCTAATTTAAGAACAACAGGATATCCGGATATTCACGATAATGAATATGCGATTTTGGAAGCAACAGGTGAAATTAGCATTTTTCCAAGAAAAGAATTAGTTCCTATTACTCCAAAAGATTTACATATGAAAGTGGAATACCGCGGATTACCCATAGTCGTTGTCATTGAAGGGAAAGTGCAAAAGCGTAAATTAAAATTTATCAACAAAAATGAAAAGTGGTTAAAGGAAGAACTAAAGGCAAAGTGATATCTTCAAATCAAAGATTTTTTTTATGCTGCTGTTAGAGATACCGATCATTCATTAAACATTAACAAAAAAGATGTTAACGACTAATTTTAAGACGATTTCCTCCCAATATAAATTAATGTTTTCTCTTATTTACTCCTTATTGCATTTACCAATTTCATTTTCCAAATTTATAAAAAATTATACCTATATTTAGGAATTTACCAGATGGTAATTTTCAAAATCACTAAGTCTCTAGTTAGGACAGTGCCCAGATCATTACGCCTTTCTTGATGTCAGAACTTTCCCAACCTTAATTCTCTTTTTTTCGTTCTTAATATCTTATACAAGTTCTTATAAAGGTAGTCCATAATATATAACAGACAATCCCTTCATATTCCATACGTATACTGGTTACATAGTTTGTACATGATAAGAGAAACAGAAGGAGGGATTCCAGTTGGAGTGGATTTTTTATCTATACCTGTTAAATACGTTCTTTATCTTATTCATAGCAATTTGGGAAGTTCGTCGGCCTGCCAAGGCTTTGAATTGGATAATAATCGTCCTTTTTTTACCTGTCATTGGTTTCTGGCTATATCTTAGCATATCAAACCCTAAGTTTATTCATCGAAAAAGATTGACCTGTTCTAAAAATGAATCTAACAAATTACCTGAGACATTCGGTGCTTCAGCATCGGTAATTGCCAATGCTTTACGGCATTTCACTGTGAATGGGCTTCGAATGGGCCAAGTCCAAGTGTTTAACAATGGGATAGCAAAATATGATCAACTCCTTGTATCCCTGCAAAAAGCCCAAGAAACCATTGATCTGGAATATTTCATCTATCGGAACGACCAAATTGGTAATCGAATCACAGAACTGCTAATCGAAAAAGCATTAAATGGAGTGCAGGTTCGTTTTATGAGAGATAGCTTGGGGAGTTATAAATTCCCGCGTGAAAAAATCCGGCAGATGGTTGAAGCAGGGATAGAATGCAGGACAATATTTCCTCTGCGATTTCCCTGGATTTTGTCCAATTGGAATTATCGGGATCATTGTAAGATTGTGACGATTGACAGAAAGGAATCCTTTACTGGCGGTATGAACGTTGGGTATGAATATACAGGATTAAAGCCAGACGTAGGATTTTGGAGGGACACTCATTTGCAAATTATAGGGGAAGCAACAGGCGACTTGCAGACTATCTTCGACGTTCATTGGAATATCGCTGTACCAGAACGGATAAAGTCAAAAACAAAATCTGAGGCAACGAAAAAGGCCACTAAAATCCCAAAATATAAATCAAAGGAAATCAATCCAACCGGCAGCATAGATCTTTCAAGATGGCCTGCCGAATTAGGATCTGAGTTATGGCCTATAGAAGGTAAAACAGACAATACCCAAACAAAGACAGGAGAATTGCAAAAAGCGTACATCCATACGTTGGAAGGAAACCCTGGAATTCCTACCCCAGTTATTCGTCAAGCTTACTTTATATGTATAACACAGGCGACCAAGACTATTGATATAACAACTCCCTATTTTGTACCAGAAACGGATATTATCATGGCATTAAAGACAGCAGTAACTCGTGGTGTCCGTGTAAGATTGCTGGTTCCTCGCCACAATAATCAAAAAATCGTGGGTCTTGCAAGCCGTACTTATTACGGAGAACTTATAGAAGCTGGAGTTCAAATCTACCAGTACGACAAAGGAATGATACATGCGAAGGTGTTGACCATCGATGAGGAGATTGCTGCCGTAGGCTCAGCAAACTATGATATGAGAAGTTTTCGCCTGAATTATGAGGTGTGTCAAGTCTTGTACAGTACTGATGTGGCGATGGAACTTACACATCAATTCGAGCGTGATCTTGCTGATTCTGTACCATTAAGAATTGAAGACTTGTTGCAACGATCCCTGACCGAGCGCATTGTTGAACAGGGTTCTCGCCTGCTCTCTCCATTATTATGAGTTGATGTATCCTGTTTTTATTGTTCTATGTTAAATCTAGATTTAAAAAATTTCATTGTTTTTAAAATATTTCTGATTGATTTGAAAAGAGTCGAAAACCCTTGTTAGAAGAACTTTCAATATGGTTTTTTTCTTATTTACGATGGAAATTCATTACTAAAAAACGGTAATACTAAAAAGGCAGCTCAAAGAGTTTGAATTCAAAAATATCTGTTACCTTTTCATTTAAATATAGAGGTGATATCAATAGATAATATATTTGAAAATCTTAAGGAAATACGTTTATTAGAAGATAAGCTCTATCATTTAGAATTAAATGGTTGGCTAAAAAATGAGTTTTTAACTTGGGAATGGTGGATACTAGTCGTTTTTTTAGTTGTGCCTTGGGTTATATGGGCTAAACTTGTTAAACGAGACATTATTTTAGAAATTTTGTTATTTGGTACCATAATTATCATAACAACAACCTTATTAGATGTAGTTGGCTTACAATATAGGTTTTGGGATTATCCAATTGCATTCTACCTATTATTCCTAGGGCCTTTCCCTTTGATTTTTCAATGATACCTGTAGCTTACATGTTGTTATATCAATATTTTAGAACATGGAAAATTTTTATAATCGCACAAATCACTATGGTACTCACATACGCCTTTATTGGTGAACCTTTTTCCGAGTGGGTCGAACTTGTGTATTATTATGAGTGGAGATACAGTTATTCATTCATATATTACATCATGGTTGGAATTGTAACTCGAGCTTTAATACTAAAACTAGCCTCTTTATCTAAACCTCAAGATCTTACAACTAAGTAAAATTTAAATTGGAGGAAAAAACTTTGGAAGAAGTCAATATTGGTTTACTGACGATCAAAGTCATCGTTGGTTTTGCCACTTTATTTTTTATCATTATCATAACAGGCAGAACATCCATCTATCAGTTAACCCCGTTTCACTTAGTTTTTGTGTTAGTACTTGGAGATCTTTTAGGAAATACCATTTATGAAGATAAGGTAGGGATTTTTCATTTTTTATATGCCATCGGATTGTGGACGTTTCTTATGTTTGGAATAGAGTTTATGACTCTAAAAAATAAATCGACACGTTCTCTCTTATTAGGCAATCCTAACATCATCATTCGAGATGGTGTTATGGACAGAAAGTTACTTACAAAGAACAAATTGGATGTAAATCAAGTATTGAGTATACTCCGTCAAAATAATGTCTTTTCAGTTCGCGAAGTCAAATACGGTATATTGGAAGCTAATGGGCAAATAAGTTTATTATTAAAATCCAAGTATCAAAAACCAGACAAGCAAGATCTCAATCTTCCAGAAAGTCCAGTAGACCTCCCAACATCGTTAATTATAGATGGGGAAATTTTATGGGATAATTTACATGAACTCGGATTTGATCAACAGTGGTTAGATAACCAATTAACTACCAATGGATATGATAATGTAAAGCGTATACTTTACGCAGATTGGCGAGAGAGTGAAGGCATACATGTAAGTCCTAAATAAAATTTGTTAGGATAAGAGCATTTCTTGGTGAATATAAACTTTAGTCTTCAACAATCAGGCGCTTTAATGAAGTAACTAAAGCCTAATTTTTCACTTATAACACCGAGTATAAATGCTAATTTAATAATGTACAGAAATGATTACATAAGAATGTACAGTTTAGTGTCATACATGCATACTTACACTGAGGTGAAGAGGATGCATGTACATCTAGATATAAGTACAGATATAGAAATTAATTGTTTGGAAGATTTACCAAAGTTAAAGCTTCTAATGTAGAGCCTAAATATGAAAATAAATAAAAGTAGATTAGGGCGGGAATTAGGTGTAGATAGGAGGACAGTGGATCGATATTTAAATGGGAATAGTTCTTGCAAAACTCGTAATAGAAAGTCAAAAATAGATGACTTATATAACGTTATATCTGAGCTACTTTCAGAGGAATCTATACAAACCTTTTACTACAAGAGGATTCTATGGGAGTATCTAAAAGATAACCATGGGTTAGAATGTTCTCAGTCATCTTTCCGACGCTATATATCTGATAAACCTGAATTCCAGGCATACTTTAGTGATGGAAAAAGAATTCAAGCGAACAAGACCGTTGTTCGTTTTGAGACCCCTCCCGGGGAACAAGCACAATTTGATTGGAAAGAGAACATTAGATACATAACAAAAGAGGGGGAAATTATATACGTCAATGTCGGGGTACTAGTGTTAGGTAATTCAAGATTCAAGTCTTATGGACTAACCATGTCAAAGTCACAAAGTGTACTAATATCCTTTTTGATGGAAAGCTTTGAAGCGTTTGGAGGAGTTCCAAAAACAATATTAACGGAGATGTGGGCATTGTGGTAGCCCATTTGGAAGAAAGGTATGGAACTCTACCGATGAAAGGCTTAGAAGAATTGTCTGGAGATGTAATGGAAAATACAGTGTCAAAGGTGAAAAAAGCTGTCAGAACGTAAGCGTCAAATAGACCCCACCTATGTTTTAGATGGGGCCTGGGTTATTATTTAGTTAAGTTTTTTAAATGAAATACAAGACACTGGTAGTGTCGTTGACCAAGGAAGTAGTTGGTCAAGGTTATCATGATCTGTCAGATCCAAGTTGGGAAGCTGCTCAAATAGATAGCGAAGATAGTAATATGGATTCAATCCGTTTGCGATCGCTGTCTCCACGATACTGTATATGATGGCACTGGCTCTCGCACCATTTGGTGTGTTACTAAACAGCCAAGCCTTCCTTCCAAGCACTACTGGCTTAATAGCCCTTTCGCTTCTATTGTTATCGATTTCTAATCGACCATCCTCTAGAAATGCCACTAACTTATCCCACTGGTTTAGACAGTATGTAATAGCTTTTCCGAGACCACTTTTAGGCAACACATGTTGTTCTTGTACTTTTAGCCATGACAAAAAAGAGTCTAGTATTGGTTTACTTTGCTCTAGACGTTGTTTATACCGTTCTTCCGGCTCTAATTCCTTTAACTTTCGCTCAATCGTGAAAAGTTGATTACAGAATTGGAGACCTTCGGTCGCAGCGACTGGTTTTATACTATTTGTAGGCAGTGCTTTTAAGACATCGGTAAAACCACGTCTGGCATGAGCCCAACAACCAACAAGTGTTACGTTTTCTACTTTATGATATCCGGCATAACCGTCGACTTGAAGAAAGCCTTTGAATTCCTTTAAGAAGTTCATTGGATTTTCTCCAGCTCTGGTTTCTTGATAATCATATAGTATGATGGGAGATCCCTCGACACCTGTACGGTATAGCCACAAATAGGATTTAGATGAAGCGGATCTACCTGGCTCTTGAAGCACTTGAAGAGTTGTCTCATCCGCACAAACAATGTCAAGCTTAACTAGGAGCTGATGCATCCGACTATATAGCTTGCTTAACCAACGATCTGCTCCGTACATCATCCAATTAGCCATCGTTTGACGAGATAATGTTATACCCAAACGATGTAGATGTTTTTCCTGTCTATATATAGGAAGTCCCTCTACATACTTTTGGCTCATGATATGTGCCAACATAGATGGAGATGCGAGACTTCCCGCAATGACTGGCTTCGGCATGGGCGCGGTTTGGATCGGCGTTTCAATGGCCTCCTGTTCACAATGGCGGCATGAATAAACATGGCGCACATGCTTCACCACTTTTACTTCAGCTGGGATATATTTTAATTCCTGACGGACTTCTGTACTCATTTCATGCAGGTTTCCACCGCAACACGAACAGACCTGCTCTTCATCGGATAAACGATAATCGATCGTTTCCACAGGCAGATTTTCTAACATCAACTGACGTTGGCCGCGTTTCTTCTTACGGCGGTAGGTGATGGTTTCTACGGTAGGTTCGGGTGATGCGAGGTCCGCTTCTTGTTCAACTTCATTAAAAAGAGTTAGTTCCAGTTGACCTGGAATGCCCTTTTCGCTAGATACACCAAAACGTTTAGACTGATGAAGGCGAAGCTGTTCTTGTAACCAACTAATCTTGGCTTCAGATTCACTTTTTTCCTTTTCTAGCTTCGCCTCTAAGTCTGCGTTTTTCTGTTCCAAGAGTTGAACGCGCTCGAGAAGTTCTTCAATTGTAGGAGTTGTGTTTGCTGTTTTCTTTGTCTTTTTCATGATTTCATTATACTATAAGATCCAACCGATTACTCTCATAATTTCATGTTTAAACGACAGTTTTTGCAGAAACGACGGGATGTGCTTTTGTCTGTTCTAATGATAAACCATCTAACAACCAATTCAATTGGCGACGTGAGATTTTATACGGACCTAAGCTCCCATGATCAGATGGCCAGTGAAATGTTCCACGTTCGAGTCTTCGGTAGTACAACCAAAATCCGTTGGTATCCCAATGAAGAATCTTGAGTTTATCGCGTTTCTTGTTACAAAAAACAAAAAGACTCGATGAAAAGGGATCTAGATTGAATTCCATCTGAACGATGATAGCTAATCCATCAATGGATTTTCTCATGTCCGTGCTACCTCGAGCGAGGTAGACACTCTCAATCGTTGATGCATTTAGCATATGGATTGAAGTGTCCTTACCACATCTACAAGCAGCTGGGGATCAAAGCCTTGTTTGACCTCTAACGCTACGTGACCAACATGAACAACTATGTTAGATTGAGAGTCTGTCATTGTTTCATCCATTTCTAATGTAATCCATTGTGAAGGGGTATTTGACGTGTCTTCGGTTGTTTTAAGCTTCTTCTTCCAATACCAGAATTGATGAATACTGACCTCGTTGGCTGCACACCAATTTGAAGCACTTAGTCCGCTTGTCATATAGTTAGCAATCCGTTTTTCCCATTCAACTCTAAGATCGGATCTCTTCATATAGCAAAACCTCCATTATGTGTAATCTCTAGGAGATTATCGCATATAAAAAAGCGTCAAACCATGTGGGTATAGTTTGACGCTTACGTCAGAACAAACATATTGACGATAAAGTCTTATACCAAGCTTTTATTAACACGTTTAATGCCATCATAGAGAACAAAGATTATTTTTTAGAAAAATGGCAGCAGAACATAGATAGTGAAGATTATTTACAAAAATATAGAGTAAGACAGTTTATTGAGCTCATTGAAAAAGCAGAGCCAATAACAGAGTTTGATTTGGAGTTATATTTTACATTGATTAGAAAGTTGACTGTATTTGAAGGGGAAAGAATTGTTGTGAGTTTATTAGATGAAACGGAAATAGAATGTGAGATTGAGTAGATTATTATTGGTCTTGAAGGGTTTGTATTCTGCTATTTGGGTTAATTCTATGGAAGTTGTGTTAAAAGAAACACTCTAAAAATTGGTACAGATACGAATCCATTTGTACAGAACGTAAAATAAAGGATTTATGAATAAACGTATACAAAATTGGAATAATATCTTTGAAAATAAACAAGGAGGATTGAATATGTCATTAGTACCTTATGATCCATTTAGACAATTATCAAATATGAGAAGAGAATTCGATCGTTTCTTTTCGGAATTACCAATTTCGTTTGACAATGAACATGGTATAGGTGGGATTCGAGTAGATGTTCATGAAACTGAGAATGAGATTGTGGCAACATGTGATTTACCTGGTCTTGAAAAGAAAGAAGATGTAGATATTGATATACAAAATAACAGATTAAGCATTAGTGGTTCTATCAAGCGTACCAATGAAATAAAAGAAGAAAATATGTTAAAAAAGGAACGCTATACAGGTCGTTTTCAACGTATGATAACACTTCCAAGCCCCGTTTCACATGATGGGGTTAAAGCTACCTACAAAAATGGAATACTTGAAATAACAATGCCAAAAGTGGCGAAGGACGTAAAAAAGAAGATAGATGTAAGTTTCCAGTAACATGAGTAAATTGCTACTGGTCATGAAAGATTTCGGGTATGACTACATGCAGGAATTAGCTAAAGAAAGTCCTGATTTGGTGGATTTGATAATTTTAACTATTCATTCACCTGAACAACAAAAGAAAAAGGTCATTTCTGAGTTAACAGATAATATTAAGAAAAACTTTTTATAAATCTGATAAGGATCATAGGCTTTATATAAGCTAATAAATAATCATTATAGTACCTAAATTGTAATTAATTCATCGAAAGAGAAAGACAAGTTAAATAACTTGTCTTTTTTGTTTTACAATTAACAAAAGATTATTTGGTCAATCTTTGTAATAACATGTTTACTATAACCAACATAAATAATTATGAATAACAATACCATAATTTTGTAATGCTAACTGTAAACTAACATTTTGAGAGGATATTATGTACATAAATAAAAACTTATCTGTACAAGTCAAAGATCGATTAGATTATTGTGATGACTTAGTAATTAGGACATTTCCAGAGTTGAAAATTGAGGTATTATATTTTGGTCATCTAGTAGGGGTACGGAAACGATTCGAGGATTGAGGGGCCACACAGGTAATAATTTACATTCTGTTATATCCCCTCTTTTTCCTCCATTTCCTTTAGCTTACGATAAAACGCTGCCTGACTAACCTTTGTAATGGCACATATCTCCTTTACCGTTTTATCTGTTGTATTTCGTAATTCAATTGCGTGGTTCATTCCTGGATGTTTATCCGTATATTTTTTTACTCTTCCTCGATATTTACCCTTTTGCTTGGCCAATTTAATCCCTGAACGTTGCTTCTCTTTAATCATTTCTCGATCTAGCTCACTAAATGCTGCCATTACAGTTAAAAAGAATTTACCAGTAGGTGTCCTTGTATCAATTCCTAAATTAAGGATAACAAAGTGGATGTTCCTTTCACGAAGCTGTTCAACTAGCTGTAACAACTGAACAGTGTTTCGACCAAGACGATCCATTCGAGTCACAACTAAGGTATCTCCAGTTGTAATCTTGGAAAGAAGTTCATCCAATTGTTGCTTCTGTTTAGAAACACCACTGATTTTCTCCTTTACAACTTCGTCTACTCCAAATTTTGTAAGTTGTTCGATTTGGGTATCAAGGTTTTGGTCTTGTGTACTAACCCGGGCGTATCCATAGATCATATTTTGTCCTCTTTTAATATGTATTTTTGATAGGTGTTATTGAGAGTCTATCAAGCTAATATGTCACTTTAGACGTTATTTTGCACCAATTTTAATCGCTATTTTGCATTATAAGTAATAAAAAAGTTATCTTAAAATGATAGCTGATAAGTTAAAATAAAGTTCTTCAACTTAAAATTAAGTGGTTA
>NZ_CDRJSZ010000023.1:0-41802 GCF_976954375.1 Niallia sp. Marseille-Q9988 | reverse complement strand
ATCTGTGTTTAATGATAGTAAATATATCATATTTGGGATAAAAAATAACGTTTTTGGGATAAAGTATAACAATTTTGGGATCAAATGAACAAATGATATTTAAGCACGTTACATTTAGTTGATAATTTAAAGACATCTTTTATAAATTGCATTTCTTAAATTACTCGAGTCCACAGGATCTTTAAAATCATAATGATATGCATATATTTTTTATTAAAAAATATATTTAATACGCTCTTAAAAATTACTACTAAAAAACATCCCAAATATGTTATCTTTTTTCAGATTTTGAATTATAACATATTTGGGATGTTTTTTCTTTTAATAATTGAACTATAAAATTTTTGGGATGCAGTGTCTTTTGAAAAAGGAACTATAACATATTTGGGATAGTGTTATCTTTGGATAAGTGAACTATAACATATTTGGGAATGTTATCAATGGAATGAGTGAACTATAACATATCTGGGGTAGGGTCATCTATGGAAAAAGCGAAACTATAACATATTTGGGATAATGTTATCAATGGAATGAGTGAACTATAACATATCTGGGGTAGGGTCATCTATGGAAAAAGCGAAACTATAACATATTTGGGATAATGTTATCTATGGAAAAAGCGGAACTATAACATATTTGGGATAGTGTTATCTATGGAAAAAGCGGAACTATAACATATTTGGGATAGTGTTATCTATGAAAAAAGCGGAACTATAACATATTTGGGATAGTGTTATCTATGGAAAAAGCGGAACTATAACATATTTGGGATAGTGTTATCTATGAAAAAAGCGGAACTATAACATATTTGGGATGTGTTATCTACGGAATAAGTGAACTATAACATATTTGGGATAGTGTTATCTATGAAAAAAGCGGAACTATAACATATTTGGGATAGTGTTATCTATGAAAAAAGCGGAACTATAACATATTTGGGATAATGTTATCTATGAAAAAAGTGGAACTATAACATATTTGGGATAATGTTATCTATGAAAAAAGTGGAACTATAACATATTTGGGATAGTGTTATCTATGAAAAAAGCAGAACTATGACATATTTGGGGTAGGCAAGTTTAAGATATTACCAATTAGAATATTCTGAAATATAACAGTTAATAATCTTTTGTTATATTTCACTTTCTTTTCTCTGAAAATAATGTCATAATTTGTTTAAGATTACAAACTTGTTAGTAGGTGATAGTTTGATAGAAACAAAGCAAGTTGAATTTAAAGTAAATGATCTAATCATCCAGTCTAATGATTTAATAGAGGCTTATTATGATAATGAATTAACCACTTTAGAGCATAAGTTTATTCGATATGTTGCTAGTAAAATTAAGAAAAATGATTCCCAATTTCCAGACTACACAATTACTGTTAAAGAATTTGCAGAAGTCATGAATGTTAAAGGAAATAATTATCATAGTCAGGTAAAAGAGTTAGCTGATGATCTAACAAGAAAAAGAATAAAGATTCGCTCGTCTAATGATAAAATGGGATGGTTTCCATGGTTTAGCGCTATTATATATGATAATGGTACTGTTCATGTTTCTTTTAATCCAATAATTAAAGATTATTTAATTAGCTTAGACAGTAGATTTACAGGATATTCATTTGATGATATAAAAAAATTAAAAAGTGGATATACAGTGAGAGTTTATGAACTGTTAAAACAGTATGAGAAAATTGGAAAAAGAACAATAGAGCTAGATGAACTTAAAAGGATGATTGGAGTAGGGGATAAGTATCCTGTATACGGGAATTTCAAACAACGAATATTAAATGTTGCAAAAAAAGAATTAGAAGCAACTGGAGAATTATACTTTTCTTTTAAAGAAGTCAAACAAGGTAGAAAAACAGTAGCAATAGATTTTAATATTCATAAAAAAAGTCCTAAACAACAGACTCCTCTTTCAAAAGAAGCACAAGAATTTATTGAATCAGTAAAGAAATCTCTATATATTCATGGTATCGCTATTTCTGATAAGAAAATTCTATCCTGGAAAAAGTATGGAATAGAATTAATTTTAGAAGTTTTGGAAGAAATAAAGCATAGAGACATTGAAAATTATGAGAATTACATATCAAAAGTGTTAAAAAGTAAGTATGAAAATAAAGATGTTGATCCTGATATAGGAAAAGAGGAAAATACTAGCAAAGAAGTAATAGATGATATAAATGAAATAGATGAATCTCTATTAAATCTTGCTCGTCAAAACATCGTTGCAAAATATGCGCCTGGTAAGGAATTAATTCCAGATTATTTTCTAGAAAAAGAAGTAATTCCATTTTTCATGAAGTTCATGAACGTTAGTGAAAAAGTTGCAAGTGAATTATGGGAAAAATATAAAACAATTATTATGTATCAAATTAAAACCAAAAAAGATGAACAATTACAGAAACGATATAATAGATAACATAACAAAAAATAACTCAATGGGACTACCCCAAATATGAAGGTAAATCAAAGTTACCTAATATTTGGAGTAGTCTTTTTTGCGAAGGAGACTGAATAATGAGAAAGGAAAGAATACATTCAATTGATATTATAAGAGGATTTGCAATCTTAGGCATAGCTTTTGCAAATATATTACCACTAAGTGGTCCTCATTTATATGAATCCTCTCCAAGTAGTATTTGGATGGATCCTATTGATAAACTAGTAGAATCGATTTTATTTATCTTCGCTGAAGGTAATTTTTATTCCCTCTTCTCTATCCTTTTTGGTTTTAGCGCAATTATTTTTATGGAGAACGCAGAAGACAAAGGATATAATCCTTACTATTTATTCTCAAAGAGATTATGGATACTGTTTGCAATTGGATTTTTACATGCCTTTTTCATTTTTTATGGAGATATACTCATGATATACGCAGTAATCGGTTTGTTCTTACTTCCTGTATATAAAGTTCCTGGTCGTGTTATGATGCTGCTGATTGGTATATTTATGATTCCAATGTTGTTTGAATTAATTAAGATACTGTTATTTGATTATCAAATTGCAGCTGTTGATTATAACTTATTACAAAATGTGATTATTAATTATCAAACAGGGGGAAGAATTGCATTATTACAAAATACTGTTGATTGGTTAACGATTTACTCTATAGAAAATCTTCCATCTTTGTTCTGCAGTATTTATCCAATGTTTTTGTTAGGGATGATATTAGGAAAAAATAAAGCATTGATTACTAATATTAAGGGAATCCACAAATTAATGTGGGTGATAAGTGGTAGTATTGGTATTGCAATAAAAACATTAGCAATAATATATTCTGACTCCTACTTTTTAATAAGACTTTCCGAAATTTTTGGTAATATAAGCATGTCCATATTTTATGGTTTATCTATTCTGTTATTACTAAAAAAAACAGGAAAGCATTTCAAATTAATTGCTAATATAGGAAAAACATCTATGAGTAATTATTTATTCCAAACAACATGTTGTTTTTTCATGTTTAAAGTATTTAAGTTATATGCACAAGTTTCACCTGGTCATTTAGTTTTTCTTTCTATAGCTTTAATATTCATACAAATATTATTAAGTAATTGGTGGTTAAAAAAACATAAGCAAGGACCCATTGAATCGGTATGGCGTAAGTTAACTTACTATAAAAGGACTCCTTCCTATAATAGGGTTGATAAGAAATAGATATAATAGTAGAATGAAAATGTAACTATTTTATATTTTTAACATTTTAGCAGCCTTTTATTGGCTAGCAGTTTCGATATTAAACGCAGCGTCCTTTGGGATGATTTATTGAGTATTACACTTTTTGTGTAATTCATTAAACCATCTCTCAGGGCGCTTTTTTGCGTTTTATATAAATAATATATTGAGAGGATGAAGAAAAATGATGAAAGAAACAATTAGTAAGAGACCAGGTTTTCAAGGAAATGTATTTGAGGAAAGTAAAAGAAAAGCAGAAAAAATTATTGCTAGTAAACCAATCTTACATTCTCGTCATAGTATCGAGATTATTTTGCCAGATGGGGAACGAAGAATATTTAAAGCTAAGTCAGTGTCTAAAGAACATGCCTTTAATGAATTTTTAGTTTTTATTGAGTGTTTAGAGCAAGGAATTAACTCAAAAGTAATGTGGAGGTATAAAGGCGATAAGGTTTATCATTTTAGTACACTTATCAACGAAAAACCTTCTACAATTAAACGCTTAAAAAAAGCAATAATGGGATATTTTTTTGATATTGAATAAAGAGCTATGAGGGCATTTACATTTAAATAAGAGAGGTAGATTTATAATGAGTAGATATAACGACGCAAAGGAATATATAAATTTTTTCGGGGAGAATGATACTAGTTTTCCACATTTATTGGCTATTATTGTCGGTGAAAACGTATGTGACTCAACAATCGATATTTTAGGTGAGTTAGGTTTGAGTGGGATTTCTCAATTATCTGAAGAGGAACTATTGAATTTAGAAGGAATAACTACGGAAACTTTATTTAGAATAAAAGCATTAAATGGAATTTTAAATATGGTACCAAAATTTGATTGGCAATCAGAATTTAAAATATCTACCAAATTTGATGTAGTTGAATATGTGAGAGACATTCGTTATAAGCAGGATTCACAACTAGATCTTTTATTTTTAAATAAGAATAATGTGGTAATAGGCAGACAAAATATTATTAAAGGGACTAGAACACTCAATAAGGACTTAGTTCATTTGGCTTTTCGACAAGCCATTAAAAGAAACGCTTCGAAGATCGTAGTCTGTAGTAATGAACCTGCAGGTTATGCAGTTTTAAAAGATGAAGACTATTCTTTATTCGACTATTTTGTATCCATATCCAATCTTGTGAATATTGAGGTAATTGATCATATTATTTTGGGTAAAAAAATGTGCGTTTCAGTTGCGGAAGGAATTTCGAAACAATCCAAAGGAGAGTTAGCATGAAAAACCAATGTAACCTAATCGGCCGTTTGAGTAGAGATCCATATTTAGCTGGTACAGAGGAAAATCCAGTCTGTTTTATGACACTTGCTGTAAATCGAAATTATAGAAATCAGCAAGGTGAAAGAGAGGCGGATTTTATTCCAATTAAAGCTTTTAAAGAGAAAAAGTTAGCTACCACTTGTCATAATAATTTACAAAAAGGTAGTTTAATTGCTGTTACAGCACGTTTGCAAGCAAAATTTAAGGATAATAAAACAGAAATTGAAATCATTGCTGAAGATATAGTCTTTTTAGATTCAGGTAAAAGGAGACTGAAGACTGATGATGATGGAGAGAATAATCACAAATATTCATATGAGGAGAATTATCATCAAGAGGATATTATAATGCCTTGGGAAAGATAATATTGAGTAAACGTTCATTCTAATAGAATGGGCGTTTTTTCATGATTAAAAATAGGAGGAAATAACATGTCTCATATAGGTAACAAACGTGCGACACGTTGAGCTATAAATGACATTAAAAAAAGTCGTGAAAAGCTCGGATATGGGATTGCAAATTCATATCTAACTGTCATTCCAAACTATGAAATGAGGGAACTAACCACCCCGAAGCATAGTCACTAAGACTCCTACATGCGTCAACTCCCTCCGAAGGATTTGAGGTGTGAAGCTAGGTAAAGTCGATTGAAGTTGGTCCCAATGCTGTTATATGTAATGGTTCAACGATAAATCGGGTGTCTATAAAATATATATGGTGAGAATGTCCTTGTAACTGACGAACTTTCGAATGTACACAACTATAACCTAGATGATTAGGAATAATCATCGCCGTATAAAGCGGTACTTGTGAGGATGAGTAAGAATGTTTGTTATGAAAATCCTTAGCAACAAAGAAGGGTTGCTCCAGCAAGTAGTTGTAAAGAAAGCACCTAAGTATATATGAACAGATAGGAATGATTGGAACGTGGAAAGCGAGTAACGTGGAGGTTCGGAGACTTTTGAAGCGTTCATACGGAAAAGAGCAAATCTATAACGTGTGTTAATACTCGTGATGGTGGTGGCATGGTACCGAAGAAACAGGGATAACAAACTGTGGAGGGAAGGCCACTAGTCTAACGGAATTAAACAGAAAATTACTAGGGTAAGCAATCGGTTAGGACAAGTAGGCAAAATCCTTTTAAAGGAGAGTAGCGAACTTACCAATGAATGATAGTGTAAGATATTCCGAATATTATTTAATGCAACCAATTTTTGATAATCTATACGCCAAATCAAAAGAAAATTTTTCATTTTCTAATCTCTATGAACTAATTATTAGTAGAGACAATCTACTTTTAGCATATAGAAATATCAAATCCAATACGGGCAGTAAAACTGTTGGAACAGACGGATTAAGTATCAAAGATTATAAAATAATGGATGAAGCTACCTTTATCAATAATATCCGAGAAAGGTTAGCCAACTTCCACCCTAATAGTGTACGTCGAGTTTTCATTCCTAAAGCTAATGGAAAGGAAAGACCGCTTGGCATACCTACAATGGAAGATAGACTTATCCAACAATCCATAAAACAGATACTTGAACCAATATGTGAAGCGAAATTCTTTGAACATTCCTACGGTTTTAGACCAAACCGCTCAACACATCACGCTCTTGCAAGGATGCTAAACCTTATAAACGTAGGGAAAAATCATTATGTTGTTGATATTGACATTGAAGGATTCTTCGATAACGTCAATCACAACAAATTGATTAAACAACTATTTTCTTTAGGTATTAAGGACAAAAAGCTCCTGGCAATTATTAAAAAGATGTTAAAAGCCAATATTGAAGGTGAAGGGATACCAAACAAAGGTGTTCCACAAGGTGGAATACTTTCCCCTTTACTCTCAAATGTCGTTCTAAACGAACTCGACCATTGGGTAAGTGACCAATTTGAAACCTTCGACATTAGCAAACTAGGAAGTAAAGATACTCGTAAATACCGCTTTTTGCAGACCAAAACAAACATGAAGCAAGGCTTTATTGTTAGGTACGCAGACGACTTTAAAATCATCACAACTTCATATAATGAAGCGAAAAGATGGTATTTTGCAGTACAAAATTTCCTTGAAAAGAGACTAGGTTTAAATATCTCGAAAGAAAAATCGAAGATAACTAATCTCCGCAAAAGAAAATCCGAATTTCTTGGATTCAAAATTAAAGGGGTTAGGAAAGGAAAAAGAATCGTAGCACATAGTTTCATCAGCGATAAAAAGAAACAAGATATTATACAATCCTTACGCGAAAGAGCTAGAACACTATATCGTTCTAACACCCGAAAAGAAGCATATGAATACAACTCTTATATTAGAGGAATTCATAACTACTTTTCTGCTGCATCGCACGTTAGCGTTGATATGAAAGAAATTGCCTACAAAACTTACCGAACTATATGGAATAATCTTTCAAAAATTAGTGAATCAGGCAAATGTGAAGTGAAAGGATATGAAAGATACAATTACACTACCTTTTCCATCAAAGAAGTACCTTTAATTCCTGTTTCAGCGGTGAAATCTATCGTGGTGAAACAATTTCAACAGGATATTAATGACTACAGTCCGAAAGGTAGAGAGCTAAATAGTAAAGTCAATCTCATGTATAACATTCAAAAAGCTGTGCAACAACTAGCGAAAACTTACATTGAGAAAAGAAGCATTCAATACAATGATAATCGTGTCTCAAAGTTCAGTGCCAGTAAAGGCAAATGTTTTGTTACAGATGTGGACCTAACTAGAGACATTCACAACTATCATTGCCACCATATTACACCTATATATTTAGGTGGAACTGACGAATACGAAAATTTGGCTGTACTTCATAAATTTGCTCATATCTTGGTTCATGCTACGAAAGAGGAAACTATAGAAAAATATATGAGGTTGTTGAATATAAACGAATATCAACTAAAGAAATTAAACAAGCTTCGTAAAGCTTGCAAACTTCAACCTATTAAAGACTAGTAAACTGTATAACCAGTTAGATGGGGCGCCGTATGAGGTGAAAGTCTCACGTACGGTGCTAACCGGGGGAAAAGTCGGAGATTACATCAAAGACTTACCTATCGGAACTAAAAGCAGGTTTTTTTGCAACACCTGAAACACAAGGTGAATATATCATTAAATTACTAAATGTAGAAGGTAGTGGTGTTTGGTTTGATCCCACTTGCGGAGAGGGAGAGATTCTAAATCAACTTGCAGCTGCCTTTAATAATGAAGAGACTTTTATTAATACTTATGGAGTCGAACTTGATAGAAGACGTGCAGAACGCGCTTCAAAGATTTTGAATCATTGTATAAATGCCCCTATAGAATCTATGGTAATACAAAATGAAGCTGTGTCATTCTTATTTCTTAATCCACCATATGATTTTGCATTAAAGGGGATGGATGATTCTTCAGCCAAAAGAAAAGAATGGGTTGAATTAGAAAGGAATTATAGATATCTAAAAGAGAATGGAATATTGATATATATTATTCCTTCATATCGTTTTGCAGATCAAAAAATTTCTAGGTTTTTAGCAACTAACTTTAATGAAGTTGGCATTATGCGATTTGCAAAAGAGGATTATGAAGACTATAAACAGTGTATTTTTATTGGAAGAAAAAAGGCAGGAAAATATAAAGGAATTAATGAAAAATTATATGATTTTTTATTAAGAATGGATTCCGAGGAATTTATATTAAAGAATGTAAATACGATTGATCAGATTGTAACTAGAGAATTTAAATGGAATGTACCAAGCGGTTATAAAAACTTATCTACATTTTATACAAAATTGGCAAATAAAGACGATTTTGTTGAAAGTATTAGAGAGAGTAAAGGATTCGAAGCTTTTATGAATAGAACCAAGCCACGCCAATTAAGTATAGGTGGAGAACCTATTCTGCCGCTTAATCAAGGGCAATTGTCTTTATTATTAGCAAGCGGAGCGATTAATGGTGAGCTAGGTGAAGGCGAAAATTATCATTTAGTACAAGGTCTTGAATCCGTTTCTAAAATTGTGGATGAAGAGGTAAAACATCACGACAATGGCAGCAAGACTGTAATAACTAAAACCAGAACAAAGAGGGATGTATCTGTAAAGATAATAACTCCAAATGGGATGATAAAAAAATTAGTGTGACGGTGATTGATATGATAAAAATTTTAGAATTATTCGGAGGTATTGGGGCCCCAAGAAAAGCTTTATTAAATCTGGGGGTTGATCATAAAGCTATAGATTATGTAGAGATAAAAGAAAATAGAGTACGTGCTTATAATGCTCTATATGACCATGCTCATAAACCACAATCCGTTGTTGGATGGAATCTGAAGCCGGATGTCCTTATCCACGGATCTCCCTGCCAAGATTTTTCAAGGGCAGGATATAGAAAAGGTGGAAATATAAAGACTAAGTCTCGCAGTTCATTAATGTTTGAAACGCTTAAAATTATAGAAAATATGGGGAAGTGGAAACCAAAAGTTGTAATTTGGGAAAATGTAAAAGGCGTTTTAGATAGAGACCTAATTGGCCCGTTTAACTCTTATATTCAACAAATGCGTAAACTAGGATACACAAATTCTTTCGATGTTTTAAATGCTGTTGACTTTGGTATTCCACAGCAAAGAGAAAGAGTGTTTTGTATATCCATTTTTGGAAAAGAGGCATTTGACTTCAATAAATTAGAAAGAACCCCAATGCGTCATATTAGTGAATTTTTAGAGAATAAAGTAACTGGCTCTCAGTATTTGGTTAATGTTCCAAGTATGTTGAGTAGAATAGAAGAATTTAACCCAGTAAAGGAAACGGATAAGTACAAACGTAGATTATCCGTAATAGAAGATTATTGTTGGACTATAACAGAAAGACAAGATCGATGTCCTAACGCTGGAATTATTAGATTAAAAGATAAAGTGGGATATAGATATCTAACTGAAAGAGAAGTATGGAGATTAATGGGTTTTGATGATAAAGATTTTGAATTAATCTTGGAACAATTCCCTTCTAGAAAGGGTTGTAGAAATGCTACTCTTTACGAACTAGCAGGAAATAGTATAGTCGTCCCAATTTTAGAAGCAATTTTTAAAGTTATTCTAAAAGAGGATTTTGCAGAAGATTTACTAACAAATACAAAAGGGCAATTAGAGTTGATTATTTAAAAATATAAAATGGAAAAAACGGATTAGATCTAATATTCTAATCCGTTTTTTAGGAGGATATAAACATGAACTCACAATTAAGTATTTTTGACCTTAATATTAAGAAAGTTAAAGAAATAAGAACAGAAAAGCAAATTGATAAGAATGTTGCATATGACGTTGGAGACTTTATTACTGGTTCTAGAAAAGAATTAGATAAAATAAAAAGAAGATTTCAGGAAAATCATTCTGAGGAAGAATTAGAAAACATAGAAAAGCTTAATCCGCTTCTTTCAGAGGAATTAATAACCAAAAGAGAATTAACAAAATCTTTTTCTCTGAAGCTTGAGAAGGAAAATGGTGTAGAACCAGGAGTTGCTAAATTGAAGCAATTAATTATTAATAGAATAGATAAGGTTCCCGCTGTTCAAACAAAAGAGGGAAGAAGAGACTTTATGTTAGCAATCCAAAGTTTCTTAGAACTTATTAATAAAGTGAAAAAGTGGGACGATGTTTCAGACTTTATTGTTGGTTTTTCCAAAACGCTTATATTAGAAAGAAATAAAGAATCAGATACAAATTTCTTTATTTTAGGGAAAAGCTTCTTAAAATTTTTTCTGAGGGCAGGATATAAATCATCTATTAATACAGCATCAAAAATAAATACATGGGACGATATCTTTGGGAAAAAGGAAAATGGCGTAAAAGGTACAAAAAAGAAAAATAGTAAATGGGAAAGAGTATTACCAGAAAGACCTGATAGAAGAGGTGGGAAACCAAGCGCGGTAAAAAAGCCAGAAGATTTGGTGGAGTTGTTTGGATTTCGAGGAGTGCAATTTGGCCATTATATGGATGATGAAAAAGGCATGGAGCATTTAGTTCGAGCTTCAGAAGCAATTTTGGATTTAGCAGATGTACTTGAAATTGATGTTACTTCTTTATCTTTAGATGGAACACTTGGACTAGCATTTGGAGCAAGAGGAAGAGGCGGAAATGCATTAGGTACTTATGAGGCTCTATCAAGAGTTATTAATATGACAAAAAATAAAGGTTGTTTAGGAATTCTCGCCCATGAGCTATTTCATAGCATTGATCACTACATTTACATTAAAAGTCATAAAAATACAAGTAGTAGAGGATATGGAACAGAATGTAATACACTAGGTGAACAAATACCTTCTCAAATAAAAAGTGCCTTAGAATATTTATCTGAGAGTTTAAGAGAAGGAAATGGAACAGCATATTTCATAAACACAAACAAAGATGATGTAACTTATAGAGGAGTTGCTTTAAAAAGAGATTATGAACGTTTTAACGGAGATATAGCATTAGCTATAAAAAAAGAATGTACTATTCAGCGAGAAAGCATAAATAGAAGACTTGATTTTTCTCAGTATTATGGAGCATCAGAAATTTCACTAAAGAAAGAAAAAGAAAAACTCAAAAGAAGGGCAAAAAGAGAAGTTAAAAAATATGCATTGGCTATGGCTTGGTATCATGAAAAAATTACTGGAGAAAGAGTTAAAAGAATACCTTATCCAACTGATAAATCACAATATTACCTAAATGCAATCGAGTTAGACAATGGAAATGAATCTAAATATTGGAGTAATATTATTGAAATGGCTGCAAGGGCGTTTGAAGCTTACATTGCAGATAAACTATCAGCAACTAATAGACGTAATGACTATCTAGTGTATGGGACATCAGATGAGATTGCTTTTCCTCAAGGAAAAGAGCGAGAAAAAATAAATAAAGCTTTTGATATATTATTTGATACATTAAAGATCAATGACATATTATAAATCAAAAAATATAAGAAATCCAAGATATCTAGCTCAAGATACCTTGGGTTTCTTTTTTATATAAAAATTACTATTAACTTCTTTATAACTCTAACTTTAGACCCTAACATTTTGTTTATTCTTTATATATACTTTATACTATAGTTTTATTATGATGATGGTAAAATGATAACTAATAGCCAATTTAATTGAAGAGTGAATAAATAAATGGAGTGTCCAAAGGACTTTAAAAATAAAGTTGTTTTCTTCCTCAAAATGGTTATAATATAGGTAATATGTCATTAGCGTTACAAAAGAATAGGAAATTTATAAAGAAATTCACTGTATACCGGAACTTTATTACTTAATATCTAAAGTGTAATAACAGCTAAGTAAACGTTGGTTTAGTTAGCTTTTTTTTGGTGAATTATATACTTTATTGAGAGATATCTATAGAAATTTATAAAATGTTTGTATATATAAGTTAAAATAAATAGAAGATGATATAAGAATGAGGGATATTAAGATGGAAAATTACTTATTAAAACGGATAGGTTTTACATCTGAAGATAATTATGTGATTTTATATTCTTTGTTAAAGGAAAATTTTACAAATTGTAATGAAAATATAAGATCTAGTGTTTTACTTTCTATAATTCAAGAAAAACCTAAAAATAGATGTAAAAAAGTCCAAGAAGTAAAATTGCTAATTTCTAAGGAACAAGCCGATTACTTATTAAAAATTAATGAAGAAAAAGAGTTAATAAGAGAAATAAATTCCATCATATTGAAATAATTAATATCTTTGGAAATTAATCCTATTGAATAATTCCAAAAAGTATGTTTTAATAAATTCAATATTAAATTCAAAAGGGAAAAACCCTATGAAAAGGCCAAATTTCGATTTGGTATTTTGTCATAGGGTTTTTCCCTTTTTGTTTAATCCATAAACAAAAGCTTGTATGATAAAATAAAAAAACCCACCTAGATACAATTAAACTATCAGGCGCTAAACTGATAGTAGTTTAATTGAGTGAAAGCGGGAGTTTTCTAAACTTATATTCTTGAAAATATTTTAACATAAATATATGTTTTAGCAAGTAAAACTCCTTCTTTAATTTGTTTACTTGGGTTTATTTAGGAGGAACAATAGTGGAAGAAGAGTATTATAATTTAAAAGGTAAAAAGGATAAACTAAAGTATTTTCGATTAAAAGATACAGGTATGTTTACGCAAAGAAGTAAATTGATAAATATAGAGGATACTCAAGAATATAAAACCTATTTTTACCCAGAGCAAGATAAATTGATCTTTGAGGAAAATCAAGTTAGAAATTTTAGTTTAGACGAGCATGGAGAGTCTATTCCAGCAATTGATGGTGAGCTTACTATTTTTAATAACTATTTTTTTGACTTTTGGGGATTTTATCTGGGAGACGCCATACGATTATATGCATATTTAAAAAGACATGCTTATGGGGAAAAAGACTATGTGTATCCCAATTTTGAATTGATTTCAGAGAAAATGGATAAATCAAGAAAAACATTACATACCTATTTAGATATACTAGAGCATTACGGCTTTGTCTATAAGTTTAATGTAATAAATGAGTCTCGGAATAATATGGAAGAGAGTCCTATTTTTAAAGTCAGGAAACAAACTCCTTTATTATCTAAAAAGCTAATAGAGGGAGATAATAATATAATTATCCCTGAAAACGCACCTGCTCATGTAAAGAAAATGCTAAAAAAAGAGCGTGAAGGATTACCTCCTAGATTACGCAAAGAGCACGAAGTTTTTACCAAGAAGCATTTAAAAAACAAAGCGGATATCCTTCCAGAACAATTAGATTATGAGGAGATTTACAATAAATACTTACAATATAAAGATATACTTAAAAATATTCATAAAAAAGTTCAAAGTGAAGAAGTTGACCCATCTATTACCTATTCTGAAACAGAGGTACATTTAAAAAAGAATATGACACAAGATGAAAAACTGCTTTTAGCTGTTGTTCTAGAATCTGCACAAGCAAATATTTCTAAACCCTCTTTCGATACTTGGTTTAAAGATATCCTAATAAAAGTTCAAAATAATATTTTAACTATTTATGCACCGAACGAATTTGCTATGGATTGGCTAGAAGAAAGATATAAAGATAATATATTAGAATGGGTGAATAAAGCAGGTAGTTGGATCAGAGATATAAATTTCTCCCATTATGAATTTTATAAGCAAGTTTAATTAATAATATTAGAGCACTAACTGTAATGATTTTGGAATGCAGAGTTCTCCCTATGGCGGTTTCTCAATAAGGTAACTTATCTAATTAATGGTAAGCGTCAAACTCCTCCCACATATTCAAATAGAAGAATCTTTGAGATAATCTCTTCAAATAAATATTGGAGGAGGTTTTTTCATGACTAAAAAACCCAATTTAGAATTACGCAAAGAATGGGAACAGAGAATTTCTGACTACAAAGCGAGTGGTCAATCCCGAGCTAAATGGTGTGAGGACAATGGGGTTAGTTATCATCAATTTGGATACTGGAAGAGAAGGCTTAAAGATCAAAGTACCGAGAAAACAAACAATTCTTGGGTTCCAGTAATCATAGAGGAACCTACAACAGCGCAATGTGAATCTTTACTAATCAAGGTTGGCTCTGTTTCCATAGAAGTGACTTCAGGCTTTAATTCAACACTTCTCGCAGAAGTGATAAAGGTACTGAAAGAGCATGTTGAATGAAGTGACTGTTGATCGTGTCTTTCTAGCAAAAGGAAGTACGGATATGAGAAAATCGATTGATGGATTGGCTGTCCTTGTTCAAGAAGTTTTTGAGCTAGATCCTTTTTCTCCTAATCTATTTGTATTTTGTAATAGAAAGAGAGATAAGATGAAAATTTTATTTTGGGACAAAAATGGTTTTTGGCTCTATTACCGTCGTCTAGAAAAAGGCCAATTCCAATGGCCATCTGATGACCAAAACGCAACTCCTCTAAAAATAACTCGACGACAATTACGCTGGTTATTAGATGGACTATCACTAGAACAAAAGCATGCCCATCTCGAGGTGATGGTTAGAACCATCATATAATAGAATACTTCTATTTAGTGAGAGACAATTCATCGGTATTTTCGTATAATAGAACCTATGAAAAAGAAAACAAAACACTCAACCCCAACTCCTACAATTGAAGAACTTCTCGAGCGCGTTCAACTTCTTGAAAAACAAAACGCAGAGCTAGAGGCGAAGTTAGAAAAGGAAAAATCTGAATCGGAAGCCAAGATTAATTGGTTAAAAGAGCAGCTTCGCCTTTATCAATCTAAGCGTTTTGGTGCTTCCAGCGAAAGAACCCTTACGGGTCAACTGGAATTAGCTCTTTTTAATGAAGCGGAAAAGGAAGCAAACCTCGAATTACCAGAACCTACAGTAGAAACCATTACCTACCACTCTCGGAAGAAACGTGGTCACCGTCAATTGATGGTAGAAAACCTGCCTGTGGAAACGATTGAATATCGTTTATCCGAAGAAGAACAGGTGTGTTCATGTTGCAATGAGAATTTACATGAAATGAGCACAGAAGTCCGTCAGGAATTAAAATATATTCCTGCTGAAGTGAAAGTAGTGAAGCATGTTCGCTATGTGTATTCCTGTCGTCATTGCGAACAGGAAGCGGTGGAAACTCCCATCCAAACGGCGCCAATGCCCAAACCAGTAATATCAGGTAGCCTAGCTTCTCCATCTATTTTGTCACATATCATGAGTCAAAAATATGTAGAAGGACTCCCTTTATATCGCCAGGAGAAGCAATTTCACCGAATGGGACTAGCTTTATCTCGCCAAACAATGGCTAACTGGATGATATATGGTGCGGATCGATGGTTGACGCCATTATATGATCGAATGCATCAGCTTCTATTAAAGCTAGATATTCTGCATGCGGATGAGACTACCCTGCAGGTACTTAGTGAACCTGGACGTCCAGCTACTTCCAACTCCTATCTATGGTAGTACAGGACAGGAATAGAAGGACCATCGATTGTTCTCTATGATTATCAAGAAACACGTGCCGGTGAGAATCCAAAGAAATTCCTTAATGGATATAAGGGATATTTACAGGTTGATGGGTATGCTGGTTATCAAAAAGTAGAGAATGTCACACTTGTGGGCTGTTGGTCCCATGCGAGGAGAGCATTCTCTGACGTTCTGAAGGCATTGCCAGCAGGTAGCATAAAACCGGTAACGGCAACCGAAGGTCTTCAATTCTGTAATCAGCTTTTCGCCATTGAGAGAAAAGTAAAAGAATTAGACCCGAAGGAACGTTTTGAACAACGTCTTAAACAAAGCAAACCAGTACTAGACGCTTTTTTGTCATGGCTAAAAATACAAGAACAAAAAGTACTCCCTAAAAGTGGAATGGGCAAGGCGGTGACATACTGCCTCAATCAATGGGATAAACTAATAGCCTTTTTGGAGGATGGTCGATTAGAAATCGATAATAATCGAAGTGAACGGTCGATCAAGTCAGTAGTGATCGGAAGAAAGGCATGGCTGTTCATTCAGTAATACACCGCAAGGTGCTAGAGCCAGTGCCATCCATCATATACAGTATGGTGGAGAATCTAATATCCAAAATCCTTGGTCACCAAACCTCCGTAAGAACCATTTTTTGCTTGCCAAATACAACCGGTTAAGGAAATCAGCAAGTCGGGTTCTGTGAGGGAGCCTCAAAAGAGGTTATCCCCTATTTTATTTAGCTTACATATAAAAAGAAATTTATACAGATTAATAGTAAGGTATGTAACTCTCATTTATTTTCTGCCAAATTGTAGAGTGTTTGGAGATTTGGAAAGAAAAAATGGAATTATTTAGTGTGCAGTGTTCTGGAGATTAGAAGTATATGGCGGTTTACAAGTATTTTTAGGTAGAATCTTTGTATATAGATAAACAATAATAAGGAATAATAATACTGTGAAAAATAAGAAGTATGGAATATTATTATACAGCTTAGTAATAAAATGAATAAAGTTTTCTAAGGTATCTTGCGAACTGCTGGGGCTTGTTGGTATTAATTCTAAATTACCCAGATTTCCTATAAAGTTGTTGAACATATGACAAATAATAGGTATAAATAAATTTTTAGTTTTCATATACAGGATACAAAAAAGTATACTATTTAGAAATAGGCCAATAAAGTCGAAATTTATATGTAATATGGAAAAAATTAATGATGTGAGAATCATAGATTTATATGCTCCCATTTTTTCAGTCCATTTACTAAATAAAAATCCTCTGAAAATAAACTCTTCGATGATTGGGGCAATGATGATTACGGTTATTAGTGAAAGTATTGAGCTCGACGAATTAGTAGAAATATTCTCTGAATTATATACTTTTTGTACCAAATTTTCATTACTAGCCATAAAATAGATATTTATTATAAATAGATTGGATATTGAAAAAATGGTGACTAATAATTGAAGTGTTATGCTATATAATAGTGACTTATAGGAATTAAATGTCCCAAGTATAGGGCTCATAAGAATATTATTTTTTTTAAAAGTAAGTATTATCCATAAAAAACAGAATAAATAAATGAACAGAATTAGAACAGAATCTAAAAAGCTATTATGATATTGGAATATAGTTTCAAAAATAGTATCAATTAGTTGCCATAGAATAATCAATGAGATAAATAAAATGAAAATTGGTCGTGCTTTTATAGTTTTAAAAAAAATATGAATCACTCTTTTCAATATTAAAGTTAATTGTAAAATAAATCTTGTGAATAAATAATAAATTTTATTAGATGGTAAGTCAATCTCGTATATTCCAATAGTTATTAATTTTCATTAATAGCTTCAATTTAATGAAAATTGTAATTTTATTGGGTACATTATTGTGAGCTTTGTTTCTAACGTGAAAAAATATCCGTAATAAAACAGTTATATATATATTTATGATAGGAAATGGCTGGTTTGACTTTCTTATTTATAAAAGTTTACAGGGAGCAACAATGTAATAAAAACAAGGTCACTTCCTGTAAAAATTTGTTTATTTTACTGCTAACGCCCTCCAAGTATTAACGCCACAAATACCATCTGCAACGAGCCCTTTATTTTGCTGGAATTTAATCAATGCGGATTTAGTTTTTGGGCCCCATATACCATCTATTGTACCAACATTATAACCGAGATTATATAATGCAGCTTGAAGATCTTTTACACGAGCCGATTGGTTTGCTTTACCATCTCCAACCATGTTGGATGATACGTTAGCTGTGAATCTATGATCGTTTACTTTTACATAAGCATCCCCATTTTTATCTCCACCCCATTTACCTACAGATGACGAAAGAAAGTTCGTAAATACAGTGAAGTTATCTGTAACAATTGTTTTTACAACTTCTCCTAATACGGCCTTTAATAACTCACCCCAAAATTTCCCAGGTATATACATTGGAGTAATTGAAGTATTTTCTTCTGAATTTAAATATTTGGTTTGATCTTGGTTGATTCCTATGTTAGTATCAACCTCTTGTAAAATTGTTTTCTGATTTGATTTTTCTTCTAATTTTGAAGCTGAAGCAGAAGTTGAAGCTGAAGCATATGTAGTTCCTAGTGTGCTAAGAAATAATGTACTACTAAGTGCTATTACTAGTAATTTTTTTGATTTCATACTTAATCTCCTTATTAGTTTAATAGTGAATTGTAATATTTGAATAACTAGTTCAATATTAATTTTATTTATAATAAAAATAGCAAACGTTATAAACTATTGAATAATATTATTCCCTCCCTTTTGTATTATACTTTGTCAGAAATCCAATTATCACATCCACAAGGAAGATATTAACATAATTTCATCTTTAAACCAATATTTTTTCTGAAAATTCATAAAAATCCTCAAATTATATAATTGTTAATTGAAAAATTTAAATTAATATGTAAACTAAAAGGTAGAAAAATACATTTTAAGATGGAGTGAATTGTTTGGGACAATTAAAAAATAATAATTTGTTAAAGATAGAGAATATTACATACAGTAAGAATAATTCTAGAATAATTAAAAATATAAATCTAACTCTTCAAAAAGGAGAAGTACTAGGGATTATTGGACCAAATGGTTGGAAAAAGCACATTATTTAAGTTAATAACTGGGATTTATAAGAAGAACAGTGGAAATATAGAAGTTTGTGGTAATAAGATTAGTTCAATAACTAATGAATTAATAGGTCATCTAATTGAAGAACCTAAATTATACTCTTATTTAAGTGGTAAAGAACACCTTAATATTATTCAAAGATTAAAAGGAAAAAAGGATGAGGAATATTTAGATCTTATTATTGATAAGTTAGATATGAAAGGTTATTTGGAAAAAAAAATTAAAAACTATTCATTGGGTATGAGACAAAGGTTGGGAGTAGCTAGTGCTATGATACATAATCCTGATATAATATTATTAGATGAACCCTTAAATGCACTTGACATTGATGGAGTAAGACTAGTAAAAAAGATAATAGAAGAGAAAAGAAGGGAAAATAAGGGGATAATTCTTTCTAGTCACTTATTAAATGAAGTAGAAGAGATTTGTAATAAAGTTGTCATAATTAAAGGTGGAGCAATTATTGATACAATAGATTATAAAATAGAGAACAAAAAAATCTATTTAATTATAAAGGGAGAGTCACTTCCAGTAATTAACCCCAAGGTTCATATAATAAATAAAGATAAAGATAGTCTCCTAGTAAGTATTGAGAGAGACTATTTTACAGAGTTTAATATGTTATTATTTAAGAACAACATACAAATAATAGACGTTCAAAATTCTTTGAAAAATTTAGAGAAAATATATTTTGAGACTTTAGGTGGTAAGTGATTTATGTATGAATTAATAAAGGTAGAGTTATATAAGATTTATAAATCAAGAATACATTTACCAGTTGCAATTTTTTTTATAATTTTCCTTGGCCTTAGTATGGTAATGAGCTGGTATGAACCAGGTTTAAATAAAAATTATTTAAGATATACACATTATATATTTAGTATTAATGGTCAATTAATTTTTCCATTAATAGTATCTATGTTTTTTGGACCTTTGATTACAAAAGAATTTAAGGATAAAACTATTGAAAATCTGCTTTCATCGAGGTTTTCAATAGAACAAATTATTCTCGGTAAATTTTTTGCAGGAACAATCTTCTTTACAATATTATATTTGATTTTAATTACTATATATCAGATAATTACAATATTATTCTTTGCGGATTTATCAATAATTGAAGTGACTTATACGACAATTAGTTTTGGATTGGCATTATACAGAGTTTATGTAATATCAATCTCTTACCTAATATATTCATTAGCTTTTGGTGCGCTAACCTATTTAGGCGGAATATTAACTAGGAACCAATTTATAACATTATTACTTCCTATTGCGGTTATACTATTTTATATGTTTATACCTCATTATGATTGGATGCGTAATTTACTATTTTTTGAAGTTAGCGATATTTATCAATTATTAGGGGAAGATGATTTTCCCATTTATCGCATTTTGTATTCTATAACATTATGTGCAATAACAATGTTATTCTTTTTATTATTATCTGTTTTATTTATTGAAAAAAAAGAGAAGTATATAAATTAAAGATTATGAGTTTGGATACGGAGGATATATGAAAAAGAGATTAATTTTTATTCTTTTCCTATTAATAATACTTAATATTGGATTTAAGTATGGTGTTGCCAAGGAATCTTCTAAAAAAAGTAGTGTAACTATTGAGCAAAAAATCGGAAGGCTTGAAAATGTGGTAAAAAGTAATAAAAGTGTTGAAATTTATAATGAATTAGGTGAGTTATATCTTAATGATAAAGACTATAGCAAAGCCATTACTACATATAAAGAGGTTCTTGAATTAGAACCTGGAAATACACTAGCTTATAATAATTTATCAAATGCTTATATATATTTAAAGGAGTATAATAAAGCAATAGATTATAGAGAAAAGATATTATTAATTGAACCAGAAAATCTTACAACCTTGTATTATTTATCTCAAATATACTTGGTAATTGATTTGAATAAAGCAGAAGTATATATAAAGAAGTTAAATAGTGCACTTTCTCACACTAAAAATAAAGAAGATTCTGATGTAACTTTTTTAAATGATTATTCGAAAAAATACAATGATTTTATAAAAGACTTACATCTAAAGAAAATAAGTGAATCAGATAATAATTTTATCAATAACTATATTACTTTTGAAGAAATTAGAAACGAAATAAAAAACAATTATTTTGAATAGTTTTTTTACTGATCAAAGGAAATGGCTATATGGTAAAGAAGTTAAATGAAACTTACTGACACATTCAATCTCGGAGAAAAGGGCTACCTTTTGCGGAATGGATATGTTATAAGTATTTTAGATGTGCCTTACTCTACAGAATATCATTGGAGAACTAGTATAATAACTGCAATAAAAAATTCGTTAACTCTTCCGTTCGAAAAATATATTTTTAATGCATTCCAAATTAATAGATAAATCTTTTATAAACAAAACATACTTACAATAGTAGCACAGCATGGGTGTAATCTATAGGGTGAAAGTCCCGAGCTGCGAAGACAGAAGTAGCAGTTAGCTTAACGCAAGGGTGTCTATGGCGACGTGGAATCTGAAGGAAGCGAGCGGCAAATCTCCGGTCTGAGGAACACGAATTTCATAGGAGGCTAGGTATCATTGGATGAGTTTGCGAAACAAAACAAAGTCCTTTCAGTCGAAGGTGATACACGGATAGGCTACACTTAGTTGGACAGATATTTTAAGGTCAAGTAGAATACCAATAAGACAATAAGGGGAGAATCTACCATGACCAAAAGAGCACGTAGAACATTTACTGCAGAATTCAAACAACAGATGGTGCAACTATATCTGAACGGCAAACCAAGAAAGGATATCATTCGGGAATATGAGTTAACTCCATCCTCCTTAGATAAGTGGATTAATCAGCATCAAACTACCGGATCCTTTCAAGAAAAGGATAATTTAACGCCCGAACAAAAGGAACTTTCAGGAACTTCAGAAAAGAAACAAGCAACTTGAAATGGAGAATGATATTTTAAAGCAGGCAGCGCTGATACTAGGACGAAAGTAAATGTGATCAAGAACAACCAGCACAAGTACTCGATATCAGCAATGTGTAAAGTCCTACAGCTTTCAAGAAACACCTATGAAGCAAAAGAAAGAGCGTCAGAGGATGATATAACCTCAAAATTATCTAAATCTTTTATTTAAGCCGGCAAAACTACGGCACACGTAAGATAAAAGTGGAATTAAAAAACAAGGATTTATAATTTCAAGACGCCGAATCGGTCGCATTATGCGGGAACAAGGGCTTGTTTCCTCTTATGCAGTGGCCCAATTTAAACCACATTCAACGAAGTGCAATGAATCTCAAAAACAAAATGAATTAAATCGTGCTTTTCATCAAGAAGAAGAAATGACAGAAAGTACCGGTCCAAACAAGGATGCAGCACTCGTATATCGCGCCTTTTCTTCCATTAAGAAAGATTTGCGTAAAATTCAATATTTCCACACGGATTGTGGAAATGAATTTAAAAATAAACTAATAGATGAAGCTTTAGAGACTTTCGGTATAAAGCGATCATTAAGCATGAAAGGCTGTCCTTATGATAATGCAGTGACAGAAGCAACGTTTAAAATTATCAAAACAGAGTTTATTAAGAAAAGGCATTTTACTAGTTTAGAAGAATTATCAAGGGAATTATACGACTATGTGAATTGGTTTAATTATATTCGAATTTATGGAACATTAGGTTATTTAAGCCCTATTGAATATAAACTGAAACACCTTAAAAAAGTTGTCTAGTTTTGTGTTGGTTATACCAGATATTACCATTTGTAATGTCTTACCGTTTTATGCCAGCAATACCATCTCGGTACTAACACAAATTAGAGCTTTACACAAAGCAAATGTCTTAGATAGAGTTCAAACGTTAAATGCAGCTAAGCTAGCAATCGCTTTAAAGGATAAGAGACTTATTTTATTAGGTTGGGGGAAACCAGAAGTTAAAACTATTCCCAACCTGTTCTATTATCAAGAAGTCCTTCGTATTGTTGATTTACTTTCTATATTACACAAAGATGATTTATATGTTTTTGATATTAAGAATACTATTAGCACTTTTACCGAACACGGAGACCCTCGTCATGCGGGACGTTTCTGTTACTTTACAGGACATAAAAAAGACAAGTGTTTCAGAGTTATTTGGTCTAGGTTAATTTATAAGGAAGCAGAGGAATGGATGATTAGGAGAGAAGATTATGAGTGGTCAGATATATACTGATGAGCAAAACCAAATTTTTATAGACAATATTAAAGAATATCGTTATTTTGTTCAGGATGAAACAGAGGTAAAAACAAAAGAAATCACTATAAACTTTGGAAAAAGATTGATAAAAGAATATCCTCAACTAGCAAATAGGAATCTTAAAGGAGAAGGTGTGGCACAGAGACTTGTTTATTTTGACAACCTTCTTGCAGGAGTCGAATTTCCTCACGAATATTACCTACAAAACACAATGAAATACTTCAATACGGTTCCAAGACCTGATGGAAATAAAGAACCAAATAAGTGGGTAGTATCCCTACATCAAACAAATCGAGAATATAAACCAAAGCGTAAACACGAGAAGTAGTAATAAGCGAAGTGTAATTAAATATTTTGGGATAGTGGCTTTAGAACACAGCCTTTAGAATAATCAGAATTTAATTTGACTTCCCATTCTTTTTTGTAAACCATTACTACATAGTACAACGATACTATTTAATAGTCTTATCATAGGAGGAATCTATTTACTTATAAAATTTCTCAAGAAAAGCTAAAAAGCGTACTTTTAGCAATTTTCTATGAATCGCCTTAAAAGCAAGCAATATGAGCTTGCTTTTATACAGTAACGCTGTATAAGATGTATAAAAACCAAATTTAAAAATGCTGAAGAAGCATCCATTTTGATTAATCTTTTTTTCAAGATGGATGCTTCTTATTAATCTTAAAGTAAGGTTTTACGAGGTGTCTTTGTTCAAACTTTATTTTAAAGCTACACTTAATCAATCTTTATTCAAAACTACAAATAGTGTTAGAGTTATCCACTAATATTTCCGCATTATCAAAATTGTAATGGGGGTTGTAATTTTTTCAAAGCGTTTTGTAAATTTCACAACACCCTTTGTAAAATTTACAAAGTGGAAATTTAATATGGGTTGTAAAAATTACAAGGCATATTTATCTAACAATTTACGCTTTGTAAAATTTTCAACCCCTGTTGTGGATTTTTTAAGGTATTTAATGGTTGAGAAATTTACAAGGGGTGGTTGTAATTTTTGCAAGCAAATAAATACTAAGTTAATAAAAACAATTCTTTTAAAAACATATATTATATAAGGGAAAACCAATTTTGTTATCTACTTGTCTTAAAAGAGAAGTAGGGATATAATACCACTATACAAATCTTTCGTATTTTTATTTTTATTTGCAATCCTTAAGGATTAGCAGTCTTAGTTATAACGTTAACAGCCTTTGTGGTTGATGAAAATAAATAGCTTATAAGCTATTTATCTACATTAAATCACAAAGGCTTTTTTGCGTTATTTTAACGAAGCATTTGTACAGATGAATTCATAACAGAAAGGATTGAGAGAGGTATGACGACGAAAAAGCAATCTAAAAAGAGAAAATTAAAAGAGGGTACCAAGAATTCTAGGACCATCAAGGAACTAGTAAAACAAATCGAAAAGAAAGTAGAACAGGATGGATATTGCATTTTAAAGCAGATTTATCATGGGAATGAAACTTACCATAAAATTTGGTGGTGGATGGAAATAGAATTAATGATTGGAGAATATGACCTAGCAGCTAACAAGGTTAAAGAAACAAAAGATATAGATATCGAAAATCGACAGAATCTACTAGATATAGTAGTAGGTTTAGAAGGTACCGTATCCCTTGTACAGCTTGTTAAAGATTAAACCAATAAGGAACTACAATGTTATGGGACATGAGATTTTATTACACAAAGGTGAAAATATGAACATAGAAACTTTTAAGTTTCCGTATTTCAAATACAAAGAAAGATATATAGAATATTGCGGTTATCAATACAATCAATATTGGTTTTTGATTCATAATTCCAAAAGATCAGAAGTAGTTTCTATATCTAATGATATTTGTTCATCTTTTGATACAGCAATGTCTTATTTAACTAAAATGTACTTTGATAAAAAATGAATTAATAAGAGGGAGGTGCCCTACCTAATTAGATAGAGGCATCGATGCTTTCTATTCTAATTAGGTAGAAAGCATGAAGGAAACTAAAACGATAAGTATAACCGAAGAGTTAATAGACACACCAAAAATGATTGAAGTATATCTAGATGATGCATGGCAGACCGCTTTTTGCTATGGATTAGCCTATAAAAAACCAAAGCAAAATTGGCAAAGAGCAAAACTGCTTCTAACTATTATTGCTGGTAATGATTCTACTGTACAAGCTATGAAGGCTGCTATTGATATAGGATCAAGTGGTTTGTCTTTCGGAAACGGAGAGAAAGGCTTAACAGATTATACTTATACAAAAGAATTGGAACTCTATACAGAAAAAGGGAAATACGAAAAATTTCCAATGACTATTATGAATAATAGAAAAGCAATTGTTGTTGTTCATGATGAATTAATGGGAAATGATGATTATATTTTATCTTTTACTGGGGATCCAGCAGAAGACTTACGCATAGTTTTAGGCGGAGGTAAATTTGGACTACATATCCTACCCGAATGGAAAGATATTATTTTTCATGAATTTTTGAATATAGGGATTTTACAATCTGTAGATCTTTACTTTGATTCTAAATTATTTCCAAAAGGATTTTCGTTATTTAAGTTACAAGCTACAGAAGAAGAGGTTGATAATTTAATCTCTAAAATGATTAAAGAGAAAAAGTTAAGATTCCGCAAAGAGGGTACTGGAACTGTAGTAGAAATGGTATCAGATTTGACAGAGTATATGCAACAAAATGTTGAGGGAATGATTAAAAAAGTAAGCAAAGAGGTATCACCAATTCATAATCCTTTAGTGGATCATATTAGCCCTAAAATTAGTACTTATAAACGTGAATTGTTTCCAGTTCAAGCTCATGTAAGTACTGCTGTAGCGAAAAAACTTGCTAAGAGTAAGGCTGTAATCATCCAAGGCGAAATGTCGACAGGTAAAAGCACCATTATGACTGCTGTGGCTGATGTACTATCGGATATGAAAAATAAAGAAGGATATCATAGTGTATTAATGTGCCCACCTTCTTTAACTAAAAAGTGGCCAGAAGAGATTAAAGAAATAATTCCTCATGCTGAAGTGAGAGTAATTGAAAGAACGAGTCAATTAATTACTTATCATCGTGATTGGTTAATGAGTGGAAGAAAGAAACCAAAAAACCCAGTTTTTTTCGTTATATCTTTTACTACCATGAGAGGAGATTCATCTATCGTTCCAGCTGTTCAATTTAGTCAGAAAAAAACTAGTAAACAGCAAAGTGAAGATAGATTACCTTATCGATATGGTTACTATTGTCCTTCTTGTGGAAAGGCTCACCAGGTAATTGAAGATATAAAAATGATTCCTGATACGGATGAACCTTCTAAAGAAATAGAAGTACGTTCTACAAGAACCATGGATAAAGACGAATTCGGAACTGGAAGAAGGCTGACAAACACACAAAAGCCCGCAAATGCCTTTTGTTCAGAATGTGGAGAAAGCTTATGGACCAAGAAGGTGGCAACTCGTTATTCATCAATAAAAGAATGGTATGAGTATGAGAAGAAATTGATTAAAGCCATTAAGGAGGGAAATAAGAATTTACTAGAACATATTCAAAGTAACCAAAAAGAGGTTCCAAAAAAGCAGGGTCAACCACGAAGAATTGCCAGTATTGAATACATTCGAAGAAAAATGAAAAATTTTTTTGATATTGCAATTGTGGATGAGATTCATGAACTGAAAGCATCGACAAGTGCTCAAGGAAATGCATTGGGAAGTATTGCAGCTGCAGCTAAGAAAGTGGTTGGAGGAACTGGAACATTATTTGGTGGAAAAGTGCGCCCATAAGGGCATTTAGTAATTCGACTTTAGGCAAGTCGTAGGAGTGTAGAGGCATCAATTGTCTCCTATCATCTACTAATTTACTCGTGAGGGAAACCAATAACGGGGAACACAGCATATTAGGTGAAAAGCCATAAGTCACCAAGTTGTCATGGTGCAACTGAATGGCAAGATGAAATCGAAACAGACGAGGATGAATGCTAAACTGCGTGAACGATAGCCAAAGGAGTCCTAGCGAAGACATAGACGGAAGACTTCTATTAACGTCTATTGACCATATGTTGTCTAATAGCTTTGCCGTTAGATAATTACTGCTTTATAAACAGCTTTTCCGTTTATAAGGTTATGCCTCAGTGGTCTTCCAACCATAGTAAATGGTAAATGGCGAAAGTCGCATCCGACACTGGTTCAAGCCTATGTTACTAAATGTACTAAATGGGGATTGCCTAAGTTGGAATGCCTGTAAAGGCTATGACACTTTAGGTGTCTGAATATCCAATAGGGCAACAGAGAGTCCGTAGTAGTCCGAGCTAGGGAAAGCTTAGTACATGGCGAAGGGACCAAGTTATCTAGTCCAGAACAAAATCAGGAAGGTGTGGAGACACTTTGAGAATCCCAAAAGTAGTTATGGACAACCTAGTTGAAATGTCCAAGAGAGATGAGAATTACGTTTTCGAACGTATATATCGAAATCTATATAATGAAGAGTTCTTCCTAGAAGCTTATGCAAAGTTAGCTAAAAAGGAAGGTAATATGACAGAGGGTACTGACGGAAAAACCATTGATGGTATGAGCATCGACCGAATCCGTAAACTCATTGAACAGTTAAAAGATGAAAGTTACCAACCAAAACCTTCAAGAAGAGAATATATTCCAAAGAAGCCAACAGGTCAGAGACCTCTAGGAATTCCTTCAATGGATGATAAGTTAGTTCAAGAAGTTGCACGTAGAATCTTAGAAGGGTTATACGAACCTATCTTCCGAGATTCTTCACATGGTTTTAGACCTAATCTTAGTTGCCAAACTGCTGTAGACAAAATAAAAAAAACATTCACTGGAGTTAAGTGGTTTGTTGAAGGAGACATCAAAGGATTCTTTGACAACATTGATCATCACACTTTAATCAATCTTCTTAGGAAAAGGATAAAAGATGAAAGGTTTATTCGACTTATCTGGAAATTCCTCAAAGCAGGTTATTTAGAGGATTGGGTTTACCACAAGACTTTCAGCGGCACACCTCAAGGTGGTGTTATCAGTCCATTATTAGCAAACATATATCTTCATGAATTGGATAAGTATATGGAACAATATGCTGAAGAATTCAATAAGGGTAAGAAGCGAAAACGGACACATGATTATAGAGCGTTAGAATGGCAACTAACGAAAATGAAGAAATCTGATGAAGAATGGGACTTAATGTCTACTTCTGAGAAAAAGGAACACACCAAAGCTTATAAAGCACTCATTAAGAAACGTAATGAGATGAATGCGACTGATCCATTTGATACTGACTTCCGTAGAATCAACTATGTCCGTTATGCTGATGATTTCCTTGTCGGTGTAATTGGAAGTAAGGAAGATGCGGAGAAAACCAAACAGGACATTAAGGCATTCTTGTCTAATAAGCTGAAACTTGAACTATCAGTAGAGAAAACACTTATCACTCATGCCCATAAAGAGAAAGCTAGATTTCTGGGTTTTGATATTGTAACGAGTTACAGTACACAACCAACAAGAAATAAAGATGGCAAACTCCAAAGGCAAAATAACGGTAAGGTAAAACTCTACGTCCCGAAGGAAAAATGGGTAAATAAACTTCTTGACAGGAATATTCTAAGAATAAACGGTAACGATTGGAAAATGGTTCATAGACCTGAGCTAATCAATAATGACGACCTTGAAATTATTAGCATCTACGATGCAGAACTTCGAGGATTCTATGAGTATTACAAGATAGCGAATAACGTGAGTGTGCTTAATAAAATGGCATACATCATGGAATACAGTATGTATAAAACATTCGCTAGAAAGTACAAAATTTCAGTTAGAAAAGTCATAGATAAATTCAGTGTCAATGGAGTATTCACTGTTCAATATGAAACGAAAAAAGGAATGAAGTCAAAAACACTCATTAGTTCTTTTACTAGAGTTGAAAAGGCTTCGACAGAGTCCAAAATCGATAATCTACCTAATGGTTGGGTGTACAGTGGCATTACAAGTCTAATTGACAGAATGAAAGCCCGTGTATGTGAATACTGTGGAGCAACTGATGTTGATTTGGAAATGCACCACGTTAGGAAACTAAAGGACTTGAAAAAGAAAAGAAGTCTACAAAAATGGGCAGTGATTATGATAGCCCGTAACCGCAGGCAGCTTGCTCTCTGCGCAAGAGGTCAAGGAAATGACTGTCATATGAAACTTCACAATGGACAACTTTAACTAAAAACTGGGAGATAATAGTGAGCCGTATGCTTGGAGACTTGCAAGTACGGTTCTGGGGGAGAGTTGGTGGAAACCTACTATAGTAATATAGCAAGGCACCGCCTTCTTATCCCGTTGCGGAAGATATTTATTATACCTTATGGAGACTGTTTCCTTCTTTGATGGTGGAAAATGGTTATAAATATTCTGAAGTTAGAAAATGGAACGAAGAATATGGGGTAATTGAAACTACCACTTATAATCAAGATTCTAATTCTGAATATACAAACAAGCAATCAAGGGGTGGGACAAAAAGAAACGAGAAAACACTACCAGGTATTTCACCTTTTGTTTTTTCAAAATTTCTTGTACAAAATACAGTACTTGTTAGATTAGTTGATGTTTGGCCAGATCCTGTTGAACTGGTGAATGTGCCAACTATACTAGTGAAACCAGATGAAGATCTCCAACTAAATTATCAGAGAATGGTCAACACTTTTGAAAAATCCATTGACGAGTTAGAAGATGGATTTAAATTATATATGCCATTAACTCAGACTGGAATTTCATACCCAGATAATCCATTTACTTATCCAGCATTTTATATGAATGGTGAACTTATTTGGAAACCAGAACCATTCGAACAAGAAAGAATTCTTAGTAAAGAGAAAAAGTTACAGGAAATAATTAAGGGCGAGATATCTGAAGGAAGAAAATCTATTGTTTATGTTCGAGATACAGGATCGAGTGTTGAAGGTAGGGATGTAAGACCACGATTAAAGCATATTTTAGAAATGATAGGTGCTAAGGTCTGTATCCTGGATACTTCTTCAACAAGTACCAATAGACGAAGTGAATGGTTAGAAAAAAAGATAAAAAAAGAGAATTATGATGTGTGTATTGTATCTCAAGAATTAGTGAAAGTAGGATTAGACCTATTATGTACTCCAACATTGATATTTTATCAATTTAGTTGGTCTTTATTTACAATTAATCAAGCTGCACGAAGAGCATGGAGAATAAAACAAACCGAGGAATGTAGACTATATTATTTAGCGTATGAAAATATGTACCAAGAACAAATGGCAACATTAATAGCCATGAAGAATAAAGCTGCTGGTGCTATTAACGGTGATGTTTCTAGTGATGGATTGAATGCTATGTTAGGGGATACTGGCGATTTACAATCCATGCTAATACAATCTATAAAAAAAGGAAACGTGCTTCAAGGGAGTACGGAAGAATGGGTTGCTGAAGCGTCGGTTAGAGCTAGAGAAATTCTTTCTAATATTGGAAAACCTAAGAATGTACCATTAAAATCAAACAAAGAATATTTCGAAGAATGGGCTAGTAAGTACATTAAAACTGAAAGTTCAAGAAATGTACTTATAAGAAAATCTGAAACTATCGCGAGCAATATAGAAAACGGTAAAATTACTGGTTTTTACTTTAATGAAATGTCATTGGAAGTAGATCTATATGCTGCTTTTGGAAGTGATTCAGCTCTTGATGGTGAAATAGTAGACTATTTAACTCGAGTTGAGAGGGAGTCAAAATCAAATAATGACAGTTCACAAATTTCTTTGTTTGATTTAGTGGAAGAGAAACCAGCACAAAAGAAAAATAAACGTAGAGTAGTCAGTGGTCAGCTGGCATTCGAATTATTTTAGGAGGGTAAAAATGCATACTATTACGATAAATTTAGATTGGTTTGTATATATGTATTTTCTAATAGAATACTTTTTCCACGCAGTCTGTATGGATTTAAAGATGAAACATTATTATTTAGAGAATGGATTAATTCCAATAGAGACAGAATCTAATACGGAAGAAGAAACTATTTATTTAGAAGAAACCTATAATCTAAATATACAGGAAGATGATTGGGAAGAAGTTATGTGCCCAACTAATATTTATCATATTACTCCGACTGTTTCAGAATTAGATGATAGAACAATAGAATACTTAACGAATTTGACTAAAGAAATAAATTCTGAGGAACTATGTGACGTGCAAAGTCAACTGCTCGAAGAAGAACTTAACCTTGCAGATTTAAATGCAACATCTTCTCGAGAATTTAGAATCAAACAAGTAAATTCAGTAACTGAGGTTCTGGTGGATGAGATACCAACTACAAAAATTGCTGATAATTTACAAGGGAAGCAGCGTTGGCTTGTTTCTGTTCTAGGTATGGAAGAGGATTATATCCATGTTTCAGATGGTAAAAGAGTGTGGATAAATATAGGTGAGAGAGTACATCAAATAAATAGAAAAGATTCCTTGTCTTTAGAAATAGTAAGAGAAGGAAAAAATATTAGAGTTTCAAAGATAGAAATTTTAGAACATGCTGTTTCATCAGATTATATCATCCCAGATGAAAAAATCGAATATGAGGCAGCTGCAATTTAAGTAATATTGGATATTCGGAGGAAGTGAATTTAGTTCACCTCCTTCACTAAATGTATAAATTTGGATTTGTTCATTTAGTGAAGGAGAAATCCTCTCGGGTACAAAAATTTACCGGTCAAGGTCTATTTAACTAGTTTTTGGTGAATTTTTCATGAAAATTAGTAAAAATATCCCTGTAATCGACAAGATTCGACAGTTTTGCTATATACATTAATACTATACTAATGTACATCAATGATAAAAAAATGAAAGAAATTATAAAAATCCTTCTAAAGGGGGCAGTGAAATGAGATCTGATATCAACACAGCTGATTTAGAATCTATCTTGTCTGTGATTGAGGATGACAATCGTTATATTCGAAAACTAAATCTAGAATATAGGATAAAAGATAATAAATTCTATATTGGTTGTGTATATGGAGATACATTTAATACGTTAATCAAGAAAAATTACTTAGAGGCATTATCGAAAGAAGTAATTAATATGTACGAGAGATGCCTATTCCCGTTAAGCATACTTAAAATTCATGATTTTACTATAAATATAGAAATTAATGATAGAGGGGGATTTATACAGGAAGAGCAATATGTAGAAATTATTATCCCTGTGGAAGCATTTGATAAATTATCGACTTTGTCCCAATTATATAGCAAGTTTAAAAAGCTTCTCCCTCTTTATCCAATAATAAATTCGATAGAGGTTCAAGGAGAAAAAAAACGGCTAAATCAAATCCGAATTTACCTCTATACTAAGGAAAAATCCTATTTGAAAAATGAAAACCAAACGGATTTTTTAGGACAATGGATAGCGAGTTTTAATAATTTTTTAGACTATATTCCAGAAGCGCCGTTTTACACTAAAGTTAAAGTTCAAAATGGAATGCTAAACCCAATACAATTAATAAATGAAGAGGAGAAATGGTAATGGTTCGAATAGGAGAAAAAAGTATAAATGAGATTATGGTAACGATTAAGGAAAAACAATTAAACTTATCAAAATTAGAATTTAAAACGAGAGATAAGTTCGTTTTAATAGGGCCAATTGGTACAGAGAATATCAAACAAGAGGATGACTATTATGAGAATATAAAAGAAAATCTTATATTTGCTAATTATAGTTGGCTTTCACCATTATGTGATGATCTAAAATGTCCTTTTCAAGGACATTTAGAAGTCTTACCTTCAGGAGAAATGAACCATCATAATATTGATTTAACAATTAGTATACCTCTATCAGCAAGCCGAGAAAAGGCAATAATAATGAGTACCTTATATGAGCAATTTAAGGTCTTAGAAAAATATCGGAATTTCATCCAATATTTTGATGTAAGTGGTTTTAAATACATGACTAATCTCATTCATGTAAGTTTAAAAATTCCAGGTAATAAAATTACACCTCTTTTAAAAGAGGCAAAAACAAAACCTGTAAATAAACAAATTGTTTCTCAATGGTTAGCTACAGTAGAAAATATCATGGATCAGAATTCGAATAACTACAGTTATTCACAAAAGGTTTATGCTGTTGATGGTAGAATGCAATCCACTACATTTGAGTCGAAATTCACTTTTAAAGTTCATCAACGAAGAGGGATTTTTAATGATTAGAAGTCGAATCAAAACAATCATGTCAATATTTATATTCGCACTTTTATTGATTCCTACAAAAGCATTGGCAAATCCTTATAGTGATGCTCCATCCATGGATGATATGATTACAAATTGGGGAAATTCCATAAATGATTCTGCACCAATAGTATCTAGTTTATTTTCCTCCCTCTTTACTATAATGTTCTTGATTGGAGTAGTTAGGCTAGGGTATTCAATTGTTACTAAAACTGGGCAAGTTATGAAAGGAGCTACTGGTGTATTGATTTGGGCACCAATTTCTTTCTTTATAATTCGTATTTTTTTAATTGTATTATTTACAATAAACACAACAAATGTTACACTTTTTGCAACTGATGTAATAAACTTATTACAGTTATCTGGTTTTTATACAGTAGTGGGAATGGCATTGGTTGGATTAGTTATGTTTCTATTCTATAAACTTTTGAAACACCCTGAATTTGGTAGATGGAGTAAGAGACTATGGGCATCTGCGGGATTTCTATTAATCATTAGCTTTATAATCCCTTATGCATTTGGTGCAGCATAAATAAAGAAGGTGATATCTTGTTGTCTTTAATAGTAGATAATACAAAAAATACGAGAGAAAAAGTTTATACTTGTCGGAATTCTTGTGATCTTTATGATTTTATTACAGAATCCTGTTCAATTAAAAATAAGGTAGATGTAGATAATCCTTTAGTTGTTACAAAATGTAGTAGATATTTACCCACAAATAGTTTGGAAATAGATATAAATTTAAACCAAGCTGAATTTGACAGATTAGAAGAAGAGGAAACCTCTTACCATTTTACAAGGACAAATTGAAATCTTAAAAAAATCGTGCTATCCTTTTAAACCAGATTTCCCAGCTGGAAGAACAGATGCTAATTGGTATGTTTCTCCTTGTCAAGAATACGGTTGTTGGATAGTTAATGATTACAAGAAGCCAATTGTACTAGTTAGTCCTAATCCCGGAGAAAAAGTATATAAGTCGGCAATACCGCTTCATAATCATAAAGCGTCAAAAGGTTTAGCATCACGAATAGCTTGGTATATTGATGAAAATGGTATAGGTCAATATGTGACTTTACTAAATGGACATATTCTAAAATAACAAACCAATTGAAGTATTGAAGTATACGTTGATATCTATCGATGTAAAGGATATAATAAAATCAATAAATTGAATATCTAAAGGGAAAAACCCTATCTGAAGTAAGACGCTTTTGGTGTCTTATTTAAGATAGGGTTTTTTTTATTTCTAAGGGGGGTGACGAGCATGAAGGGATGTATTTTTATTGTTGAAAATGAGAATTTTACTTTTCGAAAAGGCTTTAAAGATCTATTAGAGGTGAAATTCGGTAAAGATTATATAGTCTCGACAAAAGATAGTTTACAAGATACTTTACGTGGTGAGCCAAAACTTGTAATACTCACACAAGAAGTTTTAAAAGAAGTAAATGCTATGGAAAAGATAAGGACCTTGTACCAGTATGGTACTAAGTTCGTTTTGATTAAGGAAAATGATAATGGCTTTCCTTTTGAATTAAATATGTTTAACGGTTTTTTATCCAAAAGAATGCCTACTAAAGAAATGACTGAAGCGATAGAGAACGTATTGTTACATGGAACAATCTATGTCCATCCTGATATAGGTGCATATATCTTATCAAAATATAACCGTTTTGTTGATGTCTTAAAAACAAATGAAGTGGTTCGGTTGTGAATGAGGTAATAAAAATTTTGTTTTATTTAAAATTACAGTTGTATTTGTGGTAATTTATGTTATGATTATTTTAAATATTAGAATTGGAGTGATCATAATGGCAAATACATTGTTGGTTGTTGGTGGAAATCAAGATAAAACGTTCAAAAAAATGGGCGACAGATTTGAGCTTAAAGTGCTACATCATCCTGGAGAGTCGAAAAAGTCAGGAAATAAAAAAGAATACCAAACTCTAATCAATAAGGCGGATTGTGTAGTTGTGTTAAAAGGGGCTATAAATCGTAAATCTATGATTATGGTTAAGGAGATTTGCAAAGAGCAAAACAAAACTATTGTTTATCATCAAGGACGCGGAGTAACTGGAGCAATTCAATCATCACTTGCTTATTTTGAAGGATTGTCTGCATAAAAAGGAGCTAAGATAATGTTCTTCATCACTACGGACATTAAAGGTGTAAAAGGTAAGATTAGCGTATTTTATAAAATTTCTTTTTCAAATGAAAAATTTAAAAAGTATTTATTAGAACTAGCTTATCAAAAGGTAACCATACATTTAGAGATTAAAAGGCAGCATTTTCCTTTGTTTGGTAGAAATAAAAGAACTAAAATCATTTTCTCTGATAGTTTGCTAATTAAGAGTCAGGACTGTTTAGAGGACTACATTTTATTGGGACGACTTTCACATTTACTGAGATGGAAGAAGCATTGGAGTTTGCAAAAAATGTTAGAAAAGCAACTATATCTTATTTAAGAAAGCAAGAGAAGAGATTTAAATGGAAGTGCCGCCAAATTAATTGGAGCACATATCTTAAGGAAAAATTTATGTTGTAAAAGGAGGATGTAAGGTGATATCAGCTATGTTTCGTGATGGAAGAATTATCTCCATTAATGAATATAATGATGATCTACACAACCAAGAAATTTATTGTATCGATAAAAGCTGCAAAGCACCATTGGTTCATGTGAAAGGTAACGAAAGAACAACACCTCATTTTAAAACTACAGGTAAAAATGAATCTAAGCATACCTCTTCCTGTGGATTTTACAGACCTCTTTCGTTTGAAGAGAGCCTTTCGAAAATTAATGACTATCAAAGTGATTTTATAGAACAAGGGATAAGTGAAACAGTGATTAAATTAAGCTTAAATAAATTAGATCCTGATTATGAACCTAGAAGTATCCAAAGAGAAGAGAAAGATGAAAAAAAAAAGAAAAAGCAAACAATCAAAATAAAAAACGAAACCGCTCCTCCCAACAGCATCAGCTCGCTGAAATCTATAGTTAAATTGTTCTCCACCTATGAACCAGATATTCTTAGCAGCATTTTAATTCAAGTGAAAGGACACAAAATTCCTATTTCCAATTTGATTTTGTCTCAAGAGGTAGCTCATGAGAAGTTATGGTCAGACATGGCTGTACTTAACCTTCCTTATTTAGTTCATGGAGAGATAGAAACAATAAATAGAAGAGATAAAGTTATTTACTTGAACTTTAAAAAAATTAATAATATCTCATTTTCAATTGTTATCTTTGAAAAATACTTTAAGTATTTCTCTTATACGGATGAAGAATTAATCGGAAAGTACATTCTTTGTTGGGGACACCTACATAAAAATACATTTAACGATAAGAATTTTACCAATCTAATAATTAAATCAGACGAATATATAGAAATCATAAAAAAGGGATGAATTAAATTGATTGAACAAGAAGAAATAGAAACTATAGAAGGCAGCCCTATAAAAGGGATATTTTTAGGGTTATGTTTCTCCATTCCACTATGGATTTCTTTGATAGGTTGGATAAAGATATTTATTTCTATAGAATAATTTTTTTGAAACGGGTTTCCCCTACATATAGATAAATTCAACTTGTAGGAGAAACAAAGAGGTGAGGTTGAACATGAAAAGGGTGGGTTACTTAACTAAGAAAACCTCTAAAGGAAAAGTATATTTGTATATCCGCAAATCTTATAGAGAAGGAAAGAAGGTAAAACATCAATATCTATATGGATTTGGACCAATTGAAACAGCAAAAGAAAAGCTATATAAAATTTTTGGAGAAGAAATAGAATTTCCAAAAGAGTTGAAGATAAATGGATTTAATTTAGATGATGTCTATGATTGGATATTAACTTTAGAAACAGGTGTAACAAAAAGTGGAAGGTCATTTGATATTAGCTGATTCGAAAAAAAGATAGGAGTATAGATAAAAAATGTTGAGTCAAGATGAGAGAACAACAATGAAAACATATGTAAGGAAAATTTTTATTTTTTTTATAGTATTGTTCATCGTAAGATTATTTATTTTTGTTCCTTTAAAGGTAGATGGTGAATCTATGAAACCGACACTACAGAATGGTGATTTAGTCCTAATAAATAAATTTAATAAACCGGAGAGATTTTCAATCGTAATTGCCCAGCTTCCTTCAGGAGAGAAAATAGTAAAGCGAGTAATTGGGTTACCAGGTGAAACAGTTCAATATAAGAATAATCAATTGTTTATAAATAATGAAGCTACTGACGAGGATTTTTTACATAATGGAAAAAAAGATATTTATACGGAGGATTATGCTTTAAAGGGGAAAGTGCCAGATGAACATCTATTTGTATTAGGGGATAATAGACAATTTAGTACGGATAGTAGGGAATTAGGGGCAATTCCTATTGATAGTGTAGTTGGCTGCATTGAAGCGCGATATTGGTCTTTAAACAAAGTGTCTATTTCAATCGGAAAGGATAATTTTAAGTGATTTTATTAAGGAAGTTTCTGAATATGCTAATGAAATTGAAAAGCAGGCTAGTCAAAAAGTAAAAATCTATCAAGATGAAAAGAAAAAAATATTGGAGAAACATCATTTAGCTATGGAACAAAATATAAAAAAGGTGCAATTGTTTAACAAGACCAATAAATAGATAAGGAGATTAGGTATGTTGTTCTATATTGATGTATTGGGTGCAATTCTGAAAATACTTGGTTGGATTAAATCATTGATAGAAATGATGGATTAGTAAAGGGAGAGTTATTATGGATATTACAGAGAAAAAGAAAATCAGAAATGGACATGGGATGATGTAGGGGCCATACTAATAGTAATAGTAATAGATAACTTATATGCAATAGAAAGGCAGATATAAATGAATATATTAACACACCATTCAAAACTATAGTAATCACTTCGCAAAAAAACTTATATAGGTAGGTAAACTTATGAATATGTTACAATTTTTTGATAGATTTTTATTTTATGCGAAAATATTTGCACCAATATTAATTTTCTTGATAATATTTTCAATTTTAATGGTTTTTGTATTAGTTGTTAGGGATATTTTTTATAGTCTTCGCATTAAATTTCTTGTTAAAAAAAATACAAATAAAGATAGTAATGATAAATTCAACTTAAAACAGGACATAGAAAATTAGTAGATAACTTATGTGCAATAAAAAACGAGAAAACTAAGGTTTTCTCGCAATTAAACCATTCATACTTAAAGTAGGAAAGCCAATTAAATAATAATCATCATGATTATGGTGAACAGTAGTTTTAATCCAATGTTTATGATCAAATTTGAATTCAATATCATCACCAGTAGTGAAATACTCACCATTGGGTAATGAATATCTACCTTGATGATTCTTGGAAAGCATATTATCTTCCGTATTCGTCAACAAAGAAATCAACTCCATTACTATTTGTTATTAAAGGATTGACTAAAAAAAAGATAATTATACGTAAGAAACAATAGCTATACTGCACCATACGAAACTTAGACGAAATTGAGCATTATGGTTTAAAAAACTGGCCAAGAGACCGAATTAAAAGGGATTGGCATATTAATTATTTCAATTGAGATTGAAGAATTTGATTATAATTACGGAGTCAAAAAATTTGAACAGTGGTTATCTATTCAAAGAATTATATAGAAACTTTACTTTATTTGAAAGTAAGTTTGCAAATATAAAAAAAAGGAAACCTTTCTGAATAGGCTTCCCTTTTCTATATTTGTATTATTTTCAACATCTAGTTTAACAGTGCCTCATTTAAAAATAATTTTAATTAGTTAAAATGAGTTATAATTGAATTTTTCCAAACATGACCTGCATTATTCTCTCTTCTTGATTTTTTCTGCAAGTAAATAGACGTTGTTTGAATCGATTTATGCCCCAATGCTATTTTAATTTGATCTAAACTTGCTCCTTGATCCGAACTTATTTGAGCAAAGGCATGTCTCAGTGTATGTGGCGTAATTGGATTTTTCTTTGTTTTGATGAAAGGTAATTCCACTTCATTAATTTTTTTTGTTAAATAATTTGATAAATATTTATAATTGTATGGTTTTCCTTTGTTCGTAGTAAAAATATACGAATTATCACTTCCATCTAATACAAAATCTAACCGTCTTGCTCGTCGAAATCTCCGTATTTCTTCTATTATATATGGATGTAAGAGAACCTCTCTTTCATGTCGCCCTTTTCCTAGCACATATAACCAATAATCCCCATCCGCATATGAAATATCCGATATTTTACTATGACATAATTCGTTTATTCTAAGCCCTGTCGTAATTAAGGTCGCTAGTAAGCAGTGTACGATTGGATGATTTTTATAATAGTCCAATATGGGTAATACTTCATTTTTTCCTAAATCTCTGTCAGGTCGATCAATATCCCGTACATTACTACTCAACATTTTTTCATGCAGCGGAATTTCTATATATTTTGTTTTGTACAAAAAAGAAAGTAACCCTTTAAGAACTACCATTTTGCGACTCAGTGTAGAAACTGCATATGGCTTCTTCCCCTTTCCTAACGGAGCTGCTGCTAACCACTCTTGAAATTTTCTAATATGTACATGATTGAGTAGTTTAAATATCTGATATGGATTTTGCTGTGCGTTTAAATCTAATCCAATGGAAAAAGCATTTTCTATTATCTGTTTATACATGATAAGTAAATCTCTACTGTACTCTTCGATGGTGTTCTCCATTTTATTCTTTCGTATATCCATATCTTTCTTTTGATGTAAAAATAAATACATCATTTCCAAGTCATTCATTTCCGCATTGTTAGATACGTCCTCCATAATGATTAACTCGTCGGGTAAATTTTGAAATAGCGACGGATCTGTTAGTATTTTCGAAAACGATGCGATGGACGACTGACTTCCTGTAAATTCTATCGAATTTTTATTCGAATGGAATGAAATTTCTTTTTCTAGCATTTTCACACCCCTTTTGTCATTTTTTATAAGTAAAGTAATTATCTGGTGATAAATGATTCGTTATTAAGTTAATTTAGTCATATTTAATATATACTCCTATATTAGTAGAAAAATACTTTATTTGTCTACTATATATACATATAAATAAAATTAATATCTAAAATACATTTTAATATAAAATAGTAGGTAATGTATTTTTTTATATAAAACAGATATTGAACCTTTGTTTAATATTAAGACATATATTATAATCTTATTAATGATAAAAGGGAGAGGTGGATTTTTTGATTAGCGAAAGTTTATACCGAGCATTAGAAGAAAGTACATTTTTTGTAAGTAAATATGAAGTGCAAGTGAAAACTTATTTCTTACAAAAATCCAAATATGGTCTCAGAGTGCAAGTTAGTAGATTTGTAGATAAAAGAGGTAGTTTGAGTCGAGAAAAAGATACAGTTGAGATTAAACTATTGATAGGGGGAGGAGGTGTAGTTATTGATAAAACGTTTAAAAGTATTACATTAGAAAAACCAACAAGAAAAATGGTAGAAGAATGTATTACAGATTTTTTAGAGAATGCTAGTGAGTATTGTAAACAAAGTGAGAATTAATACATAAATTAGAATTATTCCCCAATTGAATATTGACTATAGTAAATGGTAACATATAAATAGATTATAATATTGATTTAATATTAAATAATATGTATACACTATTTTAATAATGATTAGTCGGGGAGAATAAAATGGGCCAAGAAAATAAGAAAAAGAAAAAGCAAATTACTACAAAAGAGGCTGCGGAATTATTAGGTGTTGCCGAGAACACAGTTTTATCATATTCCAGACAAGGCATATTAACTGCAGTAAATGAAAAAAGTTGGCAAATTGATAATACGAAGTACTTTTATATAGATGATGTAGAAGAGGTAAAAGACAAATTAAAAAAGCCAGGACTTAGCACTGGGGAAGTTGCTACACAATTAGGAGTATCTACTGTAACGGTATTTAACTATATAAAGGATGGTAAACTAACTGCAGAGAAAGAAGTTTATAGAGGTAGGGAATTATATTTTATTAAACAAACGGAGCTTGAACGTTTTCAAAAAAATTATAAAAATGTTAGAAGTAGAAATAATAAAGAGTTTTATTCTAAACCAAATAAACAGGGTTGGTTTCAATTGTTTATTCATGAAAGAAGTGAAGAACATGGAAGATTGATGGTTGGGGATGATGAAGTTTACTTTTTGCTAACTGCTAGTGGAAATAAGATTCCATATACGAAAATTGAGCAATATGGTTTTAAACCGGTTTATTTAATTGAAAGAGGTTCGATAATTTCCAAAAGGAAATTTGCTAAATTTGAGTTCCCTTATGA
>NZ_CDRJSZ010000022.1:0-49357 GCF_976954375.1 Niallia sp. Marseille-Q9988 | reverse complement strand
ATCATAGTATCCACCCACACTGAAATTGATACTATAATTATACAATAAAAAAAGGATAGTTCCTTCAAATAATGAAGGACTATACCTTTTAGATTATGAACATTTGGAGGACTTTTTCAGTGGCCTCGTTACTTTTTGGCCTCTTTTTTTTCTGTACTCAATGGGACGGTTCTTCCGCTTCCCTTTTCTAGTTTTGCAAAAAAAACGGAAACAGGAGAACCGTCCCATAGCTTTCCTTACATCCCTGTCTTATACTTTTTTTCACTTGAAGACGTATTTTTTGTATCATGCTTAGCTTTTTCTTCTCGTAGCTCTTCTTTCAGATCTTCCATAGGGATTGGATCTACATTTAATTCACTTTCAAATTTATCAAATAAACTTTCATTTTCCGTTGGATATTGCTCGGGATTATCCATACTTATTTGTGCATTATTCAAACCTGGTTCTTTTTTATCTGCCATTATCTATCACCTCCCTCTATTAGTAGTAATACCCGAGTTTCATTTAAAGTACTCAAAAAGGACGGTACCTCTAGTATTTCTAGTTCCACTTACTAAATACAAAGTAAAAAAGGATTTAGGAGCATCAGCGCACTATCTACCATTAATCCCCTATTTAATTAAAATAACTATTAAGTTATAATAATTATAAAAGGAGGCTGGATAATGGCTAAACAAGCATTAGTAAATAAACAAAAAAGAACGGCTAAATATAAAGTACAAGAATATACAAGATGCGAAAAATGCGGCAGACCTCATTCTGTTTACCGCAAATTTAAATTATGCAGAATTTGCTTAAGAGAATTAGCCTACAAAGGCCAAATTCCTGGACTAAAAAAAGCAAGTTGGTAATAAGGGATTTAGAATAGTCTTCACAGGGATAGTTCTACCTTTTCCCTATCTTTTTGCTTCTATAAAAGCGGAATCAGTAAAACCGTCCCTCTGATTCCCTCCTCCCAAATACAAAATAATTCCATTTCTTCCTATTACATTTTGGTTTAATCTACTTCAAAACGTCTATATAAAAGAAAAAGGGAGGCGTTTATAGGTATGGTTAAAAATGAAGATTTGAAAAACAAAACGGTGGATCGTGATTTTAAAATTACGGAAGAGCAAAAAGAGAAGCAACAAGAGAAGAAAAAAGAGGATAAAAAGGATAAATAATTTAAAAGGGTACTGGCTCCATCGGAGATTCAGTACCCTTTTTATAAACACAATTTACTTATCAAACCTTGGTTCTTAAACTTACTTCCCCTCTACCACTTCTCTTAATATTTCATAAGAGCGTTTCTGCTTGTCAGGGTCATAAATATATGAAACAGCCATGATCTCGTCCACATTAAAGCGTTCTTGAAAAGCTGTAAGCTGCTTACGAACCGAATCTTTACTTCCCAATAGAGTAACACTTGACATTGATTTGGCCATTTCTTCTTCCTGTGGGTTCCAAAGTCCATCTAGGCTTTCCACTGGTGGCTGAAGAGGCATTTGTGTACCACGTATTACATTAAGGAAAAACTGATGAGTGGATGTCTGTAAAACAGCAGCCTCTTCATCCGTTTCAGCAGCAATTAAATTTAAACAAACCATCATATAAGGTTTATCTAAATACTTCGAAGGCTTGAAACGATCACGATAAATCTTAATTGCATCTGCCATATATCTTGGCGCAAAATGAGATGCAAAAACATAAGGCAATCCTAGGCTTGCCGCTAAATAGGCGGAATCAGTGGAAGAACCAAGAATGTAAATCGGTACATTGGTTCCAACACCTGGATGGGCTTTTACATACCCTTGATCTTCTTCTGGCCCAAAATATGTCAGAAGAGCATTAACATCCTCTGGAAACGTATAGACAGAATCCTTTTGCGATCTTCTCAAGGCGCTTGCGGTTAGCATATCCGTTCCAGGAGCTCTCCCAAGCCCTAAATCCACGCGATTTGGATAGATTGTCGCCATCGTTCCAAATTGCTCTGCTACAACTAGTGGAGAATGATTAGGTAGCATCACTCCACCAGATCCTACACTAATACTATTTGTATGTTCAAGCGTATGCTTTATTAATATTGCTGTCGCCGAACTAACAAGTGTAGCTGTATTATGATGTTCTGCAATCCAATATCTTTTATAACCCATTTTTTCAGTTGCTTGAGCTAAATCCACTATTGATTCAATGGCTTCTTTAGAATTTTGTCCCTCGCGAATAGGAGCAAGGTTTAGTACAGATAAAGGTATATTTAAATTTGCCATTTTGCAACGTCCTTTCATGTTGAATTCATTCTTTATCATATCAATTGCTATCCTGGAAACAAACTAATCTGCTTGAATTTCACTTTATCAAGTAAGCCATTCTCCTCAATCCCCCTAAAAGTTAGAGAAATGTTCCCCCACCATCTATAGGCATATAACAAAAGGAAATGATACCTAACATAAAGGGTTGTTAATAGTGTATTATGGTGGATTTATGTTATATTATTTACTTAGGAAAAAAAATGTAGATAATAAACATTTTCAAAATCGGAGGAAATAGAAGATGAACCGAAAATTAAGAAGTATTAAGGAATTATTCCTTTCGCTGGGTTCTTCAAAGAAGGAAAAGCTAGTTAAAATAAGTGTAATGATACCTACATACAACACAGATCCAGAAGCTTTAGATCGTTTAATTAAATCTATCGATGCTCAAACAATGAGTATGGACGAATATGAAATCATCTTTATTGATGACGGATCTACAACCAATATATATGAAGTTCTGAAAGAATTAGCAACAGAGAGATCTAATATAATTGTTCAGCAAATTCCGAATTCCGGCTGGGGAAGCAGACCGCGAAATGTAGGAACTAAGTTAGCAAGTGGTCATTATATTCTTTATTTAGATCATGATGATACAGTTTTCCCTGAGACATTCGAGAAAGTTTATGAATATGGGATTGCAAATAATGCTGATGTTGTAAATGCTAAAGAAGTTCGAACAAAAGGATGGTCTTGGGGCTGGGATCAATTTAAAGAAAATAATCCTTCAGCTGAAAAACTTGGCATTCAGTCTCTATTACCAATGACACCACATAAATTTTACCGTAGAGAATTTTTATTGGAAAATGATATAACGTTTAATGAAGGTGCTAGAGTCTTATGGGAAGATGTTTACTTTAATACAAAAGTTTTTTCATGTGGTGCTAAAGTTGCCATTTTAGCAGATTATCCTTCTTACTATTGGATTGATACTGGAGCAAATAACTCTAGCAGTTTTGGAAGAGACCCTCATGAAAAATGGGAGCAAATTCGTAAATTAATTACATTTTTTACAGAAACCATTTCCAACAAAGAAGATCTCGATTTTATGTTAAAACATTGGTATCAATCGAGAGTTCTTGGAATACTAGGTGCATGGCTGCTTGATAAATCCGAAGATAGAATCCAGATTGAATTTGACTATGCAAAAAAAGTGGCAGAAGACCTGATTCCTTTATATATTGATGATGAACTAAATAAAATAAATCAATTACGTTCTTATTTATTGCGAAATAATAATTTAGAAGCTTTAAAAGAATTAGCTAAAAATGATAAAGGAATAACCGCTAGACCTTATGCTAAAAATGTTCAATGGCAAGATGGATTATTGACATTAGATGTTGAAACAGAAATGTCCGTTGACGAAAAGCGTCCTTATTTGTTGGAGTATACGGAAGAGAGAATTTTCAGAGCTATTCCTTCTGATTTAAAACAAATCATTCCTGATCACTATTTAGACCTAACCGAAGAAATAAAGGATAATTCCTTTAAAGCAAGTATAAAGGATCGAAATACAAGAGTTACTTGGGAGACTCCCGTATCTTCTTCTCGTGTTGAAATAAGGCATTTACCAGAATCTAAAATCACTTTTAAAGGAAATATGCAATTTAGCATTAATATGGAAAATGCAGCAATGGGTTCTCCTTTAAGAAAAAGTCCATGGGATATCGCTGCAAGATTTTCCGCTCTTGGTATGACTTTCCATCGAGGAATTGTAGGGTCAGAAGGGTATATTGAAGCAGCCCTTGTTAATGGAAGAACCGCCGTGTCCTATACAAATAAATCCCAATTACTTAGCCTTGATATCGGAAGTAAGGTTCATAGTATTGTTAGTGTTGCAAATCCCCAAAATGAGGATTTGCAGATTGAAAAAGAAAAAGATCAAAGGACTATTACAATTGAGTTACCAAATGTACAAGTCTTTGGTGAAACGAAAATAAAAGGATCGATTATCTTAAAGGAAATGGGAGACGGAGATAATAACCAAGAAAGGAAAGTAAAAGCTTTTCTTATTGGCGATGGAAAACAAGCGAAAGTAGTAGCAACATTTGATATTCCAGTCGGGGAATACTCCATTACCACCGTTTTTGAAGGCAGAAAATCTAAACTAGATTCTTTAATTCTTTCTATATCTTAACAAACGAGTATATAAATATTTCAGAAACAATCCTCCAAAGCAATAAGGGCCTGTCTAATAGTGAAATACACTATAAAGACAGGCCCTTTTAGCATTTAAAAGCTAACTCTTCCTATATTAATAATTATCTTCTTACAAAGTATACTGCTTCTCAAAATAATTCTGATATTCGCCGCTAATGATTTGCTCCCACCATTCTTTGTTGTCTAGATACCATTGAATCGTTTGGGCAATCCCAGATTCGAATGTATAGGTTGGTTTCCAACCTAACGCTTCAAGTTTAGTTGGATCAATCGCATAGCGTTTGTCATGACCTAAGCGATCGGTTACGAATTCGATTAACTCTTCTGACTTGCCTAATGTACTAATGATTGTTTTTACTACTTCTAGGTTTGTACGTTCGTTATGACCACCAACATTGTACACTTCGCCATTTGCTCCTTCATGAAGCACTAAATCAATTGCCGCACAGTGATCCAATACATGCAACCAATCACGAATGTTTTTACCGTCTCCATAAACAGGAATCTTTTGATCATTTAATACGCGAGAAATCGTTAATGGAATTAACTTCTCTGGGAAATGGTATGGTCCATAGTTATTCGAACAACGTGTAATATTAATTGGCAAGCCAAATGTTTCATGGTATGCACGAACAAGCATATCAGAAGATGCTTTACTTGCACTATATGGACTATTTGGCTGTAATGGCGTATCTTCTGTGAAGAAAGTTGTTGGATCAAAATCTAATTCTCCATACACTTCGTCTGTCGATACATGAACAAATTTCGTTACACCGATTGCCTTTGATGCATCTAATAATACTTGCGTACCGAGCACATTTGTCACGACAAAGATTTCCGGATCTGTAATCGAACGATCCACATGGCTTTCTGCAGCAAAATGAGTCACATAATCAAACTGTTCTTTTTCAAAAAGAGCTGTTATTGCGTCTCGATCGGCAATATCAGCCTTTACGAAATGATAGTTATCCTTCTTTTCGATTTCCTTATGCTTCGTTAAATCACCTGCATAGGTTAATAAATCTAAGTTATAAATATCGTAATCTGGATATTTATTGACCATATATTGCACAAAGTTTCCGCCGATAAAGCCTGCGCCACCTGTTACTAATACTTTCTTTCTTGCCACCTTAGTTCACCTCTTCTTGTAATTCAGCGATATATCGCGTTAATGCATCCTGCCATGCAGGAAGGCGGGTAAAGCCATTCTTCTCCAGCTTGTCCTTTGACATACGAGAGTTCTTTGGTCGAACGGCTTTAGTCGGATATTCTTCCGTTGTAATACTATTTACTTTCACCTTTTTTCCTGCTACTTGAAAAATTTCTTTCGCAAAGTCTGCCCATGTGGTAAAGCCTTCGTTCGATGCATGATAAACTCCGTACTTCTCTGTTTTTACCATATCTAACAAAAGCTTCGCTAAATCAAAGGTGTACGTAGGCGAGCCATATTGATCCCCTACTACATTTAATTCGTCTCTTGTTTCAGCCAGACGAAGCATAGTTTTAATAAAGTTATTGCCATTTATGCCAAATACCCAAGAAATACGAACAATAAAGTACTTGTCCAATAGGGACTGAACAGCTTTTTCCCCTTCATACTTTGTTAATCCATAGTAACCAACAGGATTCGCTGCATCTTCTTCCGTAAAGGGCTCTGTGCCTGTGCCTTCAAACACATAGTCTGTACTAATATAAATGAATGTAGCATCCACACTCTTAGCCGCAGCTGCCAAGTACTTTGTTCCATTCACATTGACATCCAAACAAGTTTCTTTATCGTCCTCTGCGTTATCCACCGCCGTATAAGCAGCACAATGAATAATCGCATCTGGCTCCACGTTATGTACATAGCTTTTCACTTGTTCTTCTTGCGTAATATCCAGTTCCTTGTGACCAACACCAATTATTTCAAATCCGCGCTTTTTTCCTTCTAAAACAACATCATAGCCTAATTGCCCAGAATACCCTGTCACTAAAATCTTCATTTAGTCTCACCAATAATAAAATTATGTTCAGCCTCTTCCAGCAATGGAGCTTTTTCATCTTTCTCAGAAAGAACAGGTGTTATGTCTAATGGCCATTCAATGCCAATAGCAGGATCATTCCAAAGGATGCCTCGATCACAATCAGGAGCATATAGATTGTCCACTTTATACTGCACTTCCACATCGTCCGTAATCGTCATAAATCCATGAGCGAACCCTTGTGGGATTAATAGCTGCTTTTTATTTTCGGCAGTAAGTTCGATTCCAAACCATTTGCCGAAAGTTGGACTATTTTTGCGAATATCTACTGCCACATCATAAATAGCCCCTTTTGTACAACGGACTAATTTTGTTTGTGCCTTCGGGTTTAATTGATAATGCAAGCCTCGAAGTGTTCCCTTCGTTGCCGAAAAGGATTGATTATCCTGTACAAATGAAATATCGATGCCTGCTTTATGGAAGCTCTCTTCATTGTATGTTTCCATAAACCAACCACGATGGTCTCCGAATACTTTTGGTTCGACTACTTTTAGCCCTTCGATAAATGTTTCTGTTATTTGCATGGTAAAGCACCTCAAATCTAGTTAATATTTAATATCGCCTTTTGCCACTTTTAATAAATATTGCCCATACCCTGTTTTGGAGTAGAGATTTCCTTGTTCGATCAGGGAATCATTCGTAATCCAGCCATTAATATAGCCAATTTCTTCTGGTGCAGCAATTTTAATCCCTTGGTGATCTTCAATGGTCCGAACAAAATTGGATGCCTCTAATAAACTTTGATGCGTTCCAGTATCCAACCATGTAAAGCCTCTGCCTAATAGCTCTACTTCTAATTCTTCTAATTTCAAGTACGCTTCATTAATGGAAGTAATCTCTAACTCCCCACGATGAGAAGGCTCCACATTTTTCGCAATCTCCACAACACGATTATCATAAAAATATAAGCCTGTTATCGCGTAATTAGACTTAGGAGCTTCCGGTTTTTCTTCCACGCTCAAGACTTTTCCATCTGCATTAAATTCCACTACTCCAAAACGCTCTGGATCCTGTACATGGTAGCCAAATACCGTTGCCCCTCTCTCCTTTTGAGCAGCACGTTGCAGAAGTTTTCTCATTCCACTACCATAATAAATATTGTCCCCTAAGATCATCGCAACAGAATCATCCCCGATGAACTCTTCGCCAATAATAAAAGCCTGCGCTAATCCCTCTGGTTTTGGTTGCACTTTATATTGTAAGGTAATCCCAAATGGAGAACCATCGCCAAGTAGTGCTTCAAATCGAGGTGTATCCTCTGGGGTAGAAATAATTAAAATGTCTTTGATTCCCGCTAACATTAAAGTAGAAAGTGGATAATAAATCATTGGCTTATCATTAATAGGTAATAACTGTTTACTTGTCACTAAAGTAAGTGGATATAGCCTTGTTCCACTTCCGCCAGCTAGTATAATTCCTTTCATTTAAGAAATTCTCCTTTTCTTTTAAGCATGCAATTTATTTTACCCTAAATATATGACAACTTATATAAATGTAATCAAAATATAATGTTTAACTTGTAAATATGGATAAAAGTTGAAATACTACATATAAAAATTAGCAATAAAGCTAGAAAAAGTCAAAATTTATTACAAGTAGAAACCCCAAACTTACTTTCTTTCATACCCAAGAAATAGTGCAGAAAATAAAAAATACCACATTTTGTTTTGTGGTATTTTTTAATATAATGAAAAAAGCTCTATTAAGTAGACTCTTGTTTATAAGAAAAACTATTCCCACCTTTTTCTTTCACTTTATATAATTCTTTATCCGCCTGTTTAAATAAGTCCTCTATATTACAAGGGGAATGGGGCGCATAAAAGGAAATTCCTATACTAGTCGAAATCTCCAATTCATTTCCACTTATCAACATTTTTTTATTCACTATTCTGAGAATTCTACCAGCTATCGAAAACATCCTCGAGTTTACTTAATTCCGGCAAGACAATCGTAAATTGATTCTTATTTTTCGCCTTTAGAAGTTCTAAACCAGTTTGATTAATAAAGCTTATTTTTTCGTCAGTAAGTATGACGATGGCTTCAGGGGCAGCTTCTACCACACGTTCAAACTTTTCCTCGCTTTCCTCTTGTTTTTTCAAAACTTGTGTATATTCCGTTACATCCTTGTAAGTGCCAACAGCTAAAATAGTTCCTTTATTAACAGGTCTATACGTAGCAACTACGTCAATAAGAGCACCATCTTTACGCATTCACTGTGTTTGAAAACTCGGAATTCTTTGCCCACTCCTTAAATCCTCTAGAAAGTAATTTACTTGTTTTAGATGAAATTCTGGATAAATAGGGGATGTAGATAGCATAATCATTTCTTCTACTTTCCACCCAAGCATCTCCTCAAAGGCTGGATTTCCCTTTAGAATTTCTCCATTTGATTAATCATAAAGATTTCCTTGAATTCTTATTGATTGCACATAGTTTCTCTATAATAATATAAGAAAAATTTCCTAATTATTGAAGCTTTTTAAGATAGCTTATTTTTTCCTCATTTATAAAACTACAATTGGTTAATAACGGATTTTTACGATATTGCACTGAAAATTTATTTAATAGTTTGGCAAAATAATCTCTTTCTTTATTCTTCATTACAAATTGGATACCATATTGGTAAATATCATTTACTTCATGTTTCCAGACAATATGTCCAGACATTTCTACATTCTCATTTAATATAAATGTTTCAAATTGTAAGTCAATATCTGGTCTAACAGGTAAATCAATATGCGAGAGAATTCTTAATCCACCAATTCCTATATCTTCAATAAGAATTTCGGTTTTCCCTAACTTAACTTTTTTCCCTTTAATAGATACTAAAGACATCGTTGCCTGTAAGGGACGCAGTAAATTAATCCGATAGAAATTCCTTCTATTTGTCATATCTTCCCTCTCCCATTGTGGATCTATTGGTTTTAAAATCTTGTTTTGCAAAAAGGATTGAAATTCTTCTTCTCCAACTGATTTACTAAATAAAAATCCTTGTATTTCATCACATTCTTGTTGCTTTAATAAAGATAATTGCTCCTTTGTTTCTACGCCTTCTGCGACAATTTTCATATCCAATCCTTTTGCTAAAAAGATCATCGATTTGACAATCATCGCATCCTTTTTGGAATCAGTTATGTTCCTTACAAAAGACCGATCTAACTTGATCGTATCAATTGGATATTGTTTTAAATAAGTTAACGAAGAATAACCCGTTCCAAAGTCGTCTAATGCAATACGAATTCCAATTTTTTTCAATTGTTGAACAGCTAATGTGACAATTTCTTCATATTGTATTAAAGTAGTCTCTGTTATCTCAAATTCGATTAAGGAAGGATCTGTATTCGTTTCTCTTAAGGTGTGAATAACATTTGGAATAAAATCACTTTTCAATAATCTTTGCGCTGAAATATTAATAGAGATAGGTACAATAGGTAGGTTCATGCTTCTCCAAATGGAGATTCTGTTACAAACCTCTCGAAAAACCCAATCACCAATAGGTAGAATCAACCCATTTTCTTCGGCAATGGGAATAAATTCTCTTGGAGAAACATATCCCCATTCTGGATTTGCCCATCGTACAAGCGCTTCTGCACTTACCATTTTACCAGAAGACGCCTCTACTCTAGGCTGAAACTGAAGAAAAAATTCTTTTTGATCTAGTGCTTTATATAAATCTCTTTCTAGCTGAAATTGCTTGAAGGAAGATATATTTAACAAAGTAGAATAAATTTGATAATTGTTTTTGCCCATTTCCTTTGCTCTATGCAAAGCAGCGTCTGCTTTTTTTACTAGTTCTTCTTTTGTTTGTCCATCAATTGGAAAAGTACTGATACCAACACTTGTCGTTACAAACAATTCATATTCATCGATTATAAAAGACAGTTTCATGGAATCGATAATTCTCTTTGCAATCGTTACTGGAAAGTCTGGTTGCTCAAAATCCCAAAGCAGAATACCGAATTCATCTCCACCAAGTCTTGCAAATAAATAATTAGTCATTTTCAGCTTCCGATCCAACCTTGTTGTAAATTGTTGTAATAGCTTATCGCCAATAACATGACCTAGTCTCTCATTAATCTGTTTAAATCTGTCTAGATTCAAATATAGAACAGAAAAATTTTGATTATTTCGTTGGGAAGTCTGAATTATTTCTTCCATCTTTTCATCAAACATTCGTTTATTAGACAAATCAGTTAAATAATCGTGATAGGCTAAATGCGTTATTTTTTCCTTACTTTTCTTTAAAAAAGTGATGTCTGAAACAATTCCATCTAATCTTTTTACATCTCCTGCCTTATCTAAAACAGGTATCGTTTGATCTTGCACCCATTTTATTTCTCCTTGTTTGGAGATAATTCGATAGGTATGAGTAAGGGATTCACCATGCGATAATTTTCCCCTTAATTGTCTATAGTCTGATAAATCATCTGGATGAATAATAGACTCCCATTCCATTTCCCTCATCTCTTCTGTGTTATATCCCGTAACAAATTTAACACCTGGGGAAGTTAGCAGAAATTTATTTTTTACAACATCAAAAGACCAAATGCCAACCTCTAAATTATCATAAATATTTCTAAATCTCTCTTCAGCTTCTACTAACTTATTTTCTGCAACTTTTCTTTTTGTTAATATCTTGAATAACTCCTACATATTTTATCGGACGGGAATTTTCATCCAAAATCAATTCTGCTTGAACAAACACATAAATAGTATTACCATCCATTCTTCTAATTCTATATTCCATTGTGCAGCTTTCTCTATTCTTAAGTGCAGTTTCGTAGATGGAATCGAAATATAGACGATCTTCTGGATGAACGAAGGCCACTATTTTCTTATAGGTAGGAGTAAACATTTTCTGATCAATTCCATATATTTCATAAATCTGCTTTGACCAATAAACTTGATCTTTGACAATGTCATATTCCCAACTTCCGATCTTTGCTACTTGTTGGGCTAATTCAAGATTCTCTTTAACTTTCAATAACTCTTGTCTATTCTTTGTCAACAAGGTTATATCTTTTGCAATTCCATAAATGCCAAGGACTTGCTCTTTTTCTCCCATAATTGGAATATATGTAATTTCAAAGTTTAGTGTTTGACCATTCCTATGGATTATTTTAGCTTTGAAATTTTGACTTTCTCCACTTAATGCCTTATTTATATAACTTTTTCTAATATGTTGATGCTTTTTTATATAAATTTTACTAACGTTTTTATCCAAGTCCTTTTTTTCATACCAAGTATTTGTTTAAACGATGGATTATAATGCAATACTTTTCCATGGATATCCAATGTAAATACAATATCCGGATGTTTTTCAAATATGGCATAAAACGTTTCCTTGTTTAATAAATATTCTAAGTTACCTAATTTTATAGGGTGCTCCTCTAATTCTATTTTTTTATCTTTGGCTCTGTTAAAGATAAATGTTGATATTTGATGCTTGTCCGAATTCTTGATATAATCATTATAAGAACAAACATTCGGGAGATGGTTAGGGTGGACAAGGCGTTTAATAATTTATTAAAGTATCTCGACAAATTGTCTCATACTAAAAAGGAACAAGTTTATCAATGGGTAAAACGCTATGTTGACCCTGCATCTTCCGTTGGTGGTCGGCTTATCAATGAAATGAGAGAAACTCGTTTCAAGGAAGGATTTGAATGCCCTCATTGTTCCTCAGAACACGTTGTTCGATTTGGAAAAGTCAAAGGTCGTCAGCGGTATCGTTGTAAAAGTTGTTGTAAAACCTTTACGGATACGACTAATACCGTTCTTTATCGCACCAGAAAAGGTGACGAATGGATTACATTTGTGGACTGTATGTTCAAAGGCTATTCCCTGCGAAAATCGGCTGAAATCGTAGGGATTACTTGGGTTACGCTTTTTTACTGGAGACATAAACTGCTGTCTGCCTTAAAACAAATAGATTTTGACCATTTTGAAGGTATCGTTGAAGTTGACGAGACCTATTTCTTGTACTCTCAAAAAGGAGAACGTGGCATTACAGAACGGAAGCCTCGAAAGCGTGGAGGAAAATCCAAACACAGAGGAATTAGCCACGAACAAGTATGTGTTCTTGTCGCAAGAGACCGCACAAAAGCAACTGTCTCCAAAATTTCTTGTATGGGTCGTATTGTGAAGACCAAAGTTGAAAAACTTATTGGCTCTAAACTATCCTCCGACAATGTGCTTGTCACCGATGCTTGGAGAGCCTACAAAACGTATGCGAAAGAAAAAGGATTAGAGCATTACCGAATCAAATCAGATGATGGAAAGCACGTTATTAAAGGCTTATATCACATTCAAAATGTGAACAGCTTTCATTCTCGGATGAAGAAGTGGATTGACCGCTTTAAAGGTGTCGCCACCAAATATCTCGACAATTACCTTGCTTGGTTCTTGTTTGTAGACAGTCGCAGTAACGAAAGCACTAAACAGCATATTAAGGAATTTCTATTAACATCATTTGTATTTGAAATGACTGACACATATGACAGTTTACGACTGTCTAAATTCAAAGTGTTATGATTCTTTTTCTAACAGGTCAATTATTGAAAATAGAACAAGAAGTTGGTGGTACTGATAATTTCTTGTTCTATTTCTTCAATTTTTATTTCCTGGTGATGAAAAAGTAAACAAGTAAAAAAGCTAATCAAACTATAATGGTTTTACGGGTACACATATTTCGCAATAAGGGTTGCTAATCATATCACCAATGTATTTTTCCATAATGGGTTTGTTATCCATTTGATACCCATTGCTTCGTAGGGATGGAAAAATATCAGAATATGCTTTTTGAATATCTTCTGCTGTATGTTTAACTTCGTAAATAAGGTACTTTCCACCAGAAAGTTCACCTTCGAAAACTGAATCATCCACTTGATAATCAGTTGAAATAACAATACAGGCATCAAATCTACAATTATCAGCTAATGTTGTTTCTGGATTATCTTGTGGAATTGCAAATAGGATTGCAGATTCAAGAAGTTTTTTCTCCTTAGCCCATTTTTTTAATTTCTCCATTACTTCAATATTAGCTGGACCATATTGACCAACTCGTCGCATATAAGCAATGCGATAGTTTGGGAGTGTTTCGACTTTAAATTTCATTAAGTTCTTTCTTCCTTTCTTAATTAGTATTGTTTGTTACATTTCGAATGTAACACGCTTTAAAAATATATACATTTAAATTTTTAAAATTTTTTGATAAATTTTAAAATGATAATTTTGCATAGAAAATCAACATTAAAGTTTAACAGAGCCTTATCTTTTAAAAAGTTAAATCTCGCCATACAAAAACCATCCTCCAATCTTTATCTTTCCATTTCATTAAAGTGAAAATTTTCTTTCATGCCTTTACTGATGGCTAGTTCATCCAACCGTTATGGATAGTTGATCTGGTTTTGACTAATTGAAGTTTATAAGTGGGTCCAACTATTACTTTTTACCTATTCCCTTCCATCTTACTAAATATACGAAGGGGGTTGTATTAGCTCTCCTTCCTATTTTTCAAATCAAAACCACCAGTGTGAACTGGTGGTTTGCTCTGCGGCTAAAAGCCTCTCTTACCGGCCTCGGCCTTAAAGGCCCACTGAAAAGGTTTCCCTTCTGCACCACATTCACTCACCAATTCTAAAGAATTTCTTTATTTACTTCCGATTTTTCTCACCCGTGAACGGATCGAATTCTTCGAACAACGTTAGCTGATCAGCCATATAATCTTCTTTCAGCTGATTTCTTATATATTCTTGTATTTGTTTCTTATTTCTCCCCACGGTATCAACGTAGAAACCACGACACCAAAATTTCCGATTCCCATAGCGATATTTCAAATTCGCATGTCGATCAAATATCATCAGGCTACTTTTTCCTTTTAGGTAACCCATGAACTGCGATACACTTAATTTTGGTGGAATACTAACCAACATATGGATATGATCCGGACAGGCATTTGCTTCATGTATAATGACACCTTTTCTTTCACATAGCTCTCTTATGATTTGTCCTATACTCTTTTTGTATTTGCCATAAATAATTTGCCTTCTGTATTTTGGGGCAAAGACTATGTGATACTTACAATTCCATGTTGTATGTGCTAAACTGTTCATGTCCTTCATAAGGGCATACCTCCTTCTTGCGTGAGATAAAGTGGTCGGGAAACCAACTTTATCCTACCATGAAAGGAGGTTTTTTTGTTACCTCGCTATAAGCTCTCCGGAACCCCCGGCATAGCCAGGGGTTTTCGAAACCATCAATAAGAAAAGAGGGGCGATTTTTTTATCGCTCCCTCTTTTTCCCTTTATTTATATACTGGAATTTCTAAATGCAGGATAAATGGTCTTAAGTTATATACTTCCGACATAACTTTTACCTGTTTAGAGGCCCATCCTATATCTGTTGCATATTGATGACCAGCAAATGATTTATTGTTCATTAATTCTGGATTCCAGCGCATTTTATAAATGGTATTTTGGACAATATTATAACTATTTTTCCCGCCTATATATCCATTTTCAATAAAGGCTGCTCCACCTAATATCGCTTTATATGGCGTTGTCCAGCCATTATCATACGCTGCTTCTGCTCCACACTCATCTGGACAGTCATCATACGCACCGATACCATACATGTTATACACTTTTTTCCCTTTATACTCTATCCCTTTTGCAAGAGTAGATGTACCATTACCCGTTTCTAATAGTGTATGAGCCATTAAATAGACTTCATTGATTCCATATTTTTTACCAGCATCAATGAAAGCTTGTCCCTGTCCTTCTAATATTCCTTTTCCTTTTAGATATTGGTTTAGAATACTTACAGGTACTTCACTTGATTTGGTTAAATCCATAAACTGAAATCTTTGGACCTTATCACTAGAGAAGTTAGTTGGATCGAGATAATATTTCACATCAGAAGAAGTAGCATTGCGCCAAGCATTATAGCTTACTTCTACCCATTTGCTTTTCGAATCCTCTTTTAAAACCGTTACTAACGTTCCTTTTTTGACAGATCCATAAATATGTCCTGTCGTACTTGCCTTTGATCTAATATTCAGTGTAGTAGCTGTTACTCTACCTACTCTAGACTCAAGTTCAACAAGCGAACTGTGAACAAATAATTCTTGCTCTTTGTATTCGATTTTATACCATTTGTCGCTGCCAGCCGTTTCATCCCCAACAACATTGTTGTCTAAAATAAGAATTGATGTTCCGGATTTCACTTTTGTTGCAACATTAGTATCCTCTTTGTCATCTTTTATTTCTGGAGACGTTCTAAGCTGCACATCATTTTTCGTGATTTTTCCTTTATCCATCATTTGAAGATATTCGCTAGATGCATATGCTTTTTCATTTCGATATTTATCTGTCTGGGGTGAAGTGTTCATTTGCATCGATAACGCATTATCCAGAGAGATATTATAGTTAGTTTTTGTCGTATAGACGTTTGTTCTGTATGAGTTTTTTTCGCTAACAGCTTCGCCCTTGTCCTTTTTAACAAGCTTTACTTCTATCGCCTCTACTCGCTTTAATAGCCCTTCTGTTCCTGCTTTCATTCCATTCTTGGCCCATCCTAACCAGCCATATGATTGAACATGAACTCGGTAATACACATCGTAATGATTAGCAATTTCGCCTGAAAGATTTATTTTCACTGCTTCTAACGGTTTGGAATAACCTTCTATGCCAGAAACTCCCCCATTGGAAACACTACTTAACCAACTACCGCCTTGCATTTTGGAGGCATAAACAACTTCTCCACTGTAGGGAGAATTTTCAATATTTACTTTTATTGCTTCTATACGTTTTGACTGCCCCTCTGTACCACTAAATTTTCCATCTTTTACCGTTTCCATCCAACCCTTTGACTGTACATAGGAGGAATAGCTAATGGAAGGATCTGTTACAAATGGTTTAGCTGTAGATCCAGGTGCCCTCTTTCCTTTTTCTACAAGCCTTATCTGAATAGACTCTACTCGCTTAGAAAGCCCTTCTGTTCCTGCAGACTGCCCATTTTTGGCCCAGTCAAGCCAGCCATAGCTTTGAGAATAAACTCGATAATACACATCATAATGTTCAGCCATTTCTCCTGTTAAGTTGATTTGGATTGCTTCAACACGTTTACTTTTTCCCGTTGTACCGCTAACTTTTCCATTCGATACTGAATCCATCCAACCATAACTTTGAACATGTGTTTTATACGTAATTCCACCAGAGTAAGGTGTTTTATTTAATGAGATTTTTATAGCTTCTACTCGCTTACTTTTTCCCGTAGTACCAGACGATGCTCCATTTTTCACCGTTTTCATCCAGCCGTAACTTTGAACATGCGTCGAATAAGAAACGGATAGATTTGTCACAAATGGCTGTTCTGTAGAACCAGGAGCTGATTGTCCCTTTTTGACTAAGACTATTTCCATTGCTTCTACTCGTTTAGAAAGTCCTTCTGTTCCTGCTGATTGACCATTTTTTGCCCAACCTAACCAACCATAAGTCTGAGAATGAACTCGATAATACACATCATAATGCTCAGCCATTTCTCCCGTTAAGTTGATTTGGATTGCTTCAACACGTTTACTTTTTCCCGTTGTACCGCTAACTTTTCCATTCGATACTGAATCCATCCAGCCATAACTTTGAACATGTGTTTTATACGTAATCCCACCAGAATATGGGGCATTTTCCAAGTCTATCTTTACTGCCTCTACACGTTTACTTTTTCCTGTAGTGCCAGATAACTTACCGTCTTTCACACTATCCATCCAGCCATAACTTTGAACATGTGTCGAATAGCTTATTGTTGGATTTTCCGCTGCATTAACATTAGTTACATTTATGGAATATCCCAAAACTAGTAAAATAGCAGCAAAAAAATAAAATAGTCCTCTTTTTTTATTCATAGATTCTATATCATTTCCCCCCATAAACTATATTAGGACATAAAACGACACCTTTGTCCTAATATCATTCTTTTTATATGCTACTATTCTATCATATTCGACAGGCATATTTTAATAGTTTTTAAAAATAGGTAAAATGTAGGAGGTATTAAAGAATAGAAGAACTGTACAGTTCTTCTATTCTTCTTATGTGGAAAAGTTGTGTTTCTTAAAGAAGTTTATTAATAACAGAGGAATACATTATAATTTCTTACTCCTTTTCTTCTAAGTAGCTCATGATCAAATAGGTAAAGTTATCCTTATCATCATTGTTCTTATGCGCATCAATATACTTTAGAAATACCTGTCTTATTTCTTCATTAAGTTATTCCATTCTGCTTTCTACTGGATATAGATTGCTGAGCATATCCGGATTATTGTGTAAAACTTCAGGCGATAAGTTAATCACTCTTCTTGACCATTCAGCTCTTTGAAATCAGAGTCTAAGCCAGATTTCCACTAAATCGTATCCAAAAAAGATTGCACAAATGGAATGGCTGCTCCAATTGGAACGCCTTTTGCAGGTGAATGACTGATATGAATAAAGCGGTCGCTGCTTGGAAAGGCGGATTTTTCGTTTGTTTTTTCATGAAGAATACGGATGTCTTCTTCTTTTAAATAGGAAGAAATATGTCCTCCAATAATAAACTCTCTGTTAAGGACAAGATACAAATTATTCATGGAAAAGGCTAAATGGTCTAAAAAAGCGTTCCACCTTTTCACAAAACAAACTACCCCAGATCGCACATTTTCGAAAAAAGCATCTAATGTCTCTCCCGTTTCTAACAGAGCATTTACAGAACTATATGTTTCCATGCACCCTTTCTTTCCACAATAGCATAAAGGTCCATCAGGATTTATCGTCATATGCTCCACTGTTCCACTATGCCCTTCTTTTCCCATATATATTTGATTATTGATGATGATTGCACCACCAAGATGTGTCCCAATTGATAGGTAGACAGCGTCTCCTATAAAGTCCATTGCAATTAAAGCAGATGTAACTAACCCTGAAGATGTAAACGCTATGATGGATACTGTATTAGAAGCTTTTGGTCGATTAGATGTTGCCTTTTGCAATGCTGGAATTTGCTTGAATGTCCCTGCTGAAGAAATGACTTTTGATCAATGGAAAAAAGTGATTGATATTAATTTGACAGGTGTATTCCTTACAGCTCAAGCAGCAGGTAAAGTCATGCTAAAACAAGGCAGCGGTTCCATTATTAATACAGCATCAATGTCAGGACATATTGTAAACTTTCCCCAACCACAATGCTCTTACAATGCTTCAAAGGCTGGTGTGATTCAACTAACAAAATCACTAGCTGTCGAGTGGGCATCAAGAAATGTACGTGTTAATTGCATTAGTCCAGGATATATCGGCACAGAGCTTACATTAAACTCTCCAAGCTTACAACCTTTAATTAAACAATGGAATGAAATGGCACCGCTTAATCGCATGGGGAAACCAGAAGAACTTCAATCCATTTGTGTTTATTTAGCAGGCGACACTAGCAGCTTTACGACAGGTTCAGACTTTGTAATAGATGGTGCTTTCACTGCGATTTAATAGACTTATAGATTTAGGAGGGACTATTTATGAATTACTTACTCGGGACTGATATCGGAACTTCCGGAACAAAGACGATATTAATGGATACTGATGGAAACTTAATTGCACAAGATTTACAAGAATACGATGTGTTAACTCCAAAGCCTTTATGGGCGGAACAATGGCCAGATGTTTGGCTTGAAGCAACAAAAGCCTCCATTAAAAACACGGTGCAAAAAGTCAGGAATTCCACCTGAGAAAATACGCGGCATCGCAATCAGCGGTTTATATGGAGGTTCCGGCATTCCATTGGACGAAAACATGGAGCCTGTTAGACCTTGTATGATTTGGATGGATCGAAGAGCAGAAGCAGAATCAAACTGGGTACTTGAACATATCGGAAAAGAAAAGCTTCTTGAAATTACCCATAATGGTGCTGATCCCTATTATGGATACACAAAAATCCTCTGGATGAAAAACAATGAACCAGAGAACTGGCTCAAAACCAAATTATTTCTCCCACCAAATGATTATGTGATTTTCAAACTAACCGGAGAAGTTGCCATTGATTATTCTTCTGCAGGGAATATCGGCGGAATCTTTGATATGAATAACAGAACATGGTCAAAAGGAATGATGGATGCGATGGGAATCCCCACTTCGTTAATGCCGGAAAAAATTGTGGAATCAACTGATATTGTTGGCGGATTAACGAAAGCAGCAGCGGCGGAGCTAGGGCTTTCTGAAGGAATGCCAGTTATTGCGAGTGGCATTGACTGTGGAGCAGCCAATATTGGACTCGGAGTATTGGAATCTGGCATTTATGCAGCCGCAATTGGCACCTCCATGTGTGCGGCACTGATTTCTGATAAACCAGTCAAAGGAAAGGACTTAATCGTTTGGCCTTATTTATATGATGCAAAAAGACTTTCCTATTATTTTGCTGGTGGAGCTACTGCTGGTGCGATCGTTAAATGGTTCCGCCAAACAATGTGTCAGTATGAATTGGAAGTCGAAAAAGAGGGCGGAAAGAACGCATATGATGCTTTAAACGAACAAGCAGCTAACATTCCAGTCGGAAGTGATGGCTTGATTGTCCTACCTTATTTTATGGGCGAAAGAAGTCCCATTTGGGATTCAGATGCAAAAGGAACGATTGTCGGACTTTCTTTAGCACATACAAAGGCTCATATCTATCGCGCATTTCTTGAAGCAGTAGCCTTCTCTTTACGTGATGCAATGGAAGCAACTGGTGAAGATCTTGGAGAATATATCTTGCTTGCAGGTGGTGTGACAAAATCGAAATTGTGGCGCCAAATTTTTGCAGATGTTACAGGCTATCCCGTTGTCTGCCCGATTCATGATGTTGAAGCCAATATGGGCGATGTTATGCTTGCTGGAATTGGAACTGGCCTTCTCTCTTATGAAGAGGTAAAGAAATGGCAGGTTCTAGATGAGAAGATTATGCCAAACAAAGAGAATCATCAAAAATATAATGAATTTTACCATGTTTATCAATCTATCTATAAGCATTTAAAGACAGATATGAAAACGTTAACAAAAATTTCAGCAATGTAAAATTTTTTTACGAAATGGATGGTGATTGGGATGGAGAAATGGAGAAAAAGGATTGGATACGGAGCTGGGGACTTCGCATGTAATCTTGTATTTAGTACAATGGCTTCTTATTTACTGTTTTTCTATACAGATGTCTTTGGAATTACGGCAACGGTTGCTGGAACGCTAATGCTTGTAACAAAGATTATTGATGCGTTTGCAGATACAGGCATGGGATTATTAGTAGATAGAACAAATACTAGATGGGGACAAGGAAGACCTTATTTCCTCATTGGAGCAATTCCTTTTGCCGTCTTTACGATTTTGACTTTTATTGTACCCGACTTCAGTATGGGTGGAAAAATTGTATGGGCTTATGTAACCTATTGCCTGTTAAACATTGCTTATACTGTTGTAAATATTCCTTTAAATACAATTGTGCCAAGATTAACTTCCGATAATCATGAACGAAACTGGCTAGTCTCAACTAGAATGATTTGCGCATTAATTGGAACCGCTTTAGTCATGACGATTACAAATCCCCTTGTTAATTTCTTCGGAAAGGGAGATACACAAAAAGGCTATCTCATTACGATGACTATTTACGGGGTTGCAGCTGTAATTGTGTTTGTCTTTACGTTTATGAATACAAAAGAAGTCGTACCACCAACTGTAGAACGAGGAAAATCTACTTTTAAAGAGGATTTAAAAGGATTAACCGGCCATGCATTAATCTTCTTTATCTTAAATTTTCTCTATTTCGCCCTTTTTGTAATCAGAAATACTACTGTGATCTATTATTTCACATACAATCTTGGACGAACAGATTGGCTTACGTTTGTTGGGCTTTTCGGTATTCTCTCTGGTCTGCCAATGCTTCTTCTTCTGCCTTGGCTTCAAAGGAAATTACCAAAAAAGAATGTCTTGCTATTAAGTACCGTTATCTATATTGTTGGAGATTTAATGATTTATTTTGGAAAAACGTCTCCTGTTTTACTCATAGCTGGTTTAGCAATTACCGGACTTGGAATTTACGGGATCTTTGGAACCACTTTTGCCATTCAACCAGATATTATCGATTATTCCGAGTATAAAAACAACAAGAGTATCGCTGGGATGATTGCAGCCTTTCAAGGTTTCGCAGTAAAAATAAGTCTAGGCCTTGGTAGTGCACTTGTCGGAGTTTTTCTTCAACTGGGTGGCTATGTTCCAAATGCCACACAAACTCCTAAAGCTTTATCGTATATTGAAGTAAGCTTCATCTGGGTGCCACTAGCAATCTGCTTACTAATCGGCATAACCATGCTGTACTACAAGCTCGATGCCAAACGAAGCGTAATGGATACAGAGTTGAACCGCAGACGAAACCTATTAAATAATAATGTCGTAAATCTTTAAAGTCGAGGGAAGCAAAGGGACGGTTCTTGTTAGGAAATTTTAGGGAAACAGTAGAACCGTCCCTCTGAGGACCCTCCTTACTGTAAATTCAAGAAGACATTTCCTCCAAGCATTTCTTCATAGCGAAGCTGCGCTTTTTCTCCTGTTTTTACTAATCCAGAAATATAGCCTTCTTTTTCATTTCCTACATACATTTCATAACTAAATTCAGGTTCTGTCGTTCCGATAATATCTCCACTATATATATCACCGTTTTTACTAACCATTTCGAAGTTCATTATCCCATCAATATGAAAGGACAAATCCTCTGTAGCCGATTCCGTAAACTTAACTTTCGTTTTCGCTAAAAGCCATTCATATCCTTCTGGGGCAGGCTCATTGAATTCATTCATGGATTTTAATTTTTGATAGGCGTCCTCCCCGCGTATAACTTCCAATACTGTTAAATCAAACTTAATAGGGAAGGATTCCCCTTCATCATTATATAGTTCATCTTCGACTGTTACTGTCTTCTTAAACGGAACTGGATTTGTTCGAGATCCAAGCTTCGACTTTGTTTCTTCTTTCTTTTCTGTCTCTTCTGTTTGTACTTCTTCCTGTTTTTCATCCTCATCTTTAATTGTTACATCCTTCGTATCTTGTCCACATCCTCCAAGGACAGTGACAATAAATAAACCAGTTAGACACAGTTTAAATATATTTGGGAAATTAATTTTCATCCTTATCCTCCTTATTTTCTCTAAATGAAAAACAACTATTTTATTCCGAATCCTTTTCTAAATCATCAGGATAAACGGTTTCATCCAATACTTCCTTTGTGGCTTCGTCTGTTGTAAATATCTTAACCTGATAATCGTCTGAGTCCACACCACTATACAGTTGATACATCATACCTGTTATTCCGAGGCTAAAAATGGCAAAACTATCCATACTATCCTCGTATTTCTCTTTATCAACCACTAACGTAAATTCAGAAAATGATTTATTATGCGTAATATCCTTAATGGACACATAATCATCACTCCCCTTCATTTCCTTTATGGATTCTTCTAGAGATGCTTCCATTTCCTTCATCATCTCTTTATGTTTTGCCTTAGACATTTTATAGGTAAGGGAACCATCGTCATTTTTAGTAACTTTAATTCCCTCTTTTTCTACATCCGCAATAACCGTATCAATATCTTCCCCTTCAAACATGGAAGCTGGCAATGTGATTTCAACGTTTAAAAGACCTTTATCAACATCTACATTTTGTTCATCTGCCTGTTTGTTATTATCAGCATTTTCTTTTTTATCCTTATCCGCTGAACAAGAAGCAAGAATTACCATACTTAATACAAAAAAAACAAAAGAAAATTTCCTCATAAAAATCCCCCTTAACCATTTTTTCATTAAACTTATGACAAAATCCTACCCATTATTATGCCTGCTTCCTCTTTTCCAATACATAAAAAAGGAAGCAGGGGACGGGTTCTTCTGAGAACATAACCTCAGAAGAACCGTCCCTCTACTTCCTTAAACGAGCAATATCTCCTTCATTTCTTTTTCCTCTTTGCTTAAACTACTTAACCAGCTTTCCACAAGCTTGACACCGTCGATTAGTTCGACGTTTAAACCTTTGGCATATTCGTAAGCTGCAGGTGTAAAGCCGCCTGTTGTAATAACATACCCTCCTGCAGCTCCTCTTTTTACTATATTCGAATGAATAAGTGCAATTGGATCAAAAGGTAAATCTCCTTGATGACATTTGACTTGTCCAAGAAACAGTCCTTTTTCTGTTTCATGTTCGAAATCAACTCCAAAATCACCTGTTGAGGGAGTTACCCAGGTCGATCCACCTCTTGTTTGCTCCACAATTTCAGCAGCAAACTTTTCAAATTGAATCGGGTCTTGTTTTATGTAAATCTCAGAATAATTTGGAGAATTTTCCTCAGTTTCTTTTCGAAATCGCAAATACAGCCCCATTGCCAATGTCTTTTTTAATTCATTACTCGATTCGATATGACTTGCCAAAAGCGAAGTCTGATATTGATCTTCCTTTTTGGTCCAAAAATACTTTATAAAAGCCATCGTTAAAAGAATTGCTACAACAATCTCCATATAGAACATTCTCACCACTCCTTGCATTATTAAAGGGTAGGCATTAATGGTTCTTTTTATACAGAGATTATCCAATCTATGCAATTAGGAAAACACCTTATGTATTATTTCGTTTCCAACCTATCTCCCTTTAACAGCATATCAATATGGGGAATATTGTCTTCTAAATATACTTTTGAGATCGATTGAAAACCAAAGGACTGGTAAAACGTTCGCAAATAGTTCTGAGCCTGTATTTTTATTACCTCTTCATTTAATTCCTTTTTAAGGTAATCAATCCCGCGACTCACAAGCTCTTCCGCCAAGCCTTGACCTCTCCATTCTTTCTTCACTAAAATTCTTCCTAGCGAAGCCTCTGGATAAGAAACCCCTGGAGGTAAAATTCTCAAATAAGCAACAACCTCTCCCTCTTTTTCAGCAAATAAATGATACGATTCAGTATCCTTCCCATCCACCTCTAAATATGGACAATTTTGTTCTACCACAAAAACAGCCGTTCTTTCTTTCAAAAGCGTATATAATTCCATGTTCGTTAACTCATTAAAATTCTTTACATGCCATTTCATTTTTTTCACCTCTCCATATTAGTTGTCTGTAGAGAAACGGCACTGTTTCCGTAACTCCTCCACTATCGCCTCGGCGTCATTTCTAAATCCATTCTCCTTTTTTTCTTGCTTCTCTCCATGATACTGATATTTTAGCATTTCTTCCCAATCTATTGTTTTGCCTAGTCCATGCTTACGAATATAGTTAATCGTATTTTGGTCTTCCTTCATTCCTTCTCTATTCAAAATCAGTAGCGGCACATTATAGACAACTGCCTCGCTTACCGTACCCCATCCTGCTTTTGAGATGACTAAATCACTCGCCGCGATATATGCTTGAGATTCCGTTTCCTCTTTTGGAATGGAGAACACATTATCCCTATCTACCTTTACATTGGAAGAAACAATAAATACACAGTTATCACTTTCCCATAAAGGAAGGGTTTCAACTTCTATTCCATCTATCTTCATCCCCAGCCCAAAAAAGATAACGGTCCTCTTCCTAGTCGGATTAACCCAATCAAGAATATGCTCCATCTTTTCCGCTCGTACTTTTCGAGCACAAAAGGGAAACAATCTCTTTTCACAAGGCCAATCACTTTCCTGATTTCCAGCTAGTAGAAAAAAACAGGTCATTTTCGAATAGGAACTTTTCCAAATCTCTAATCTTTTTTGGTCTAATAAGCTTTCATATGCTGTATACCAAGTAAAGTTAGATATACCTATCGACCGAATTCCTACTTTATCAGCAGCTTCAAAAGGCAGTGGAGAAATATCAGAGACTACCAAATCTATTTTCATTTGTTGGAAAAATTGAACCTCTAATTGAATCTTGTTTTCCCAATTCTCCACATACCGATCAAATTCTTTCGCTAGCATCTTCTTATCTGGCTCTAGGCTTCCTTCTTTTAAAAAATAGCCAACATCTGTAGCAATCTTTCGAAAGGTAACTTGATTATATGGAAGTGAGTTCTGCAAAAACTCCATCGCAAAAGCATGACATATAATGATGCGATAAGAAGGTTCTCGCTCTAAAAGTTCACGAATAATGGCAATAGAACGGGCAGCATGACCAAATCCATAGTCAGAAATATAGTATGCGATTGTTTTCATTGTAGGTACTCCTTTAAGCTTAATTCTTTTGCTACCCAATTTATTTATCTTTTATTTTAAACTTTTCTCTAGTTGCAAATAAGGTTTTATCGTTATATTTATCTATTCACTATTCAGACAGTACCTCAAGAAAATGATTGCTATTATTATTTTTACCTTTTTCTCCTTAAAATAAGAGAATTTAAGAGAAAAAGAAACTAACATGATTCAATCTTTCCTACCTTCCCAATAGATTTCTAAATATAACCATCCTATAATGAAAGTATTACAGAGAAAATTGGAGTGATAATCTTGTTGACAATTGGTTACATCGGTAATGGAAAAAGCACCAATCGCTATCATTTGCCCTTTGTTTTGCAGCGGGAAAATATAAAGGTTAAAACCATTTACAGAAGAAATCCTTCTCATGACACTTGGAAGAAACAGGATCAAATCTATTATTCTTCCAATTTAAATGAATTACTGACTGATCCCGAAATACAATTGATTGTCGTTTGTACTACTCATTCCTCTCATTATGAATATACCAAAATGGCACTTGAGTACAACAAGCATGTTTTAGTAGAAAAACCATTTATGATGACAGCAGAGGAAGCAGAAGAAATATACGCTTTAGCTAAAGAAAAAGGGTTAATTGTACAATGCTACCAAAATCGTCGCTTTGATTCTGATTTCTTAACAACACAAAAGGTTATCGAAAGTGGAAAACTAGGCGAGCTTTTGGAAGTAGAAATGCATTATGATTATTTCCGACCTGAAATACCAGAATCTAGCCATGATTTTCAATTCTATAATAGCTTTTTATATGGACATGGCTGCCATACTATTGACCAAGCAATCTCTTACTTTGGCAAACCGAAAAAAATTCATTATGATGTGAGGCAGCTTCTTGGCAGCGGCAGAATGAATGATTATTTTGATTTAGATTTATATTACGATACGTTAAAAGTCTCTATTAAATCGAGCTATTTCCGATTAAAAGAACGTCCTAGCTTCGTTGCTTATGGAAAAAAGGGTGTTTTTGTCAAACATTCAAAAGACCGACAAGAAGAACATTTAAAGCTTTTTTATATGCCTGATCAACCTAATTTCGGCATTGACCTTCCTGAACATTATGGAACATTAACGTATTTAGATGAAAACGGGCAATACCGTGAAGAAAAAGTAGTTTCCGAGCGAGGCGACTATGGCAGAGTGTATGATCAATTATATGAAGTAATAATAAATGGGGCAGACAAACAAGTAAAAGATGAAGAAACATTACTCCAAATGCACATTCTTGAAGAAGGAATGAAAGAATGTAAGTAAGCAGAGTGACGGTTCCTCATATGTTAAGCACGAGAACCGTCACTCCGTTTTCCCTTATTTCATCACAGCGACTGGATTTTCATATACTATTTCTCCATTGATTACGGTTTGTTTGATGGGGATGTCTTTGATGTGGTCTGGGATTGCATTTAGAATGGATCCCTCTAGGATGACAAAGTCTGCTAGTTTTCCTGGCTCGATGCTTCCTTTAATCTCTTCTTCAAAGGATGCATAGGCTCCGTTTATAGTAAAAATTCGAATGGCATCTTCTAGAGAGCTACACTCTTTTTCTCCTATAACCGTTCCATTTTTTGTTTTACGAGTAACGATTTCTTGTATCCCTAATAGTGGTTCGAAGTCTGTAATGGGGCTATCAGATCCAGCTGCCACCTTTACTCCATGTTCTAGGTAGGATTGTGATGGAAACATCCACTCTGCCTTTGAACCAATATACTTTACATATTCATCCCCAAAATCATAAAAGAAAGCTGGATTTATGACAATGACGGCATTCAGTTTCTTTATTCGTTCCACTAATTCTGGATTACAGACAGAGGCATGTTCAATACGATGACGATGATTTTCTCGAGGGAATTTGTTTACCACATGCTCGATGCAGCTTACCATCATTTCTACTGCTCCATCGCCAATCGCATGGGCAGTAATCTGACAGCCAGCATTGTGGGGGCGTTCCATTATGGCATTGACATCTTCTTGGCTTTTATACAAAATCCCTTTATTAGCTGGATCGGTTACATATCCCTCACTCATAGCTGCAGTTTGTCCTGTAATACTTCCATCTAAAAACAATTTACTAGGACCAATTTTAAACCTTTCATTGCCTAAACCTGTTAAAATGCTTGCATCTAATGTCTTATCAATAGCATTTGAAGAGTTATCAAAGGATACAACGGATGCATATATTCGTAATTTAAAATCTGGGTCTTTCGCTACTTTTTGCAAATAAAGGAGATGGTCGCTTCCTTTTCCTCCCATATCGTGAACACTTGTAATACCTGATTTCATATAGTCTTTCGCTGCCAAATGTAAGCCAGAAAATACTTCGTGGTCAGTATAAACATCATGATCGATAACCAACATACGGGCTGCTTCCTTTAAAACGCCTGTTACTGCTCCATCTACGCTTTCGATTTCACCGCCTTCTGGATTAGGCGTTTCGGCAGTGATTCCACCAAGGTCCAATGCCTTACTATTCGCAGCAATTACATGCCCACATGACCGTTGAATATAGATAGGATGAACAGTGGAGACAGAATCCAACTCTTTTCGATTAGGCATACGATTTTCTGCTACATTATTATCGTTATACGCCCAGCCTCTTACCCAGCCTCCCTCAGGTGTTTGCACTGCCTTAGCCTTAAGTAATTCCAACACCTCATCAATCGACTTACATGGTTTTAGATTTGTTGACACCTTTGTCAGTCCAAAATTAAGAAGGTGCAGGTGGGCATCAATAAATCCAGGCAATAATGAATTTCCGCCAAGATCAATGACATTTGTTTCTGCTCCAATCCAAGTATTTATTTCTTCATTAGACCCAACAGCAACAATTTTATTGTCCACAACTGCCACCGCTTCATGAACAGAAAACACATCATCCACCGTAATAATTTCACCATTTGTATATACTAAAGAAGCTTTCATATTTCCTCCTCCTTTACCCACTAATCTTAGGAAGAATAGCAGAATAAGCTTCCTCTAACGATGTACGAATAATCGAGATTGCTTCATCTATTTCCGATTTTTTCACGATAGTTGGAGGAATAAAGCGAATGACATTCTTATCCACCCCACAGACTAACAGCAATAACCCTTTATCTAATGCCTTTTCTTGAAGGATACCAGCTATTTTTTTATCAGGCTCTCCCTTTTCATCAAAAAACTCCATGCCAATCATTAACCCTTTTCCGCGGATATCTACTATTCTTGTAAATTCTGTGCGCAGTGCATCTAATTTTCCCATAAAGTAATCTCCCATTAGAGCAGCATTTCCGATTAATCCTCCTTCTAGCAGGTCAATTACTGCTAAAGCGGCTGCACAGGATACAGGATTCCCTCCGTAAGTCCCACCATGAGACCCTTCTTCCCATTGATCCATTATTTCTTTTTTCGCAATCATTGCACTTAGTGGAAATCCATTAGCGATACCTTTTGCAGCTGCCATAATGTCAGGCTTTATGCCGTAATGCTCCCATGCAAACATCTTTCCAGTCCGCCCAAATCCTGTTTGCACTTCATCAAAAATAAGCATAATTCCATGTTTGTCACAAATTGCGCGAATTTCTTCGATAAATTCCACCGGCGGAACAATATAGCCCCCTTCCCCTTGGATAGGCTCTAATATGATCGCGGCAACTTGATCTGGAGCAATTAAATAGGCAAAGATATCCTCCAAGCTCTTCAAACAACGTTTTACTTCATCCGCTTCTGATAAACCGGAACGTAACGCATAAGGGTATTCCGCATAATAGACACTTGGCAATAAGCCTTCATAGTTTTTTCGGTAATGAGAACTAGAGGCTGTTATACTAGTTGCACCCATTGTTCTTCCGTGAAAGCTTCGTTTAAAGGAAATAATCCCTGGTCGCTTTGTGACCCGTTTCGCTAGTTTTATCACACCTTCAACTGCCTCTGCTCCACTATTGGAAAAATAAACTTTATAATCTCCTCCCATTAATGCCACTAATTTTTCCGCTAATTCCACATAAGAGGGATAGTAGACAATGTTATGGCAGCCATGTACTAAAGAATCAATTTGTTTTTTTGCCATATCATTTACATAAGGATGATTATGACCGACATTCGTGACACCAATGCCACTACCAAAGTCTAAATACTTCTTCCCGTTTTCATCATATAAATGCATACCTTCTGCCTTCACAATCCCTAATTCAGTAATTCTTTTCCCTACTGGTGGAATGACAGATAGTGCTCTTTCATATAAAGACCTTGATTCCATTAGGCAAAACTCCCTTAACTCAATTTTTAACTGGTACTACCGGTTGGATAACCTTAATATAAAGCACTACTTATCCCTCTGCAATCAATCGGTAATATAATCTGACACACTTTTTTATAATTTTCTGATTTTTTACCAATAAAAAAATAAACCAATAGCGTTCCACTGGTTTATTCCAAAGTACTATTCACTTGCTTTCCTGCGTTTTCTAACAGATGAATATCTTCCTTGACTGTATTTAGATGCTGCTTCATTACTATTACTGCTCTCTTTTCATCCCTTGTTTGTATTGCTTCAATCATTTCTAAATGCTGCTTTTGCGCCAATTCAATACTTGCCGGATTAATCTTTGTCAAATAAACAACTTGATCAGATAAGTCGGAAAAGGATTTGGTTAATATATAAAATAATTCATTGGGTACCGATTTTGCTAGCTCCATATGAAATTTTGCATCTAATTGAACATATTGATCCACGAAAAAACGATTTTGCTCCATTTCTTCATAAACAGATTTCAATCTATCTATATTTTCCTGTGTAGCATAGATCGATGCCCTTTGAATAATAGAAATTTCTAGTACTTCACGAACCTCTAGTATATGGCGAATACCAGATAAAGACTTATCGACAAATCGACTTAAGGTATCTGCTACAACAGAAGTTTCTGGTTTCTTTACATAGGCTCCCTTGCCAACATGTACTTGTACGTAACCTTTTTCCTTTAATATTTTTATTGCCTCTCTTACAACATTTCTACTTACTTGGTAATAAGTCGCTAGTTCCCTTTCGGACATTAGTTTTGAACCAACTTTTAATTCCCCATTTAAAATACTATTCTCAATTGTTTTTACAATATCATTATAAAGAGCCTCGTTCATGCTGTTTACCACCTTTTACGAGAACATTTTCATCCTACCGGTAATACCAGTTTATTCTGAATATTATTACTTTAACATTTTTTCCCGCATCTGCCTAGCAATCACTTTGGTTTACGTTAAATGAACGCACTCTACTACGATAAATAGTCCTTTATAATAATACTTTATTTCTTTAATCTGTAATCCAGCGTTTTTGATTTTTCTACCGTATTTCTATTTAAATGGCAGCCATCACAAATTTTTTTCCATAGTGGTGTTAAAAGATCTTGCGTCTTTGCCAGTACAGCATTCTCCATTTTCACATGCTCAAAGAAGTAAAAGGTTGCATTTGGTTTACTTACGCGAATCATTTCTTTCAATGCCGCTTCAGGGTTAGGAATCGTACAAAAAACAAGAGTAGAAATGACATAATCAAACGTTTGATTAGGAAAAAGAAGCTGTTCTGCCTTTTGCTCATGACAAAAAATTGGCACAGATGCCTTCTCTAATTGTTTTTTTGATTTCTTTATCATAGAAGGATTCGGTTCAATCGCATCTACTCGCTCCACATCTCGATAGAACGAGAAATTTATCCCCGAACCAGAGCCGATTTCCAACACTCTTCCCTTTACTTTGCTGAGCAGTTCTTTTCTTATTGTGTAAAATCTTCCCTTTTCTAACGGCTTCATTCCAAAATCATATACATATGGAAACAAATTCCCCATGCTACTGCCTCCTTCGTTACCTTTATTATACCTTAAAAGGAAAACACACAGAGGGACGGTTCTTATGTAATAGTACTCATTAGAACCGTCCCTCTGTGTTCAATATTCCTTTAATTTCAAGTAATAAGAATGAAGTGGATGTTTATTCGCATATCTGGATATTTTGTAGTTTTTTAATTCTGTATGTTTTACTAAATTGCACTCTAATATTGTATATAATAAGCGCTCAGCAGGAATTCTATTACGTAGTTGCATGGTACTGATAGAATCAAAATTCGCAATATACCAAGGGATAAATTGTTGGATTTCCTTTGAATTCACTTGTTTATTTTTCCCATTATATTCTATTACTCTTTGAATAATTGCGAGCGTATGCGGATCAATTGCTTTATTCGATAAAGTATCTCCTATATAGGAATGAAAAAGATTTTCCAGAAATGAATTTACTCTCTTATTAACAACCAACTCCTCTGAAAATACGCCTGCTGCTTGCATTGGATTCTTTTGGATAAACCGAAATTTCGTAAAATCACTAGGATGGATAAATTGTGCTAAAAGAATCAGGAAGTTATAGAAAAAGAAAAGATAGCCAATTTCAACTGTAATAGGGTGAAACAATAATAATATTCCTATTAAAACAGAAAATAAATTAGCAAATATTCCACCGAATGATATATAGAAAAAATCTTTTTCGAAGAAGCGGTTAAGCTTTTCTCTAGAAGTGATTACTTCATTAAAGTTCAGCATAACAAATCCGCCGGAAAGCAGTTGAAATGGTCGCAATCTAAAATTTCGAAAAGTATTATTATAAGCTTCCATACAACCTGCTTTAAAAATTCTAAATGGATATTCCAATTGACGTGCCATTAAAAGATGTCCCATTTCATGAAGTAAAACAGAAAAGATATAAATAATCAAACACTTGCCAAGAAAAGTAAAAATGGAAAAATCCACCTTTCCAAAAACAGATTGGAGCATTAAAAAGTAGCCTATCGATCCAATGATAATCATTGTCATCATCAAAATAACAATTAGGATATTCCACCTTGAAGAATATTCAACTGTTTTATCCCACACATAGTCAGCAGAACTCGACATGTTTTCACATTTATCTATGAGTTACCCATCTCCTTTATCGTGTCTGTGTGAATATAAAAGCTTTCCACTCATCATCCTTTTAAATATGTCATACTTCTTTCATATATGAATTTTAAAAATATATAGTTTCCTCATAAGTATGTCTCTTTATCATTTACTGGCTTACCCCTTTAACATTTTAGAATCAAAAAGATTTGATAATCCAAGAAATAACCCTAGAACAACTCCCAATTGTAAATTACTGAAAGTGTAAATTTCAGATAATAAAAAGCTTATTATTCCACATAAGAAGAAAACAATAGAAAATATTGCTTTTTCCTTCCCTGAATCATTTATTTTCCCATGTAATTTTTCCATCCATGAAAGTTTTTTATACAAGGAAATAAACATAATCCTTATTAAAAGGTAAATTGGTATAGCAATAAGCAATATCACGAATAAATCCAAAAAGAATTCCATTTCTTCTGCTCACTTTCCAATTTTCAGATAATAAAAATGATAGGTTCATGAATAATATAATTATATCTGAAAATGCGTCTTCCATTCGTCTAACTTATTTTTAAATGTTATAAATATTCATATTATTATAACCCTTTTTTAGTAAAAAAAAATAAGTCTTTTTGATTATTTTTACTATTTACTGGAATTTTCGGGGATTTTACTTACTTTATTAACATCATTAACTACCTCCGAAAAAGAGTATGCATCAAATATCTCTGCTTTCCTATCCTTGGTTGCAAAACATTCTTTATACTATACTAATAAATAAGTTACATACATAATGAAAGAGGTGAATACATTGAAGATCGGTCTTATTGGATTAGGAAATATTGCGAAGAAAGCGTATTTACCTGTGCTATCTGAAAAAGTAGGGATAGAGCTCGTTCTTTGTACAAGAAATGAGGAGACACTAAACAAGCTATCAAAGAAATATAGAATAGAAGAAAAGGTTCAAACAGTAGAGCAACTCATTAGCAAAAATATTGAAGCGGCTTTTGTTAGCACCGCTACTGAAGCACATTTTGAGATAGCGAAAGAATTATTGGCGCATGGTATCCATGTATATATTGATAAACCCATTTCAATGGATTATGAGGAAACAGAAAAAATTGTCAATCTAGCAAAACAAACGGGCAAAATAGCGATGGTTGGATTCAACAGAAGATTTATCCCCAAAGTGAAGGAATTAAAAGAAAATGGGAAGGCAAATCTCATTCTTATGCAAAAGAATCGCTACGCTATGCCAGACTATATAAGAAGATTTGTTGTCGAAGATTTTATTCATGTAGTAGATACGCTTAGATTTTTAATGAATACGGAAGTAAAAGATGTAAAGGTTGAATGCCTGAAAGAAGGCAAAACACTTAATAGCTTAGTTATCCAAATGATTGGGGAGGGCTGTATTGCAATTGGAATAATGAACCGAAATGGTGGCGTAACCGAAGAAATCATTGAATATTCCACAGGCAAAGATAAGTATGTCGTAAACAGCCTTGTGGAAACAACCCACTTCCATAACAAAGAAATCCACATTTCTAAATTTGGAGACTGGGAACCAACACTATATAAACGCGGATTCTATCAGATCATTGACCATTTTATTGATTGCATTCAAAACAATAAAGTCCCAGAACCATCAATGGACGACTCATTAAAAACACATGAGATTTGCGAAATGATAGTTAGGGAAGCAGAGGAACGGTTCTAACTTCTAACCTCCCTACTTCATAAAGGCATCTATCCCTTTAATGGTATAGATGCCTTCTTATTGCAAATATTCCAGGGAAGCAAGAAAACAATGCCCTTCTCACGAATCCCTATATTTTTTCTTCTGTTTCTTTATGGAAAAAATGGCATTTATCCATGTCCAAGTAAAATGGAATGGTTTCTCCTGGTTTTACGTTGGTACTGCCGTCTACTTTTGCTACATAGGAATTGTCTTTGCCGATGGAAGAATAAAGGAGGGTTTCTGCTCCCATTAGTTCCACCACATCAACCTTTGCATTTACTTGTGCATAGGATTGATGATCATTTTGTTTTACATAAATATTCTCTGGTCTGATACCAAGAATAATATCCTGTCCAGATTTATTTATTCCCTTTAATTTTTCTACCTTTTCCTCTGGCAAATGAATGATCTCTCCCTCTGTGAGAAAGGAATTTCCTTCGATTCTACCTGTAAAGAAATTCATTGCAGGTGATCCAATAAATCCTGCAACAAAAACATTAACTGGATCATCATAAACCTCTTTTGGTGTCCCTACTTGTTGAATCACGCCATCTTTCATTACAACTAATCGAGTCGCCATCGTCATCGCTTCTGTTTGGTCATGTGTTACATAAATCGTTGTCGTCTGCAGTCTTTGATGGAGCTTTGATATTTCTGCACGCATTTGCACACGGAGTTTTGCGTCTAGATTGGAAAGTGGTTCATCCATTAAAAATACCTTGGCATCTCTGACAATCGCCCGCCCTAAAGCAACACGCTGCCGCTGCCCTCCAGAGAGAGCTTTTGGCTTTCTTTTTAAATATGGTTCTAATCCAAGCATCTTAGCGGCTTCCTCCACGCGTCGCTTTATCTCCTCTTTAGGAAATTTGCGAAGCTTCAGTCCAAATGCCATATTATCAAAGACATTCATATGAGGATATAAGGCATAATTTTGGAAAACCATGGCGATATCTCGATCTTTAGGGGCAATATCATTTACTAATTCATCATCAATATAAAATTCACCCTTCGAGATTTCCTCTAGCCCTGCCACCATTCTCAATGTCGTCGATTTACCACATCCAGAAGGTCCTACAAATACGATAAATTCTTTATCTTTAATATGTAAATTAAAATCTTTCACTGCTGCCAAATCTTTATCGTATATTTTGTAAATATGCTTTAAGTTTAATTCAGCCATACTATTCCTCCTAATAACATCCTAAAACGGGATTTTTTCTTTACTTCTAAGAGTTCGCTTCCTTGCAATCACCGCTAATCTAGATGTTTTTTAAGCAGAGGTATAGCATCAGTATCTGCTCTTTTTTGCAAGTAATACAACATTTATATTCTATGAATCAAATAATGATTACATGGAAGCATAATATTCCCTTAAATCTATCGGTAACCCAGTGTCCTGCGATTTATTTGCCGCGAGCGTAGTAGCCAGTGTTTGAATACCATTTTCATAGGATGAAAGGATTAACTCAGGCTGATTATAAGTGATTGCTTTGATAAAAGCTTGATCCTGTGCCTCATAATAATTTAACGTTGGTCGATAGGTAATTGTTGAATAAAGGAACTGCATAAATTACCGATTGCATCAGACTATCTTACAAGACTTATGCATCTACCTATTACCCTATAACCTAAGAACTCTACTTTTGGGGTTTTATCGTAAATATTTGTGGAGAAGTAGTTGGTAATAACAAATATATTATCTGGCTATAAAAAATAGTACTCAAAAAAAGAAAGAGCTATAAACCTAAAGATAAATAGGCTTTTCGCTCTTTCTTGTCCGTTCAATGGAATTCCCCTTGGTATCCATTCCAGGGATGCAAATTAGTAGAACCTGTTCCTATGCCTCTCTTCTTCGCCTTCTCAAGTAAAAAATCACTATTCCTCCTATTAATAATAGAATTCCTACCAACATCATTGTATAATTTGCTGTGGCTGTATTTGGTAGTTGAATCGGTTGATAGTCTTTGTTTGGTTCTGATGTGGATGGATTTGTTGAATTTTCCCCATCATTATTTCCATTATTGTCATCAGGAGTTGGTATTGGTGGTTCTTCATTTCCTCCATCATTCCCGGTATTGTCGTCAGGTACCGGTGCTGACGGTTCTTCCCCTTCCCCACTATTTCCATTATTACCATCTGGATTCGATGGAGTTGGTGGTTCTGCTTCTTCACTTCCTTCACCATCTCCACCTTCATCACCTGGATTTGCAGGCTCTTCTGATGCAGACTGTCCTTTTGTGAAAGACCAAATATCTGAAATAGATTTTCCTGTATACTCGTCAGACGCGACTACATACCAATCATATACTTGCCCTTCTTCAAGATTCTTCCAAGTGACTTCTGCAATATCACCGCTTGCTACGTTTTCTTGGTTACCGATTTCTTCCTTCGTATAAATATTGACCGCAAAGTAATCAGTTGCAACTTGTTTCTCTTGAACGGATAAATCTAAATCAATCACTAATTCATCCTTCAATGGATATTCTTCTGGATCATAGAAATTATAATCATCTAAATACGGTGAGTACGTATTAACAAGGATTCGATTATTGGTTTGATCAAAGTGAAGCAGCTTCATATAGCCTTGACCACCCTCTGGCCCACCTTGGTAATCTCCAAGCATTTGATAGACTTTTCGATCTGCTATGCCATCTTGATCATCATCAATCTCGCTAATTAGCGTCTCTGAATCATGATAGTGTCCACATAATACAAGGAATACATTTTTATTTTTCTCTACTACCTTTTGAAAAATTTCTTCCCCAATTGGGCTACGATTACCTGAAACTAATAGATATTCATGGAAATTCAGAATGGCTTTTCGATCAGGATATTGTTTTAACACACTGTTAATCCATTCCATATCCTCATCATTTACGCCCCAGCCCATGTATATCATGATAAAATCATTTCCCCCAGCTGAAATCAAGTCATAATGACCACGATTATCTTTATACGATTCTCCATAATGTGGTTGGTCTTTATAACGATTCTCTCCAAACCATTTCGAAAACTCGGAGTAATCATTGGATAATTGGTCTACATCATGATTTCCTGCCAGTACTCCATACGGAATTTTGTAGTCTTCTAATGTGCGCATATATTCATCCGCATAAATCCATTGCTGTTCATCATCAAATTCATCTACCACATCACCTGTATGCAAGACATATTTGATTTTCAGCTCTTCTTGTTTTTCCGCAATCCATTCTGTTTGTCGTTTATAAATATATGGATAGCTTTCTGCATAGTATTGGGTATCCGACATCCACACAAATGTAAAATCATAATCATCTGGTGAGCTTGGAATTTCATCTTGAATTAACACATTGATTTTATTAGCCTTATCAGCATACTCGTTTACCTGTACATCTGCCTTTAAGGCAAAATCTTCTGCACCCGCAATTTTATACGTTAGCAGTTTCCATTTATTCTCATTCATACTCCATGCATACATGGAAACCTTTCTTCCTTCTAATGATTTCCCATTCCACACTAACTCGACTCGGTCCTCTTTACCAATAGTAGGGTCTAGTTCCACTTCAAAGCGATGGTATGGGAATTGAGTGCTAGAATCAGTTGTTAAGTACTTTCCATCTAAGGTAGAAATCGCTGAAGCATCCTCAGCTGTTAATGCTTTTTCTCCAGCGGGCACAAGCTCAACTGGCGGTTCTGTATCACTCGCATTTTCAAATGATTGAACATTACTATCTGTTGCCTCATATTTATAGCCTTTATAATAATGAACATCCATCGAATCCTCTGTTGGATCAGTTACTCTTACCTTTAACGCTGGATCCCCGTCTACTGGAGTAGCTGTATTATTAGCTGGCGAGATTAATTCTGGCTTATTTGGATTTTCATTCGTCACACTGAATCCAATAACAGACTCCGCTTTATTACCAGCCTTATCTACCGCAACTACCTTTAACTCATGGACACCTGGGATAAGCTTAGAAGAAGCAGTATCAAATGGAACACTTATATTTTCATTATCTAACGTTACATCTATTGACTCGACAGCTGCTATTGCATCTTCTGCACTTGCTTCAATCGTAAAGGCTCCCTTATATTCTTTTTCTGATTCCATATTTGTCTTTATGACTGGCGCTGTATTATCTACTTGAATTGCAGCAGTTACTTCCTCTTCTTTATCTGTTGCTGTAATACTGTACGCTCCATCTGAAACAGTTGTTGTATCCCAGACATACGTTTTTGCTTTCATTTGGTCTTCTGTTAATGTAAAAGTAAAGTCTTCGAACGGACGATAGGTACCATCATCTCCCATATCAAATACTTGAGATGTATTCGCTTTTTGCGGATCTCTAATTACCGTGCCATCCGCTAAAATAAGACGAACATTTCTTATATTATAGTCATCTCTATTTTCTTCACTTTCTTCTAATTGGAACGGAGATGCCTTATTTCCTGAACGAACGGTAATAACATTTTCCCCAATGGATAATTTATTTGGATCAATTGGAATCGTAAAGGTTTTCCAATCTGAATTATTATCCTTATCCAATAGATGAATAATTTCATCTCCCATTGTGATTGCATTTTTGAAATACATATTTAATCCACTAATATCCACAGCAAGATAAGCTTGTGATTCTAAAGAGCTATATGTTTCTTCTGTTACTTTTTTCCCATCAATAGAAAGCTCTACATCGTCAGCAGCTGCTTCCTTCGATACTGCTTTTAAAATAACACTTCCAGATAAAATATCGTGATCCTGAACATTTAAATGGATTGGTTCATTGTTGACATCATTTTTAATGGTGATGACATATTTTTCTGAAGTCACTTCATTTTGACCATCTGTTGCGACAAAATAATATTCGATGCTTTCTTTTGCAATAAAGTTCGCTGCATATAAAACGGCTGTATAGTATTCGATATCACTAGGATCAACCGTTAATAATACCTTTTCATAATCAGTTTGATCATTTGTACGATAATAAAGAACAACAGATTTAATGCCCTTATCATCCGTTGCTTTTGCACGAATTGTTAAGTCATCCATTTGATGGATTTCTTCCACATTCGTAGCATTTGTTAAGATTGGGGCAACAAGATCCTCTTCTACATGAACAGGCTGAGTTGGAACTTGGTTAGCTTCTACCATTCCTGGTGTTCCTGGCTTTGTCTTTGTACTAATTTTTACGGACTGTGTCGAACCATCCTCTGGGAATTTATAAAGAATCCCCATATTCATTGCCGTGTCTAATTGAGTGGCCTCGTCATTATAATAGGCAACATTTATCTCTTCCTTCGTATTCGTAGCAATCACTAAGCCACGCATACTGCCATTTGCCATTCCATCACTCTTAATCCGCACAATCTCTTTATCTTCAACGAGATTTGTTCCGTAATTGGCATTAAAATCAGCAACCGTTTTTTCACCATTTTGACCATTAATAATCCAGAATACCAGTGTCTCTTGCGGTTCGATTACCACATCATCTGGAATTGATGGCCAAACAACATCCGTTGTGGGATCGGCATTATAACGATATTGAATTTTATAATCCTTAAAGTTTATCGCCTGATCGGTATTATTGTAGATTTCAATATACTCATATCCATCGGCCGTTCCAACATTTGCACTATCAGGAACTACCTCTGTAACGAGTAATTTAGGAACCTTAGTAAAATCAATATCCGATTTTTCCACAGAAAGGCTGAATGCTTCTGTTTGACTTTCGTTGATTCCGTCACTAGCTACAAGATAATAAGTGATTTCTCCATCTATATCGGCAGCTGGAATGGTTGTCGAATATTTCCCATTTGCATCCTTATTCAACGCTAATGATTTAAAGCTCTCGTCTGCCGAGTTTTTATAAAATACAGTGACAATTGGATTTGCTACCTCGTTATCTGTCACACTTGCTTCAATTGGAACTGCTGTAAAGGCTTTTGCTGTTTTAATTGGATCATGGGAAATAACCGGTGGCTCCGTATCCTTTGGCGCCTCAGGCAATTCCACTACATTTGTTGGAACCTGATCTACTTCCACGCTTCCAGGAGTAGGATCAGCTAACACCTTGTACTTCTCCATTTCCATGCCTTCTTGTGGAAATTGATAATGAATAACTTTGCCATCATTGTCATTTTCGGAACCTAAATAACTAGCGGAAATCACAACATTTCCTTGGGCATCCTTTATTTCAAGGGCACGGTTTCCGCCATTAGCGAAGCCTGGGAATGCCGTGTCTGTAAACATTACTAATTCGTTGCTTGTAAGGCTTGTCCCATATTCTTTATTAAAATCTTCTACTGTTTTATTCCCATTATTAAACCAAAACACTAGCTTTTCTTTTGATTGAATCTCTTTAGCTGGTAATTGGAATAAAATTGGCTCTCTTGAATTATCTGTATATACATAGTAAAAGGAATAAGTCGCTAGATTTAACGCTTGATTCGAATTATTATATAGCTCAAAGTATTCGTAATAATCCGTTCCTCCACCAATCGAATTAGGAGAAAGCTCCGTAATGAAGAGTGGTCGATCGCTATATGTATCCTGTTCTGGTTCTGCCCCTTCTTCTTTTTCTAGTTCAATCGTATATATTGCTGTTTTTGCTAGAAGATTACCATCAGTTGCTTCTAAATAGTACTCAATCGTACCTTGTACTTCTTCCTTTGGTATGCTTGCTGTAAATTTTTGAGGATTTGCTGAATCTTGTTTCATCTCTATTGCTTTAAATGCTGTGTCTGATTCTACTTGATAATAGATTGTAGCGGTTGGATTTTTCTGATTATCTGCTATTGTTGCTTCAATCGCAATAGCCTCTCCCGCTTTTGTTGTTGTTATTGTTTCATGCGTGATAATAGGTGCTTCTGTATCTTCTGTTATCGGACTTACCTGCAGCGGCTCTGCTGGCACTTGTCCCTCTCCTAACACACCTGGTGTTGGGGATGCTTTAACCTGCTGCTTCTCCATTTCGGTTCCTTCCGTCGGGAAAGCAAACTGCACATCTAAGCCTGTATTATCTGTTTCACTTGGTAAATATGCCGCAGATACTACTTCTTGACCTTCGATATTTTTGACGATAATTCCACGATTTCCGCCATTTGCAAATCCAGGAAAATCACCCTTAAAAGAAATAACTTGTTGTTCTGTTAAAGACGTGCTGAAATGATTGTTGAAATCCTCTAGTAAAAGATCTTTTGTATTAAACCAAAGGATAATCGATTCTTGAGGTGCAATCGTTGCTGCTGGAATAGACATTATTTTGTCAGCTGTACTACCACCAATATAATGGTAATAAAAATAATAGCTATTTAAGTCCATCGGTTGATTGGTATTGTTATAGAGTTCGATAAATTCAAAGTTATCCGTTCCTTTTGAATCAGGGGCTAACTCTGTAATAAGTAGGGGTGGTAGCTTTGTATAATCCACGGCTTCTTGTTGATCTTCCACTTGCTGTTGTTCGTTTTCGTTTGGTGTTTCTTGAGTTGGTTCTGATTTTTCATCTTTTTTTTCATTTTCTTGAGGTTGATTTTCCTCATTTGATACTGTTTCTTCTTTTGTTACTGCTGCTTCTTTTTGTTTAGAAACGGTAGGCACTTCTTCTTGTTCAGAAGAAGACGATTGTTCTTCTATACTAGTATTTCCTTCTTCCTTCTCTGGTTCGACTGTAGTATCAGATACTTCTTGACTGCTATCCTCTTCCGTTTGTGTTTTCTCCACTGGCTTTTCTCCAGTTGACTTTGTTGGTTCTGCCGCATAAGTCGTTAAACCTGGTAATACTGGAAAATAAGTAGAAAAGAAAAATACCCCCATAACAAAGATGACAAATGCCCTCCTTGTTATCTTCTTTTTTAAAGACACAAGACCATTCCTCCCTAAAGCTGATTTACGTACACACTAGAATCATAGATTTCTTCTTTTAAGGAATATTTAAGCCACTATTAATAAACATGAAGTTTTGTTAAATATGTGTAAAGGGAGGGAAAAAGGGGGACGGTTCTAAAATTTTTTAACATTTTACTTCACCTGTCGTAGTATATATGGTAAAGTATAATTACTACGACAGACATAGTACGATAAGTGAAGTATTAGAAAGGAGGGATTTTGTGATAAGCAGTGATGTCATACGAGGATATAATGACACCATTATTCTTTTTTTCCTATTGGAAAAGGATTCTTATGGTTATGAGATCTCCAAAGAAATAAGAACACGAACAAATGAAAAATACATTATTAAAGAAACAACTCTATACTCAGCCTTTAGCAGATTGATTAAGAATAACTATATTAACTCCTATTACAAAGAAGGCGAATATGGAAAAAGAAGGACTTACTACACCATTACTGCAGAAGGAAGAAAGTATTATCAGGAAAAATGCCAAGAATGGGCCGTTACACAGGAAGTAATTAACCTATTTATTAAGGAGGGATATAATGAATAGCATCATTAATTATTTAGACAATGTCTTTGCTAACTTGCCGAAAACATCCGAAATGGAAAAGCTGAAACTAGAAATGCTTTCAAACATGGAGGATAAATATTATGAATTAAAAGAAGCAGGTAAATCAGAAAATGAAGCAATTGGGATTGTGATATCAGAATTTGGTAATATTGATGAACTTTTAAGTGAGTTGGATATTCCATTAAACGAAGCAAAATCACAAGAACGACAACTCTCAGAAGACGAAGTGAATCATTTTTTTCAGCAAACAGCAAAAGCGATGAACTTGATTGGGATTGGTGTGTTCCTTTGCATACTTGGTTCTGCCCTACTAGTTCTCTTTACAGAGTTATATGACGATGGTTTTCTAAATGGTGTTACAGAAAATACAGCAGCATTAATCGGTGTAGCTCAATTACTTCTATTTGTTGCAATTGCCGTGAGTTTATTCATTTATAGTGGTCAACTATTAGAGAAGTTCAAATTCATCGAAAAAAAGGGAACCTTCTCCCTTCCTCTTCATTTGGTTAAAAAAATTGAGATGCAAAAAGAAGCCTATCAACCAATCTTTTTTCGTTCGATAATCATTGGTGTTTCCCTTTGTATTTTATCACCCGTCGTTTTATTAGTGACGATTGCCATAAATGAATCAGCAACAACATATGGTGTTTGTGTTCTACTACTTCTTATCGCAATAGCTACTTACCTCTTTATTGTAAGTGGCGCCAAAATGGACGCCTACGCAAAACTATTAAGGGACGAATCGTATTCCATTGAAAAGAAGCAGGAAGATAAAGTAATCGGTGCCTTCGCAGCAATTATTTGGCCACTTGCCACCGCCATTTTCTTATTCACTGGATTTGTATACGAAAATTGGCATATAAATTGGATTATATTTCCGATAGCAGGTCTATTAATGGCCATGTTTGGTGGAGCCTATTCCATTATGAAAAAAGAAAATTAAAGAAAACATAGGGACGGTGCTGGAAGTGGCTTGTCCTCCAAGTACCGTCCCTATTGGTCAATTATTTGGCATTTTCATCTGGTTGATGAATCCCAAATAGATTTCCTTCCGTATCTGTATAGTAGCCTTGCCATGCCATACCAGGAAGTGCGTGCTTAGGAAGTGCGATGGTTCCTCCATTTTCAAGAATTTTTGTTTCTGTGGAATCATAGTCTTCCACCCCCATTGTACAAGCATACCCATTTACAGCTTGATTTTTATCTGTGAGAGGAACGGAGCGTTTTATTAAAGCACCATTAATTCCCATCTCGCTTTCATCGCCGGTTACTGCCCCAAAATAAGGCATACCAGCATAATCACTCCAATCTTCAAATTTCCAATCAAAAACTTCTCCATAAAACTTTTTTGCGCGTTCCATGTTATCTACGTGAATTTCGAAATGAATTGGTCTTCCCATTATTCGGACCTCCTATTTTAATGAATCTTCTGATTTATTTCTATTAAAAGCCGAGAACTCCTTCCCCATTATTGTAAATATTCTATTTATTTATACATGAGACGCAGGAAATGGTACTTCCCTAATTTCTTCTAATGATTTTACAAATAAATACATTAAATGGAGGAACGAACACATATTAAGAATAACAAAGATTATAACGGAGGTTTGTCATCTATGAATTCCCATCTATTACTTGGACTCATTCTATTCTTTCATGCCGTGCTTATACCTAGTAATTATTTTAGTATAATCAATAGTCACCCTTCCCAGCAACAAGTTAAGGAACAAGATTTTTTGTGGAAATCTCCTAGTTTACCTGTGATCGACACAGAAGAATTCACTAAAGTTATGGATGAATTAGATAACCAGGTTTACATTGCGCCAAAGGATGCCATCGTTAATCAGTATGGGAGTATCGTTCCTGAGCAAGTTGGCTATCGCTTGCATCGGGAGAAATTTATCAGACAAATGTATGCGCATTATTTTAATGATACTTCCAGTAAACAAGAACTTCCCCTTCAAGTAATTTATCCTAAAGTAGATAGCGAGCTTCTAGATAGTATTCGAAGAAAAAAAATCGGCAGATATATAACTTCCTTTAACAGTAATAACAAAGAACGAAGTATGAATATTTCGCTAGCTACAGAGGCAATTAATAATAGCGTTATTTTTCCAAACGAAAAATTTTCTTTTAATCAGATTGTTGGAAAAAGAACGGTAGAAAAGGGATATTTACAAGCTCCTGTCATCATAAATGGAAAGTTTTCGGAAGATATTGGTGGTGGAATTTGCCAAGTATCCTCTACTCTATTTAATGCGGTTGACAATGCTGGATTAAAGATTATTCAACGCTATTCACACAGTAGAAGTATTCCATATGTCCCTCCTAAACGAGATGCAACGGTTAGTTGGGATGGACCAGATTTTGTTTTTGAAAATAACTATGAAAGACCCATACTCATCCGCGCTAAAATGCTAGGTAATCATTTACTTATTGAACTATTTTCGGCTGAAACGATTTCCTATCAGCCTAGAAATGTTCCATACCTTTAAAATTTACTTAATTGACATAACCATATACATGCCTTAAACTTCTAAGCATTCTTAAGGAAAGGATGTTATTGGATGAACAAGCAGCAAACATCGACTCCATCTCAAAAGGATAAAGCCGTTTCCTTTTTAATGCTTGTAGCAACAGGAAAAGTTCGCGAAGCGTTTCATAGCTACATAGGTCCTGACTTTCGCCATCATAATCCCTTCTTTAATGGCGATGCAGATTCATTAATGATCGCCATGGAAGAAAATGCCAAGCAAAGTCCTAATAAGAAGGTAGAGAGCAAGCTAGTTATCGAAGAGGATGATAAAGTAGTGGTGTATTCCCATATAAAGCAACATCCAGAGGATTTAGGAGGAGCAGTGGTGCATATCTTTCGCTTCCAAAACAACCAGATTGTTGAATTGTGGGATATTGGCCAGCCTATCCCAAAGGATTCACCGAATAAGAATGGAATGTTCTAAAAAAAGAGGGACGATTCTCGTGTGTACAAACAACACAAGAATCATCCCCTTATCCCTCTTACAAGTATTCTTTTTTTATTTCTACGTTACTTCGAACCGTATCAATAGGTCGAACGAGCTGTTCAATCTTTTCTCTATTGGATTCAAAGAATGGTGGTAAGGATAATTTTTCGCCAAGCGTTTCGTAAGGCTCATCCCCCATGAAGCCAGGGCCATCTGTTGCTAATTCAAATAGGATTTGCGGTGCCACATTAGAGTATAGAGAACCGAAATAATAACGTTCTACAAATCCAGAATTCGGTAATTTAAAACTGCTCAAACGCTCTTGCCATTGATCTAATTCTGCACGATCTTCCACGCGGAAAGCCGCATGGTGAACTGTTCCAAATCCTTGTCGTGCCTGTGGAAGAATCGTATTGAATTCCACAATGACTTGTGCACCATTTCCCCCTTCTCCCATTTCAAATAGATGGAAGTCCCCTTCTTGTGCAACCTCATTCATCAAGAATACCTTTTCTAATACTTCCTTTACATAGTCAAGATAAGCAGTTCGTACAAATATTGGTCCTAGCCCAGTGATTGCAAATTCCAATGGAACTGGCCCATTTTGCCACGGCGTACCTGCTGTAACCCCTTCATTCTGTTCATCGGAAATCAGTTGATATTGCTGATCATCAAAATCTACGAAAGACAATGTCTTTTTGCCAAACTGTTCTTGAATTCCTTTATGCTTCACTTCATACTTATCAAAGCGTTTGACCCAATATTCAAGAGCAGCATCAGTTGGCACGCGGAATGATGTTTTCGAGATTTCATTTGTACCATGCACCCCTTTTGGTATCCCAGGAAAATCAAAAAATGTCATATCTGTACCAGGGCTTCCCACATCATCTGTAAAGTATAAGTGATAGGTTTGAATATCATCTTGATTGACCGTTTTCTTTACTAATCGAAGTCCTAAAACGTATGTGAAAAATTCATAGATTTTTTCTGCACTACTTGTGATTGCTGTAATATGATGAAGTCCTTTTAGTTCATTCATTTACTTTTTCCTCCTTGCAATTATCTCGAAATTGAGATATTTATATAAAAAAATATTCTTAATTAATATATCTTTAATTCGAAATAATTTTATCATCTTATATATTTTTCGTCAATAGGAAAGAAAACAGGCCATTATAAATACCCTGCTATTTTTCTATTTTCCTTCTAACAATCTAATTGCCAACCTTACTCTCCCTATATTACACTCTTCTCTCCTTCTATCTCCACAGATCTTTTTTATCTAAATATTTAATTAACCCAAAGAATCCTCTAACTGTAAATAAAGTGAAATTTACGCTTGCAAAAGTATGTAGTGGTGACCATTTCTTCCATTTGAATAATTTACTGTTTTTCTCAAAGTACCATTGGCCAAAGCTCATTGGGACACTAAATACAAGACTTTTTAATAATTTCTTTCCTAAGTGATCTCGTTCCGTCATTTTTACCCAAAGCACACTTAATAAAGGAAAAAATAACACATCATAAATGATATTTGTTTTAAAGATCTTCGGAAAAGGACGAACTGGATAGGAGATTTTTTTTGTGCCCACAACATAAGCATCTACTAATGTTGCAAGAACACCTTTAGCGAAAAATATTAAGAAATTTTCTCTTCTTTTGCCTCTAAACAAAAATGGAACAGTTGCCACACAACCAGCTGTCAACACGCGCAATAATATTTTCTCCATGGATAATCCCCTGCTTTCAAGATTAAGATTTTATCTTAATCTCCCCATTTAGTCATAAAATATTCGGTTAAAATAACATTCTCCTAAATTATGCATACCTTTCTTTTCCATTTAAGAATCATTAAAATCATCTTAGTTCTCTTTCAAATAAAATCACATCTAAAAAGCTCCTGTTATTTAATGCTTAAAAAATCCTTTCAATATCACCACTTAAAAGACAATCTACTAAGCATTTGTGAATTTTATGTGCATTTAAAGGGTTTCCCTTTGTGTTTCAAGCACACTTATTTTTAATTACTTTGCAAACGTGTGATTACCAATTCTTACGGTAACTTCTTTTGTTAGAATCCACTCACTTTTTGCTGTTTGGGGATTGTAAAAATACAGGGATCCACTCCCTTTTCCTCTATATGCTACTGCCTCATCTACTGCTCTATAATCTATAGTGGTTGGATTATTATTTATTTTTCCATTTTGAACTGGAGAAAAAGCATAATAGCCATTTGAACGTTCATAAATTACTTCTCTTATTGTTTTTGGGAAAAGGTCACTATCTACACGATTTAAAACTACAGTCGCTACTGCAACTTTTCCAGCATAAGGTTCTCCTTGTGCTTCGGCAAAAATCAATTGAGCTAATAAAGTTCTTTCACTTGCGGTAATTGGTTCTGGTAAACTTAATCGTTGCCCTACATTTAATTTATTATCTTTTAAATTATTTGCTATTTGTATAGAACCTATAGGAACTCCACTTTGCTGACTTATTTTCCATAGAGTGTCTCCAGATTTTACTGTATAAAGAGACGATGCTTCTGTATTTACTCCAAAAAAGGATGACAATAATATTACTAGAAACACAGAATATAAAAATTTATTCGATTTCATATAAACCTCCTAGTATTAATGTCCACAGGAATCATATTATCAACGAAACTATCTATTTACTACCTCCAATATTTTCCCATTCACTTTAAGACGATATTATTAAGATTTCTTAAATGTGGCACATGTTTCCACTTGAACTTTTACACTATTAATAAATCAAGAATCTATTATTCTTAATCATACTTTAAGGAAAGAGCTTGACTCCCCATTTGTTTCCACGCATCTATAAAAGGACCTAATGGTTCTTTTTTGTTTTTTTCACCACTAATGGGATCATTAAAATATACAAAAGATTCATCATATCCTGTAATTAACACCGAATGTTCTTTATACGTTATTTTAACTTTTCCATTTGGTGTCTCCCATTCTTCAAAGGAGGAGTTAGGTAATTTTTGATAGGTTGTATTCGTTATTATCCAAACCGGCCTGTCCTTTGAAAGATATAATTTTAGTTCCTCAAACTGTTTTCCTGTTAGATTATCTATTTTGTTTGGTAAATACTCTTCCGCCAACTCTATTATAGGCCTGTGATAAACTCCATAGCCTGGTTTACTATAAGAATACATATCTCCAATATATCCATCATTGGGATCTCCCCAATGTATCTTTCCATTTTTAGTTGATAATGGGGTCTTATCTCTTTCTATTTTTTTAGCGAGTTCCATTTTATCCGTTTTAACTTGATAATATTGTAAGAACATTGCTAAACTAGTCACTTCACAGCCCCTAGGTAACTCAGGAAACTGTTTTATTATAGGTGCATCTAGTAAAATTTCCTTCTTAATTGTATCAACTTTTTTAGATGGTTGATTTACTTCCTTAATGATGTCCTCAACTTCTTTAGGCTCTTCTTCTCCCTTTTTCATCATAAATTCCGGTAGTGGTATATCTACAATTACTTCTTTACGTAATATCCTCTTTAGTTTGCCATTATCAATACTAAATAAAGAAAATAGTATAATTA
>NZ_CDRJSZ010000021.1:0-51575 GCF_976954375.1 Niallia sp. Marseille-Q9988 | reverse complement strand
GTCATGGGTTATTCACAACTTAGGAGTTATGAATGAACATTTATGAAACTAACAGGTGATGGAACATTCTATAATGGCTGTTAATATAGAAGATCCAGTCATTATAGATGAGAAACTGATAGTTTTGAAGGGATTTACTACAGGTTGCAATATGCAGCCTTTTTTTTGTAGCCCTTCAAAGCGAATGAGTCGGTTTCCTGGTGGTTTAATCCAACGATCGATCTAGCACAAATAGCACAAATAGCACAAAAGACGCTAATATCATTTTCTTTGTTAATATCTCACCAGGATTCCCATATGGTTTTTTCTTTCTATAAATCTAATAAAAATATTTTTATTGAATAAGGGAACTTTAATAAAATACGGTTCGTCTAATTATAAAATAAATTAAGGGGAACAGACATTGAATCGAGAAAAAATGGATATAGAGGAGATTTTACAAACCGATATAGATAAAAAAGAAAAACTTCACTATCTTATTACTTTATATGGGAATGATGTTCTTAAAATTTCTTACATTTATTTAAAAAATATTCAACTTGCTGAAGATGTTACCCAAGACGTTTTCTTAAGATGTTTAGAACAATTAGATAACTTTAAAGGTAACTCATCATATAAAACTTGGGTGATTAGAATTACGGTAAATCGTTGTAAAGATGTTTTAAAAAGTTGGTCATATCGAAATCTTATTTTATTAGAATCCTTTTCTTACTTCAAGGATAAAAATACTAATTATGTAGATCCCCTCCATAATACTGAGGATTATTCTTTGTCAGAAAAAGTAATGCAATTACCAATTAAGTTAAGAGAGGTTATTATATTATTTTATTATGAGGATTTTACTATTGACGAAATTTCAAAAATATTAAAAATTAATCCAAATACTGTGAAATCTAGAATGCATCGGGGAAGGGAAAGATTAAAAAAAATAATATTAGAAGGAAGGAATAATAATGGATAATGAACTTGAGAACTTAAGAAAAAAAATGGACAGTACAGTATTAAAGAGCATTAAATTCACAAAAAGACATGAGAGTTTAATATATGATGCGATATCTAATTCTTCTAAAAATAAACAAAGATTTAAATTGAAAATGGCACCTTTTATTAGTCTGTCATTTATAAGTATTATTTGTCTAAGTTTATTGTTCCTAGTAAAGGAAAATTTTATTGATAATACTCTTAACGAAGATCATATACGCTCTGTTAATAATTATATATATACTCCTCCAATTCAAGAGGAAAATTATGAAGAATTGAACAAAGAAGAAATACTAACAAAAATGCTTAACTCCATCGACTACTTTGACACAGCAAGCGGTACTTTTGAATTATACTATGCTAATAGTAAAACAAAAATAAATGTTGATTTCTCGTTAAGTATCAGAGAAAAGTCTGGTGGGGCCATAAATTCAAAAATCAATGTAGACGGTGAAACCAGAACAATAAAAAGTTCATATAAAGATTTATATATCGCTTCAAAGCCATTGTCCATAAAAGAGTATTTTAATACTGATGTTAATGGAGAAGATGTGACAGAAAGTAGATGGTTTCCACCTATTGAAGAAGCTGCTAATTCCTTATTTCCTTATGATATTGCATCCAACTATACTAGAAACTTAGATGACTGGGAAATTGAAAGTCAAAACGAACCTATTCTTGGACATAATTCACTTGTGATATTTGGGGAAATGAATAATGTAGAAAAGTCTAAGGCAACTAACTTTCGTTTTTGGGTAGATAAAGATAGTGGAATTCTTATTAAGTATGAAACTTATAACAAATCTGGGGATATTATTGACTACCTTCATCCTTCAAAGTTAGAAGTAAATAAACCTGTAGATATATCATTATTTAATAATGATATAAAATAATGTACTTGTACCCTTTAGTTAAAGCTTAACTGCGCCCCAATTGTTAGAAACATCTAACAATTAGGGCGCAGTGTAACTGCTAAACTAAAATCAACAGTTTCCGCCAGATAGAATTGAACACTTTTTTATCAAAATAACCACCAGTTAGTCTATTATGATTTTATGTCATCATAGTTTACTGGAGGATTTGAAAGGTGGAAAAGTTACATTTGTTTATAAAGGTTCATCAATTAAAGGAACAAGGATTTAAAGTAGCAGCTATTGCAAAAAAATTAGGGATTTCTAGAAACACAGTTTATAAGTATTTAAGCATGAATTTTAATCAAGCATCCGAGTGGGTGTTATCAACTGGGAGTAGGGAGAAAAAGTTAGATACACACCGTGAACTTATATTAAGTTGGCTAAAGGAACATCCTGATATTTCTTCTGCTCAGGTGGAGGACTGGTTAAAGGAAAAGTACCCTAGAATAAAAATTGGAAGTAGTACTATTCGGGGGTATGTTAGTGAATTAAGGGATATTTACCACATCCCAAAAGTGGTTCGTGTACGTGATCATGAAGCTGTGGAGGAACTACCGATGGGGCAACAAATTCAGGTCGACTGGGGAGAAATAACCGTAAAGAATCAGGGAAAAAAGCCTGTTAAACTATATTTTATTACCTTTGTACTCTCTAATTCTCGTTATAAATATGTGGAATGGCTTGATAGACCTTTTACCACTAGGGATACCATACGTTGTCATGAAAAAGCATTTCAATTCTTTGGAGGAATTCCGAAGGAAATTGTTTATGATCAAGATCATTTGATAACCGTTAGTGAAAATGCCGGAGATATAATTTTAACAGGGGAATTTCAAGCATATAAGCAGGAACGAGGGTTCCGAATTTACCTCTGTAGAAAGGCAGATCCCCAAAGTAAAGGGAAGGTAGAAAATGTAGTGAAATATGTAAAAGGGAACTTTGCAAAACACAGAGTATTTCCAAATCTAGAATCCTGGAATGAAAAATGTTTAGCATGGTTGAAGAGGACAGGAAATTACAATGTACATCACACAACAAAAAAGAGACCAGTAGAAGTGCACGCCCTCGAAAAGCAACACTTAACGCCAGTCTCCTCCCTGCTTTCTTTCGAAAGCAACCTTGTAAATAGTATAACAAGAACTGTTCATAAGGACAATATTATCAGATATCAATCTAATCGTTATTCGGTTCCTTTAGGAACTTATCGTCCAAGAGGTGATAATACGGTTTACATAGAAACCCAGGGCGAGGAACTCATTATTCGAGCAGACCTTCAAGGCGAAATACTAGCAAAGCATCCGATATGTCATGGGAAAGGTGAGTTGATAAAGAACCGTCAACACACCAGAGATCGCTCGAAAGGAATTCAAGCATATAAAGAGACTATTGTTCGTCAATTCAAAGATCAAGAAAAGGCTTTAAAATTTGTCAATGAAGTAACCCGGCAGTATCCAAGGTATGTAAGAGATCAGTTCCAAGTCATTCAATATGCCATTACTCATTTTCGCCCTCAAATAGAGGAAGCCCTGGCGGTTTGCCTAAAAGAACAGCTATGGAGTGCAAACGATTTACGTGATATTGCACAGCATTTGACCCGATTAAAGGAAGAAAAAGATGTAGAATCCCCTGCTTCTCTCGAAGCTAAAAGAAATAGCCCCGCAACAACCGCTACAGCAGTAACAAGGGATATAGAATATTACACGAAAATTATGAGAGGTGTTTCATAATGACTAGCACTGTACAACTATTACAAGAACAATTCCGCCATCTTCGGATGGTGGAAACCGCTGAAGAGCTGCCAATATTACTACGACACGCAGAGAAATCATCGTGGACTTATCAAGAGTTTTTACATGAACTTCTTATGCATGAAATGAAGAAACGCGAAGAAAAAGGGATTCAAAAGAGATTAAAGTGGGCTAGCTTTCCATATTTTAAAACACTTGACGAGTTTAATGTAGAAGAACAAATATCGCTTAGCACACGCCAATTAAATCAATTAAGTGAATTAAATTGGCTGGAACAACAATACAATCTAATTTTATTGGGACCCCCAGGCTCAGGGAAAACCCATATTTCAATTGGATTAGGAGTTGAAGCCATTCAAAAGGGATTTAAAGTAGCATTTTCAACAATGGGTGAACTCATACACTTATTAAAAACGGAAGAATATATTACAAAATCAAAATTGCGGTTAAAAAGAATAAAAGAATCGGATTTGGTGATTATTGATGATTTAATGTACATGGCAATGGATCAGAGGGAAGCAAATCTATTTTTCCACCTGGTTAACCATCTTTATGAACGTAGTTCTATTATTCTTACCTCCAATAAGGGCCCCGAAGAATGGGGTGAATTAATGGGAGACCAAGGGATTACAACAGCCATATTGGACCGATTATTACATAGAGTAGAGGTTATTCAAATGAACGAAAATGACAGCTACAGAATAAAGAATAGAACAACAATTTTTGAAAGAGAAAGTGTTCAAAATTAATTAGCAAAAAGTGTTCAAAACTACTTGACGGTTACACGCAGTTCACTCTAACTTTTGTGATGCAGTACATTCTCACGGGTGGTACTTATTTAAGTCTAAATATAATCTATTTTAACATTTTAGTTTTCACAAAATTTTTTGGGGTAGCAGTATTAAATTCCACTTTTTCTATAGGGGCATCTATCTGAATGGAATTAGTAATTAGTGATTCAGTTACTTGTCCACTTTTATTATACTCTTCCATTTTTAACAAAATACCAGTGCCTGAATGAACCCATAATTTAAAAGTTTCAGCATTATGTTTATTTTTATAGTAATCACTTAGTTCTCCGCTTAATACAATAGCCTCATAGCCATTATTCTCTTCTTTTGTTTCAATGTTCCATTTTGAATAATTCTCCAAAAAACCCAAAGCAATGTCTTGAGAAAATAATGATGTTTGAGCCATTCCCATCAAAGTAGGATCATACCTCATATCATAAACTCTTTCACCATTTATATCATTAGAATATCTTACAGTTGGCGAAACACCTTCGAATAAATTGTTTTCTTTAAGTGCTTTAGCTTCATTTTTATCAGGTGCTCCAGCAGTACTATATGTCTTATCTTTAGTGTTTAAGTCAACATATTTACCATCACCATTATAAATGGATTCCTCTACTATTTTATCTCCAGCTTTGACTACTACGTGTGATTTTGGATTTTCAACATCTACGCTGAAATCTACCGTATATTTATATCCTCCTGAATTGCTAGTATAATCAAAATTTCCAATAGCTGTTTTAAAATAATCTATAGAGTTTAACATTTTATAATGAATATTTTCTTTACTAATACTTTTTGAATTTAAAGTAAGTGCTGGTGAATCACTTGGCTTAATCTCTTCGTAATTAAACTTATCTACCTTAGAACTACTTAAAATTGAAGGCTTTTTATCATAATACTCTACTTTTATACCATCTGCACCTGTATTTTTATATCCATTAGGAAACAAAATAAAATCTCCAAAAGCCTTTGATCCATAGCCATAAGTATCTACAACTCTACTCCATCCATTTGGTGCAGTATTTTGATTTTTCTTTCCGTAAATATAATCATCTTGATCATTACCTATATTATATTGAGCATTAGGATTTGTAAACTTTGCATTTCTTAGATGGACTAATAATGCTTTATAATAGTAACCTTTTCCTTTTGTAGTTTTCCAAGTATACCAACCACTGGATGTTGGGTTAAAACGATGATCCCCTCGATAACTTGAAGAAGATTTTTCATAAATCCATTTTCCTCCATAATCGTTAAGATGACTGTCTATTGCACCTTCATCATTATCTTTGTACTCTGAAGTAAGTTGAGTTGCTGATACATTTGGCACAGAAAGAAGGAAAATACTGGCTAAAGTAACAATACTAGTTTTTGCTAATTTCCTCACATAAACCCTCCTAATTCCATTTTTTGTATCTTTCTATAAAATTATATGTTAATATTCTGAATAAATCAACAAGTTCATTTACAAAATTGTAAATTATTTCAATTTTTGATTATCAATTTCATCCCTTTATAAAAAATCCAGGTTTATCCATTGTTGCTTCAGCTGTAATTATTGTATGAGGAATGGATGAATCATGCAAATATATATCCTCTAATTTATCAGCTGCGGTCCATGTAAGCAGTGATTATTAAAATTTATTTCACCTAGATCGTAAGCGTCAAATAGACCCCACCTATGTTTTAGATGGGGCCTGGGTTATTATTTAGTTAAGTTTTTTAAATGAAATACAAGACACTGGTAGTGTCGTTGACCAAGGAAGTAGTTGGTCAAGGTTATCATGATCTGTCAGATCCAAGTTGGGAAGCTGCTCAAATAGATAGCGAAGATAGTAATATGGATTCAATCCGTTTGCGATCGCTGTCTCCACGATACTGTATATGATGGCACTGGCTCTCGCACCATTTGGTGTGTTACTAAACAGCCAAGCCTTCCTTCCAAGCACTACTGGCTTAATAGCCCTTTCGCTTCTATTGTTATCGATTTCTAATCGACCATCCTCTAGAAATGCCACTAACTTATCCCACTGGTTTAGACAGTATGTAATAGCTTTTCCGAGACCACTTTTAGGCAACACATGTTGTTCTTGTACTTTTAGCCATGACAAAAAAGAGTCTAGTATTGGTTTACTTTGCTCTAGACGTTGTTTATACCGTTCTTCCGGCTCTAATTCCTTTAACTTTCGCTCAATCGTGAAAAGTTGATTACAGAATTGGAGACCTTCGGTCGCAGCGACTGGTTTTATACTATTTGTAGGCAGTGCTTTTAAGACATCGGTAAAACCACGTCTGGCATGAGCCCAACAACCAACAAGTGTTACGTTTTCTACTTTATGATATCCGGCATAACCGTCGACTTGAAGAAAGCCTTTGAATTCCTTTAAGAAGTTCATTGGATTTTCTCCAGCTCTGGTTTCTTGATAATCATATAGTATGATGGGAGATCCCTCGACACCTGTACGGTATAGCCACAAATAGGATTTAGATGAAGCGGATCTACCTGGCTCTTGAAGCACTTGAAGAGTTGTCTCATCCGCACAAACAATGTCAAGCTTAACTAGGAGCTGATGCATCCGACTATATAGCTTGCTTAACCAACGATCTGCTCCGTACATCATCCAATTAGCCATCGTTTGACGAGATAATGTTATACCCAAACGATGTAGATGTTTTTCCTGTCTATATATAGGAAGTCCCTCTACATACTTTTGGCTCATGATATGTGCCAACATAGATGGAGATGCGAGACTTCCCGCAATGACTGGCTTCGGCATGGGCGCGGTTTGGATCGGCGTTTCAATGGCCTCCTGTTCACAATGGCGGCATGAATAAACATGGCGCACATGCTTCACCACTTTTACTTCAGCTGGGATATATTTTAATTCCTGACGGACTTCTGTACTCATTTCATGCAGGTTTCCACCGCAACACGAACAGACCTGCTCTTCATCGGATAAACGATAATCGATCGTTTCCACAGGCAGATTTTCTAACATCAACTGACGTTGGCCGCGTTTCTTCTTACGGCGGTAGGTGATGGTTTCTACGGTAGGTTCGGGTGATGCGAGGTCCGCTTCTTGTTCAACTTCATTAAAAAGAGTTAGTTCCAGTTGACCTGGAATGCCCTTTTCGCTAGATACACCAAAACGTTTAGACTGATGAAGGCGAAGCTGTTCTTGTAACCAACTAATCTTGGCTTCAGATTCACTTTTTTCCTTTTCTAGCTTCGCCTCTAAGTCTGCGTTTTTCTGTTCCAAGAGTTGAACGCGCTCGAGAAGTTCTTCAATTGTAGGAGTTGTGTTTGCTGTTTTCTTTGTCTTTTTCATGATTTCATTATACTATAAGATCCAACCGATTACTCTCATAATTTCATGTTTAAACGACAGTTTTTGCAGAAACGACGGGATGTGCTTTTGTCTGTTCTAATGATAAACCATCTAACAACCAATTCAATTGGCGACGTGAGATTTTATACGGACCTAAGCTCCCATGATCAGATGGCCAGTGAAATGTTCCACGTTCGAGTCTTCGGTAGTACAACCAAAATCCGTTGGTATCCCAATGAAGAATCTTGAGTTTATCGCGTTTCTTGTTACAAAAAACAAAAAGACTCGATGAAAAGGGATCTAGATTGAATTCCATCTGAACGATGATAGCTAATCCATCAATGGATTTTCTCATGTCCGTGCTACCTCGAGCGAGGTAGACACTCTCAATCGTTGATGCATTTAGCATATGGATTGAAGTGTCCTTACCACATCTACAAGCAGCTGGGGATCAAAGCCTTGTTTGACCTCTAACGCTACGTGACCAACATGAACAACTATGTTAGATTGAGAGTCTGTCATTGTTTCATCCATTTCTAATGTAATCCATTGTGAAGGGGTATTTGACGTGTCTTCGGTTGTTTTAAGCTTCTTCTTCCAATACCAGAATTGATGAATACTGACCTCGTTGGCTGCACACCAATTTGAAGCACTTAGTCCGCTTGTCATATAGTTAGCAATCCGTTTTTCCCATTCAACTCTAAGATCGGATCTCTTCATATAGCAAAACCTCCATTATGTGTAATCTCTAGGAGATTATCGCATATAAAAAAGCGTCAAACCATGTGGGTATAGTTTGACGCTTACGATAATTCTATCTCTTGAACATTTATATAAAAAATATGAAAAAATATTTATGAGAGCAAACTAGAACAAAAGATGCTTTTATAACCTTGCTAGAATAAAGTTATCCAATTGCAATTGGTAAAAAATTCTCAGGAGGTAAAAGTATGAAGTATACCATTCATTTAACAATGACTCCATTTGTCGGTGAAACTCTTAATTCAGATCAAGCAACAAATTTATTAAAATCATTGGTGGATTTTACAAAGGATGTTGAATTTGGTTATGTGAATGCTGCCAATAGAGCAGCCACTCTAGTTGTGGAAACAGATGAACCAAGTGACTTAATTAAAAAAGTTGTTCCTTGGTGCATTGTTACAGGTGAACATCCAGATGTAGAGCCAATTGTAAGTTGGGATGAATTTGTCGAATCACTGGCGGACATTTCGGGAGTTTCCCTAGCTGAGATTAGAGGAGAGGACGCAGCACCTCATGGTTGCTGTGCAACAGCTAAGAAAATAGAAGACTTACAACCATTTAAAATGCCAGAAGGCGGTGAAGATCTTCTAGACTTTGTTACTTGGGATACTATTGAAGTTCCTGGTGTTGGGGAAGAAACGATTGAGTTAAAAGGTACTTATATGATTCAACGTGACCATCCTTCTTGCTCAAACTGGAATGATGCATCTATTGATATTAAAATGAAGGGTTTAGATGTTAAGGGAGAAAGTGAAAAACTTGGTAAAATAGAAGTTAGTATTAATGAAGATTACAAGGTTTCCCAAGGTCAGGTTTTACCAGGAACAGCAGTTCCAAGCGTTGAAAGCGGGGCACCAAAACATTGCCAAATGAATAACTATGCTAAGTTTAATTTAAAAGATATTGGCATGACAGTCTTTAATAAAGAACCAATCGAACTTACACATAAAATTACACATGTACCACCAGTCGGACAAGGTGGAGGTACTGGCGATATTAAGATTCCGTTGTATAATATGGAAGATCCTGACGGTAAACCTGTAGCATATTTAAAAAAAGTTAGAACACATATAGGGAATTTTTGCAAAGATAAAAATCACAATCACAACCATTAATTGAAAAAAATACAAAAAATTAATGAAAAAATTCTAAAAATTCTTGAAAACCATCTCTCTAATGGTAAAATTAGTATATAACAACCATTAGGGAGGTTTTTTTTTGGAAAACAAGATTTCTAATTCTTCAATAACAAAAGAAGTGGTAATAAATGCCCCTAAAGACCTTGTGTGGCATGCTTGGACAATCTCAGACAGAGTTTCTCAATGGTTTGCACCTGTTACAGTAATTGAACCAAAAGTTGGAGGTGCTTTCGAACTCTACTTTGATCCTGGCAATGAAGAAGGTATGAACACAAAAGGTTGTAAAGTAAAAAGTATTGTTCCAAACAAAGAATTGGTGTTTACATGGAAGGGACCAGATCAATTTGCTTCCATAATGAATTCAGATAATGATTTAACAATAGTAAATGTTTACTTAGAAGAACAAGATGATAAAACTATAGTAAAAGTACTTCATAAGGGTTGGAAAGACGGAGAAGAGTGGGATGAAGCAGTTAAATGGCACGAAATGGCGTGGCAAGGAGTACTTTCTAGTTTAAAGAATGAAATAGAAAAAGGCGAAGGAATTTTATGTTGTCAACCTGAATAAGAAGTTGTTTTTTCGACCTCCTCAATTACTTGTAATTAAAGGGTAATTGAGGAGGTTTTTATATTGGAAAAAAATTATCAAAAGTGTGATGAATCATTGATTAATTATGTCGAGACGAAAGGAGACAATCATGAAAAGGTTAAGTTATTAATTCAATTTAATGAAGATCATGAAGCAAAAGTACAAAATTTTCTTTTGGATTGTGGATGTAACTTTCAAAAACAATTCTCTAATATTAATACTTACTTAATAGAGACTTCACTAGATTATTTAAATGAACTTAATAATCATGATTCAATAATCAGAATTAATCTTGATAGACCTGCATGGTTACTATTAGATACAGCAGTTCCTAGCACAGGAGTTAATAAGGTTGATAGGAAATTAAATCCGCAATCATTGACAGGTAAGGGAATAAATGTAGCGATTATAGACACTGGAGTACATCCACACGAGGATCTAATTACACCTAACAATCGGATAGTTGCTTTTAAAGATTTGGTAAATCATAAAATTGAGCCATATGATGATAATGGACATGGAACACATGTAGCTGGTTGTGTTGCTTCAAATGGTTTATCGAGTGATGGAATTTTTGAAGGCACTGCACCAGAAGCAAATATTATTGCCATTAAGACTATGGATGGACGAGGTAGAGGTACTATATCTAATATAATTGAAGGAATTGAATGGGTTATTGATAATAAGAATACTTATAATATTCATATATTGTCACTATCTTTAGGAACAAGTCCATTAAGGTCTTATAAAGAGGATCCATTGTGTCAAGCATTAGAAAAAGCTTGGGAAATGGGAATAGTAGTCCTAGTTGCAGCTGGGAATGAAGGACCAAAGAGTAGCACTATTGGTAGTCCAGCCATACATCCACAATTAATTACTATTGGTGCAACTGATGATATGAATACAGTTGAAAACAATGATGATGTTATAGCAAACTTTTCAAGTCGTGGACCTACTAAAGATGGTTTTAATAAGCCTGATCTTGTAGCACCTGGTTCAAATATTATATCTTTAAGGTCACCAGGCTCATATAGTGATATAATCAGCCCAAAAAATAGAGTCAATGAATATTATTTTAATATGTCTGGAACTTCAATGGCTACTCCGATATCGGCAGGCTTAGTTGCTTTATTATTAGAGCAAGATAATCAACTTTCTCCAAATGAAATTAAGAAACTATTAATTGAAGGAGCTATTGACATATCAGATGATAAAAATGCAGCAGGATATGGAATTGTTAACTTTCAAAATTCATTAAACGTATTAAACAAATATAAGAATAAGTGTTTGTGAGGATTACTTGAAATTTAAGCTATGATTTATAGAAAATAATAACTTGGAGGGACCTATGAACGATTCAATAATAGCACAAGTAATTCTCCAGATGTTTGTTCTGCTTTTAACTGCTAAGGTGCTAGGATTTCTCTTTAAAAAAATAAATTGTCCAGAGGTTGTAGGGGAGTTTTTGGCGGGGTTAATTTGGGGACCATCTTTTATGAAATGGATGTTACCAAATATTTATAATTTTATATTCCCCATGAAATTTGAAAATCTTGACCAAACGGTTATGGGAATAGTAACACTATTTGGATTTCTAACAATGTTGTCATTGTCTGGAGCTGAAATGTCAAACTTTCCTCGAAAATTAAAATGGACGATTTCATGGCATACGCTAATAAGTTTACTTACATCTATTATTTTTGGCTACGCGATTTTATGGTTAGTGCCTATGGTAATGATTAAACCAGATATTCCTTTGTTCCATGTTGGGATATTTATATCTATTTGTTTGATGATGTCTGCAGTACCTATAATCTCTAGAGTTCTTAATGATTGGGGAATAGCATCTAGTAAAAACGGACAGTTTCTATTATTCTCGACTATCGTTGTAGATTTTGTTGGTTGGATTCTGTTATCAATAGGAATTTTAATTACATCTTTTCAATCTACAAAATACTCAGTACTTACTATAACTAAGAATGTATTTGTAATGGTAATAGGTGTAATTCTACTAATGTTAATAGGAAGGATACTGATAAATATTATTAGTAGAAAAAAGCTTAATTTTCTATTTTGGCCAGCATTCTTAGGCTTTAGTGTATATACTCAATTTGTCACTAAAATTAACCTTTATTTGGGAGGATTGTTATTTGGATTAACAATAGCGTCTATTCCACAATATAGAATGAAATTAAAAAAAGGATTAAGCGGTTTTTCAAATGAAGTTTTTACTCCATTATTTTTCGCGATGGTAGGTCATCATGGAAATATATTAATATTTAAAAACACAGAAATATTATTATTTACAGTAATTTTTTTAATTATAGGTATGATTGTAAAACTCATTCCATCACTTATTCTAAAATACTACAAATTTAGTTGGAATGATTTGTGGATGATTACGCTATGTTTAAATGCTAGAGGTGGGATGGAAATATTTGTTGCAACTACAGGATTATCAATAGGTATCTTTAACAATGAGATGTATACAGTATTAATTACCACTGCTATATTAACTGCTATTACATGTCCTTTAGTTATGAATATGTATATGCAGAAAGTTAAAGGAAAACATAAAACAACTAATCAAAAATCTATTAATTTAATTTAATTTGCAATGTCCTAACGTAAACAGGAGGTGGAAATTTGACTATTAATGTTAAAGCTATTATTGGTAGTACAAGTTCCAAGTCATACAACCTTAAACTAGTTAGATGGTTAAAAAAATACTATTCAGATAGACTTGAGATAAATCCAGTATTTGTGAATAATTTAGAAATGTTTTCAGTTGATTATAAGAAACATAGTATTCCAGAAAATGTTAAAATATTTAAAGAAACAATAAAAAACTCAGATGCACTGTTATTCGCAGTTCCAGAGTATAACTTTTCCATTTCAGGTGCTTTGAAAAATGCTATTGATTGGCTGTCGTATGACGATGAACTTATTGTTAAGGGCAAGCCTGGATTAATAATAGGATCCTCTACTGGAATTTTAGGAAGTGTCAGAGCTCAAATTCATTTAAGAGAAATTCTTTCCAATCCATCTTTAGCAATAAATTTAATGCCTGGCAATGAAGTTTATATAGGGAGAGTTCATGAAAAAATAAATGAAACAGGCGAATTAACTGATAAAAGCACAAAAAAGTTCTTAGATACTGTTATTAATAATTTCATTGAGTTTAACAACAAATAATATAAACAAGATAGTAGAAATATAAGACACTCATAGGATTTTTTAAGAAAAAATGATGAGTGTCTTTAATAAAATTATCTCTTACTAAAATGATAAGGATGTCCTACATTGAAAAATCCATCACCGAAGGAGAAGTAGTTAGTCAACGTGGTTGAAGTAATTTTTTAAGTAAACTTCATACTAGTATTCTCCCTATGTGTTACATCTATTATTATATAAGTTAGAGCCTTCCTACACTTGCTTATGTGACAAGGCTCTTATACGTTTATAACTCTCCTAAAACATTTAATAAACGAATAAATTATTTTTTATTTATCTATTTATTTTTATCACTCAAATTCTGAGGCCCTTGAGAAGTATCCTCTATTAATAACCTTTTTTATTCAGTAAATCTCGTATTCTATCAGCTTCAAAAAAATCTCTATTCCTTTGATTTCTCGGACAATTCAATCATTACTAGCGAGTATTATGATACACCAGAAAATGAAATCCTAAATATTATTTACTTTTTATCCAATGCGGAATATCAATTAGATATGGAATATAAAGAAATGTTTAACTTTTAAGAAAAGAAATGCATATTCATTATTTTATGAGTAAGAAAATGAAGTCATTTGGAGTGATATTTACTGTTTTATTATTTGGTATTGCAGGATTATAAGATTCAGTATATTTGTTTCACTCGTCAATTGAAAAAGGGGGGAGATTTTTTGTTTTAATTATTCGTATAATATAAATTTTACGAATAATATAATATAGACAAATAAAACTACGTTTAGTATTATTAATATAATACTAAAAAATGACAAAAAAGTACTTTGTCTACTGTCTAAAAATACGTCTGCAAATTGCAGGCGTATTTTTAGACAAGCTATACAAAAAAGATAGAATTTTTAATTTACCTGCTTTCGTATGATTACGAAAATAAAGATTCTAAACTAATTTGCCTTTCTTTTAGTTATATTACTTTGTTCTTTTATGCAAAATTAAACTAAATAGAATGGAATGGAACTTTAAAAACCAACGTTTGTAATTTTCTAAATTTTATGATTGTTTCTTAATAAGTAGTGAAAAATCCTTGAACATTAACTTTCACCGGCGTTGTCAAATCATTACTTATTTCAAGTCTCCAGTAATGATCGTGATTAGCTGTATAATTTGTGTACCAAGTGGCTCCAGAATTATCTCCTTGATTACGCGCCCAAGGAGTTCTGGCGTTGTCATGAGCTCTTTGAGCTCTTAAATCTACAGTATAATCCCCACCCACGCTAAATAAAGAATAATGGATCGATTCAACATATTGTATAGTTCCGCTCACCCGATCCCAACCTGTATATGCAGAACCGTTAAAAGGTGCCACATTTACATTAAATCTAGTAACCTTAGATGCCGCCTGAGTTACCCCCCCAGCAACTAGTAGTGCTAGAGCTAATCCGAGAATAACTCCTTTACTTTTTTTCATATCTATATCCCCCTTTTTAATTTTTTCTCATTATATAAATGAGGTTAATATAATTATAGGAAAATAATAGCATTTTTACAATACCATTACCATATTTTTTCAAAATGAAACCAATTATTGAAAAAAATACATAAATATAATAAGCTAATAATATATACTTTTTTATAAATCCGTAAAAAGGAGTAATGATAATGCTAAACAGACAGCTAAGAACTGAATTTAAACGTTCTATTAATAGTAAGAATCTATTAAAGTGGCTAATTATTATATTAATAATTCCACTTAGTTCATTTTATCCTATCAGGACAGGATACCTTTATTATTCCTCTGTTGAAGTCTTTCAAGAAATGGTTGGATTAATAATTCCTATGATTTTTCCTGTACTAGTAGTATTCATATACTTACCTAACTTTGTACTAGAGCAGAAAAATAACTTTATTACATACACTCGGTCTAGAATACCAATAAACCAATATATCTTAAGTAAGGGTCTAATGAACGCATTTCTAACAGGTACTATTATATTTTTAATGGTCTTTTTTTCTTTTGTATTTGCAGTATATATTGAACCTAATATATTACATGTGATATCGCTTACACCGGCTGACGGAGGTAATTATAATTATAATGTTACATTTTCTCAACTTTTAGTGTACGGAGATTTTGTTTACGGAATAGTTTATTCATTATGGGTGGGTTTAAACGCGTCCTTATACTCAACTATTTCTTTCTTATTATTACTAATAATAAGTAGAACCTTTATTGGGTTATCCTTGCCATTTTTGTTTTATCATATCTTCAATTTTATTACGGCTATAATTGTTGGTGCCAGATTCTCTCCCATAAGTACTATATTTCCATTTAACATTGAACAACAGGAAATTTGGACAGCAATGATACCTTTTGCATTTCTTTTGATAGTAGCAATTATTCTATTAATTTTAGTGGTTCTAAATAAGGAAGATTGGAAGATTTAGTATGGACATTAAATTTTCAATAAGAAGATACTTTGATGAATTATTAAGTGTTAAATGGTTAGTAATAGGGATACTTATTTTCTTTTATGGTACTTTGTTAAAGAAACAACTGGTAGAGATTGCTTTTATTAATGGTATGAAAATTAATAATTGGGACATTTCTCTATATTTATTTAATGATATGTATATAATAATTTATTTTGTAGTTCCTATAACTTTAATTCTCTCTACATCGACTATCTTAGGGCACTTTAATTATGAAGTATTAATTCGTATAGGATCAATAAAAAAATGGATTTTGAGCTCTTTTAAAAGATTTTGGATACAATCCTCTATATTCTTAATGATATGGGTTTTTATGTGTCTATTTTTAACTATTGGACTTCCTAATTCTTGGAGTTGGAGTCAATTCAGTCATTTTGATAATCTAAATAATGTTCTTAATGGAGTATCTATCAATTTTTCAACACCTTTAATAGTCTTTATTCTTCAATTAATTTTGTTTGCTTTCGCAATCTCTGTGCTACATATGTTATTGTCCATAGTTTATGTGACCTTTAAAAATAGAAATATTCTCCTTTTAATGTGTGTAACTATATTTGTAGGGGGGATAATAGGTTTTAAAATAGTACCAAGCGAGTATTCATATTTATCACCTACAACTTATTTATCAATTATAAAATTTATTCATTCGTTTAATTCACCAATACGGGGATTAATCATTCTAATTTGTGAATTGGTGATTATTTCTACCTATTTGTATATTATTGACTTTAATAATAAGAGATATTTACAATTACTAAAATCATATGTATCATATATAATTTATATTTCTTTGTGTATTATGGGAATATTATCTTCTGCTGTTAGTTTAGATTCAATAGATGGTACTATATTTGATGTTTGGGTTATGTCTTTTAGAGGAGCGAGTGCAGAAAGTTTTTCTTATGCTGGTTATTTTTATTACTCAATAGTATATTTTGGTCTAGTCTATTTAGTGAATTTTACTATTAACAACGAATTAGATGTTTTAGGATTTTATAGGATTATTCGTTTTAGAAATTTAGAGAAATGGTTTTGGAGTTGGTTCAAAAGAATTTTATTAACTATTACTTTTTTTCTCTTTCTATTATTAGCTTTGTCTATTATAGTGGGGATACTCACAGATAGAGACTTTCAGTCTAAAATTACGGTGTTTGAATCTTCATTATATCCAGTTTTTTATCATTATTTTATAAATGGATTCTTGCAAATCGTTTTATATATTTTATTTGTATTTATTGTATCTTGGATAAGAAGAGAAGGAAGTCACGGGATAATTGTAGTGAGCATTTTTATGATTTTAATGTTACCAGGAATTAATCAGTTAGGCGTAATTCCTGTAGGATTAAATAGCATTGTTTATTTAGAAAGTTATTCAACATTAAGAATAACCATGGTCTTATTAATTACTAGTCTTGTAGTATATTCTATTATAAAATACCTTTTTACTAGAAGTGTAAATAGGTAAATGGAGGCGAAATCATTGTCTATTATTTCAGTAAGAGAAGTAAGTAAAAGCTTTAAGGGAAATGTATTGTTTGATAGTGTTAGTTTAGATATTGAAAAAGGGAAAATATATGGATTTGTAGGTCCGAATGGTTCAGGAAAATCAGTCCTTTTTAAAATGATTTGTGGATTTATATTCCCAGACAAAGGAACTATAACTATTAGAGGATCTGAGATAGGAAAGAGTAAAAGGTTCCCAGAAAATTTCGGGGTTATTATAGACCGTCCAGGTTTTATTGCTAATAAGAATGGTTTTGAAAATTTAAAAGAGCTATCATTGATAAGAGGGAAAATTAATGATAAACAAATTATTCAAACAATGCAGTTAGTAGGTTTAGATCCGAATTATACTCAAAAGGCTAAGGATTATTCCCTAGGAATGAAGCAGAAGTTAGCTATTAGTCAGGCAATTATGGAGAATCAGGAAGTATTAATCTTAGACGAGCCATTTAATGCATTAGATTTGGATAGTGTTAAGAGAGTCCGTGATTTATTACTTCGTTTTAAAGAGGAAGGTAAGACTATTCTTTTAACAAGTCACAATCAAGAAGATATAGAAATATGTGATGTTGTTTACAGGATTAATAGTTCTAAATTAGAAAAAGTTTAAATTCCGCTTTAATGTTCTAAAGTAATATTGGTTCTTCTTTCATTTCACTCCATAAGTGGAGATGCTTTTTTGTCAAATATAAGTCATTCATTATTAAAAATTAAGGTTGAATAATGTACTGGTTTACTTAATTTTAGACGTTCTTCATAACGCTCCTTACAGAATTGGAGACCTTCGTTGGCCGTTATAGGTTTTATGCTACCTGCTGGTAATATTTTTAGAACGTCAGAGGATTCTCTCCTTGTATGGAGATTATCCGAAAATTCAGATAAGGATTATGTTCGTCGATATTGGGCGAAAGCAGATAGTGAAAATTGCCTAATCGATATAAACTTTTGTGAGGGGTCTCGAAAGGAAATTTGTAATACCAATTATTGCAATAGTGTCAGAGTTTGCCTACCCGACTCAATCAAAAGAGTTGCCATATGTTAGTCACTTTCAGGATGGATATCTTCACCAATTTTTTCATCTATCTTTTTTGGTTCGCTTGGATTCCCATTGATGCAAACCAATGTATTATTTGCTAGTGTTACGCAATCAATAATTCCTTCTAGATTATTGGGAAGAGTAAATTCAATTTTATATAGTATCAGAGTGATAGCAATGCCTATCGGAACTCTTTTAGGAGGATATCTAGCAACAGTAGTTGAAAGCCGGTTAATATTTTCTTTAACAGGTTTTGGGATACTTTGTATTCCAATAATCAGGGTAATTAATCCAGTCTTAAGATAATTACCAAGAGCACAGAATTTACATACAGTAATCAATGAAAATATACGAATAAACATAATAATATTAATAATGAACATGCGTTGACTGCTGCAACAAAAATGGGCTTAAAATTCTTCTGAACTAAGAAATTTGTTCTATATTGAGATAACAGAGAGATTATTTTACGGATTAACTAGATATCTTTCTCATCTTAATAATGAAACTAATGAATTGGTAGAAGTAAAAATTAAAATTGATAGTAATGATGAGTATGACAAATTATTTCTTAATGATAAGATAATTGAACAAATGAATGTATATTCTGCATATAAAAATAAAAATTATAGAGTAAGCAAAGTAATAATATTACAAGACTCCAGTAAATCAATACCCCTTAAATCATTGAAACTTTTATTGGTATAGTAGTCTTATTCTTACTCGAAGAAAGTTACTTAGAGGAGATTGATCGTACTATTGTTAAATGTGATTTGGAAAAATCTCAATCAGTCTGAAAATATTACCAATCATCGGTTGATAGTCTTGAGAAAAAAGTTCATATTCTTCATGTTCAGATAGATATCTATTTATTAGATTTAAGACCTGTTTTTAAATTTTTGGGTAGGATTCCGTGAGATACTATCTCCTCTCACGGATTAGTATTTTGACTTTACCTTTGCTCAATTTTTCATATAGCTTCACTAATTGGAGTTTAAATTCGGGAGTAAAAGTTCGACGTTGACTTGTCATTTTAGCAAGCTCCTTTTATTTGTCTAAGTTTACCTCCCCTCCCCTTATCTGTCAACTTAGTGTAGCCTATTCATATCTCATTTAACAAAAGCAATAAAGAACAATCTGATAACAGAACTAATTAAAATATTCACTTAACGAAACCTTTATTGTATCACTTGTTTTTTCTCTTTTTAGTTTAATTACTTCTGGAGATCCCAAAGAAGAAAAGTATAAAGATTCTGGAAGTAATAAATTATTTTCTTGTATACTCTGGAACGCATCCGCTAACTTTTTATGTTTTGAGAACAATTCCCTATAAATATTATCTCTATCTCGTAAGATATCTGTATAATCATTTATTTCTTTCTGCCCCTTAATTTGAAAGAAGTCAATTAAGGGAGATTTTATATAATCATTTAGACGTTCTCCTCTTTTTATTAAATAGGAATCCATTGAATGAATCGGTTCTAATAAATAATGAGACCGATATGTTTGTAAAATAATATCATCCCAACTATTTAAATAGTATTCTGGAGCTACACCAGTCAATGCATTTACTAAGTTTCTTATAAGACCACTTATAAATGTCATAGCTTTTAAACCATCAATTGGAAAAAAGGTTCCCAATACAGATACAGAAAGATTACCTAAAAAAAGAGCTGCCGTATTCATATGGGTACCATGTAGTACTTGAGTTTCACATGCACCTAGTAAAGTAATTTGTGGAGTATGCATTATATTCTCTATTTCAACCGCTGTAATAAAATCATTACCTATATGAAGTTTCCCTAAATCGTCTGTAGAATCATAAGAACCGTGACCATAATAAATCATTATTACAGGTTTAGTTTCCTCAATTATTGAAATAAATTCTTCCTTAGTTGAAGCTTCCCTATAATTAGCTTTAGTATTAATTTGCATTAAATACCCATCTATTTCTTTCTGTAAAGCAAGACCTAATCGATATAATCCATCATTTTTATTTAAGGTATTTACTATTAGAATGCTTAAATTATCTTTAGATAATGTAAACTCATTTCTATGTACATAAGAGTGAGAGATTAATCCATTACCTGGTGTAATTGGAACCCTACTAATTTTCTTTTCAACACATAAAGGCAATCCGTTAAAATTCGCCCATTCCACTGGCATATCTGATAAGTAAGCGTCAAACTATACCCACATGGTTTGACGCTTTTTTATATGCGATAATCTCCTAGAGATTACACATAATGGAGGTTTTGCTATATGAAGAGATCCGATCTTAGAGTTGAATGGGAAAAACGGATTGCTAACTATATGACAAGCGGACTAAGTGCTTCAAATTGGTGTGCAGCCAACGAGGTCAGTATTCATCAATTCTGGTATTGGAAGAAGAAGCTTAAAACAACCGAAGACACGTCAAATACCCCTTCACAATGGATTACATTAGAAATGGATGAAACAATGACAGACTCTCAATCTAACATAGTTGTTCATGTTGGTCACGTAGCGTTAGAGGTCAAACAAGGCTTTGATCCCCAGCTGCTTGTAGATGTGGTAAGGACACTTCAATCCATATGCTAAATGCATCAACGATTGAGAGTGTCTACCTCGCTCGAGGTAGCACGGACATGAGAAAATCCATTGATGGATTAGCTATCATCGTTCAGATGGAATTCAATCTAGATCCCTTTTCATCGAGTCTTTTTGTTTTTTGTAACAAGAAACGCGATAAACTCAAGATTCTTCATTGGGATACCAACGGATTTTGGTTGTACTACCGAAGACTCGAACGTGGAACATTTCACTGGCCATCTGATCATGGGAGCTTAGGTCCGTATAAAATCTCACGTCGCCAATTGAATTGGTTGTTAGATGGTTTATCATTAGAACAGACAAAAGCACATCCCGTCGTTTCTGCAAAAACTGTCGTTTAAACATGAAATTATGAGAGTAATCGGTTGGATCTTATAGTATAATGAAATCATGAAAAAGACAAAGAAAACAGCAAACACAACTCCTACAATTGAAGAACTTCTCGAGCGCGTTCAACTCTTGGAACAGAAAAACGCAGACTTAGAGGCGAAGCTAGAAAAGGAAAAAAGTGAATCTGAAGCCAAGATTAGTTGGTTACAAGAACAGCTTCGCCTTCATCAGTCTAAACGTTTTGGTGTATCTAGCGAAAAGGGCATTCCAGGTCAACTGGAACTAACTCTTTTTAATGAAGTTGAACAAGAAGCGGACCTCGCATCACCCGAACCTACCGTAGAAACCATCACCTACCGCCGTAAGAAGAAACGCGGCCAACGTCAGTTGATGTTAGAAAATCTGCCTGTGGAAACGATCGATTATCGTTTATCCGATGAAGAGCAGGTCTGTTCGTGTTGCGGTGGAAACCTGCATGAAATGAGTACAGAAGTCCGTCAGGAATTAAAATATATCCCAGCTGAAGTAAAAGTGGTGAAGCATGTGCGCCATGTTTATTCATGCCGCCATTGTGAACAGGAGGCCATTGAAACGCCGATCCAAACCGCGCCCATGCCGAAGCCAGTCATTGCGGGAAGTCTCGCATCTCCATCTATGTTGGCACATATCATGAGCCAAAAGTATGTAGAGGGACTTCCTATATATAGACAGGAAAAACATCTACATCGTTTGGGTATAACATTATCTCGTCAAACGATGGCTAATTGGATGATGTACGGAGCAGATCGTTGGTTAAGCAAGCTATATAGTCGGATGCATCAGCTCCTAGTTAAGCTTGACATTGTTTGTGCGGATGAGACAACTCTTCAAGTGCTTCAAGAGCCAGGTAGATCCGCTTCATCTAAATCCTATTTGTGGCTATACCGTACAGGTGTCGAGGGATCTCCCATCATACTATATGATTATCAAGAAACCAGAGCTGGAGAAAATCCAATGAACTTCTTAAAGGAATTCAAAGGCTTTCTTCAAGTCGACGGTTATGCCGGATATCATAAAGTAGAAAACGTAACACTTGTTGGTTGTTGGGCTCATGCCAGACGTGGTTTTACCGATGTCTTAAAAGCACTGCCTACAAATAGTATAAAACCAGTCGCTGCGACCGAAGGTCTCCAATTCTGTAATCAACTTTTCACGATTGAGCGAAAGTTAAAGGAATTAGAGCCGGAAGAACGGTATAAACAACGTCTAGAGCAAAGTAAACCAATACTAGACTCTTTTTTGTCATGGCTAAAAGTACAAGAACAACATGTGTTGCCTAAAAGTGGTCTCGGAAAAGCTATTACATACTGTCTAAACCAGTGGGATAAGTTAGTGGCATTTCTAGAGGATGGTCGATTAGAAATCGATAACAATAGAAGCGAAAGGGCTATTAAGCCAGTAGTGCTTGGAAGGAAGGCTTGGCTGTTTAGTAACACACCAAATGGTGCGAGAGCCAGTGCCATCATATACAGTATCGTGGAGACAGCGATCGCAAACGGATTGAATCCATATTACTATCTTCGCTATCTATTTGAGCAGCTTCCCAACTTGGATCTGACAGATCATGATAACCTTGACCAACTACTTCCTTGGTCAACGACACTACCAGTGTCTTGTATTTCATTTAAAAAACTTAACTAAATAATAACCCAGGCCCCATCTAAAACATAGGTGGGGTCTATTTGACGCTTACCCAAAACTTAAAAATTTAATTGAAGCAGCATACAAGACTTTTGTTCGTTAAAGAAGGGAAGTAATGTTTATTCAAAAAAGAAAAAATAACCCTCAGGTTATTTAATGAAAAGAATAGGAAGAAAAGGAGAGTAAGGTGTTTATGGCATTTTGAAAATTCCATTAGATCATGAACTAAAGAAAAAATATATTTTTAATCATGAAGATAAAAAAGAATTGATTCCACTAGGTAAAAAGATACTAAAACTCATAATTGTGATTGCTGTAATTAAAATAACAAGAGTATTTTTGGTTGTAAACAATACTGTTAATAAGACTATAACTGAAATTTTCGCAATTTCTCCTCCTGAAGAGTTATTTCGTTTTTTTGCTTTAATGATTATGGTTTTTGGATTTATAATATTGTTTTGTCTTTACTTAATAAAAGGAAAAAATGTTATAAAACATCAATTATTTATGTACATTATGTTATTTTGTATAGTTGATATGTTATTTATTTATATTTTTCCAGAAATTCCATCATCCATATTCAAAGCAATATTTGGAACTGCTTGATAAAACGTATCAACAAAACAATAAGTCTTAAAAACTGTTACGAATCAATTATATGATAAAGGAGAAAAAAATGAATAAACGTCAAAGAAAAAAGAAAATGAAAAAATATCTACCGATCATTGCTGATGAAGCTAATTTACTTACTATGACAGATAATGAAAGAGAACAAGCTTTTAAGGATTATGAAAATTACAAAGAGAAATTTGCTTATAAAAAAAATTACAAAAATCTTAAAGAAGGAAAGCCATTGCATTATTTTTTTCCTGTTTCACAACGCTTAAATGATTTCCTAACCAGCGTGTCTTCAGTTGCTAGAGGAACAAGTAATACAATTAAAGTAACTCAAACTATGAATGACTTTATCCAAAAGTAAATCTGAAAGTAAAGTAGATAACTTATATGCGGTAGAAAGGAAGATGAAGAAAATGGGATTTGTAATTAGATCCAAAACAGGATTAATATTTGAAACAACGGAAGTAGGAAAAACAGGGGAACAAACTTTTGATACAAAAGAAGCTGCAGAAACAGCATTAGAAGAAGTTCAGAAACTTTATAAAGATGAAGAATTTTATGTAGTAACAAAAAAGTAGATAACTATTGGAAAGGACTAGGAAAATGGAGTTAAAAGAATTTAATCAAGAATATGAAAATATTATGCATTCCAATTTTTCTAATGATGAAAAAGTTCATAAGTTAGCAAATTTAATGACTCAAATGGAAGGTCGATTTTCTATTCCTATGTTAAAAAATCAAGAGTGGGAAAACGAAAATAGAAAAGTAATTGCCTTATATAGAAAAATATCTAGAAGTAGGATTTTTGATTAGTTACAGTTCGAAACCATTGTTTATTAAATAACTATGAAGGAGTTGATACAATGGAAGCTAGATTCTTCAAATTCCCTAATATAACTAATTTTGAAGAAGTTTATATAGTAATTGACAAAGAAAAGAAAAGATTGCATATGTCTCCTGTAAATTATACAGTTAAATGTCTAGATTGTGGTTATGAAACAACTGAAATACATACACAACATACTAATTGAAGCAAATATAGAGAAGCAAGGTGACTTTGTTATAGATGAAAACAATAAGACAATTGGTAGTGGGAAAGAAGTGTTACGTCAATTCGCAGGCAGCTGAATAAGGTCTGTTTTTTTGTTTATCAAAAGAGTTGTATGAATAAAATGGTACCTGTAGTTAGGACACTTGAAAAAGAGTGTTTTATCTACAGGTATTTTTTTATATACTTAAATTACTAAAAAGGGATTAGGAGACAACATGAGTAAGATAACATTTTCAACGAAAGAGATAAAAATGCTTAAAAGGAATCCAAATGTACAAAGTGTCAGTGAGCGAGCTATTACCTATACGGATTCATTTAAAAATAGATTTATGGATGAGTATCTAGGTGGAAAACTTCCTCGACAAATCTTCATGGAAAACGGCTTTGATGTGGACGTGATAGGAATGAAGCGAATGGAACAATCCGCATACAGGTGGAAGAAAGCCTATGAAAAGGATGGGCTAATCGGACTCACAGACTCAAGAAAGGCCGGTTCTGGTAGACCATTAAAGCGAGAACTTACGCCGTCTGAAGTGATTGAAAGGCAAGAAGCTAGAATTAAGCTATTGGAGGGACAGGTAGAGTTATTAAAAAAGCTAGAAGTGACAGAAAGGAGGCTGCTAAACGAAACAAAAAACCTAGAACCAAGTAGAGTATATCCATTAATTTCTGAGACCATTAAACAAGGTGGATTTAAGCGTATGACCAAGTATTTTTGCGATCTTTTAAAGGTTTCTCGTTCTGGATACTACAGCTTCCTTCAAGCATATACTCTCCGAGAAGCGAGAGAACAATTGGACTTGGAAGCGAAAGAAGTCATACTAAAAGCCTTTAATCGACGGGGATATAAGAAAGGCTCCCGGTCCATAAAAATGATCTTGGAGAATGAATATAACATTATATTTAGTCGTAAAAAGATCCAAAGAATCATGAAGAAATATGGAATAGTCTGTCCTCATAGGAAAGCAAATCCTTATAAAAAAATCGCTAAAGCTACAAAGGAGCATCAAGTCGTACCAAACAAGCTAAACAGAGAGTTTAAGCAGGGTATACCAGGAAAAGTTTTATTAACGGATATCACTTATTTGCCATATAACGGAAATAGTATGGCTTATTTGTCGACCGTAAAAGATGCTTCCACAAACGAACTCCTAGCTTATCATGTTTCTGACCGTATTACCTTAGATATAGCAACGAAGACAATCCAGAAATTGATGAACAACAAGAAAGTTATTTTACATAAAGACGCCTTTATTCATTCAGATCAAGGAAGTCATTATACGAGCCCAAAATATCAAAGGTTATTAAAAAAATATGGTCTAGGCCAATCAATGTCTAGAAAAGGAAACTGTTGGGACAATGCGCCTCAAGAGTCATTCTTTGGTCATTTAAAAGATGATGTGGACTATCAATCTTGTAAATCCTTAAAAGAACTAAAGGCAAAAATAAATCATTACATGGTTTACTATAACAATTATCGATATCAATGGAATTTAAAAAAGATGACCCCTATTCAATATAGGAACCATCTTCTCGTTGCTTAATCTCTTTTTTTATTGTGTCCTTGACATGGGTGCCAGTTCAGTTTCTACAGCCTTCTCTTTTATATCTATCGACACAATTCAATCATCTTATAAGCAATATATTCAGAGATAAAATGAACTCCGTTTTTCAAAAATAGGCAATGAAGATTCTGAAATTATTACAACTATTATAGTAATGAGCTGAAAATCGAATAAACAATTAAGCATGAAAGCAACTATTTCTCATATGTGTTCTATTTCTAACATGAGTTTGAGATGAATGAGAATTGTATATACGTGGAAAGAGTAGATTTTTCTATTAAACTTCATTCTATTTCTTTGAGGGGGATAATTCTAACTTGTTCATATCTATTATAAAATTGTAGGTCAATAAAATATCTAACCCTAGAAGTCCTTTATGATCTTTAGGGAGAATTCCTACATCCACTTCAATGTCCTTCACTATAAACGTATCAATTTGAATTTCATCCATTATTTTAGTATAAAAAGGCACTGAGCCACCTATCCCATAGGCTTCATAAATATTGTCTCCATATTCATATACTACCCCTATCTCTTCTAAAATATCTGGGCTAATAACTGTGTGAGATGAGCCTGTATCAATAATAATATCATTCACTTGTAGTATTCTTCCGCGAAAAGTAATAATGAGAGATGTTGTTAGGAGTTGTCCATCAGATGAAATTTGCATTAAATTCGTCTCGCTCTTAATAACGGGTCTTTACGAATATGGACAATACATCTCTCGTTCGATGTATGGTAAACAATGTTGCCTTGTTTTACTTTAAAGAACTCTTTATTAGCGTTTTCACTTGAAATAGAGCGAATGGGTGCTACTTCATCGATTATTTTTTTTCCATTTTCCTCATGATAGTCGAGGATTGATAGTAATACAAATTGATTAGGAAATAATTCTCTAACTTCTTGCCACTTCATAATAAATCCCTCCTTTTTATCTTATTATAAACGATTAAACTACGAAATTAATACTCAATTATGTTTTTTAAAAACATAGATAAAAAAAGAAGTAGGGGAGGTTATGTTTTACTGCCTTCCCTATTTGATTGAAATGTCTATCGATACAATTCAATCATTTGATCAGCTATATACTCGGAACTAAAATGAACGCCATCTTTCAACCACCACATGATGATTCCTAAAGTGGAAGAGGCAAGGATATCTAATGATAAAGTGGTTTCTGTTGTGGGAGACTCTTCTCTCACACGTTGAATGACAATCGAATCCTTTAAGACCATCTGTAATTTTTTCTTAAAACCACTATGTTCAAAAAGGACGGCAAATAATTTTCGATGTTGATAAAAATAATCTAAAAATAAAATTAGACGATCACGGTTATTTTTCTTATCTAATTGTAAAATAGGTGATGTTTCCAACAACAGGTTGTCGAAAATATCGTAAACCAGTTGCCTTAATAAATCGTTAATATCGAGGAAATGCAAATAAAATGTTGCTCGATTTAACTCGGCTCTTTTAGTGATTTGTTGAACAGTGAGTTTTGAAATATCGGGATTCTCAATTACTATATCTATAACGGCTTGTTTAATCATTCGTTTAGAGCGAGCAGCACGTGGATCTTCCTTTTTTTGTATCGTCATTTTTAGTCCTCTTTATCTATTATTTTCTGTTTTATTGATACTTTTTATAAATGTGTTGTATAGTAAACAGAATCTAAGAAATTGTGAATGGGCACTATATAAAATAAATGTTATTCTTTATTTTATTGACATATTGTAAAAAAAACAAGGGAAGAAAGGATATTCTTTATGCCAGAATCTATCAATAAAAAGGTTTTATTAACAGTGCTTATATTAGGTTGTTTTTTATCAACACTAAATCAAACACTGTTAAACGTTGCATTAAGTAGTTTAATGGATATATTTTCAGTATCAGCTCCAACTGTACAGTGGCTATCAACAGGATTTATGTTAATTAACGGGATATTGGTCCCAATTACCGCATTTTTAATGAAGCGTTTTTCAACATGTCAATTATTTATCAGCGCCATGTTATTTCTATTAATAGGCTCCATTTTATGCGCAGCAGCGCCTACATTTTCTATCTTACTTACGGGACGTATGATACAAGCTATTGGTGCAGGAATTATTATGCCATTATTAATGAGTGTCGTTATGTTTATTTTTCCACCAGAAAAAAGAGGCAGTATGATGGGACTAATTGGCCTCGCTATTATATTCGCTCCAGCCATTGCACCAACATTAGCCGGTTTTGTCATTGAATACTATTCATGGCGCTGGTTATTTATCGGTCTAATACCACTTGTCGTAATCGTTCTATTATTATCCATGAAATATTTGATCAATGTTTCAGAAACGGCAAAGGCTAAGCTAGATGTTGTAAGTGTTATTTTATCCACCATTGGTTTTGGGCTAATTTTATATGGATTTAGTAATGCGGGGAGCAGAGGATGGGATGACAAACTCGTTATTATTACTATCCTAGTAGGGATTATCACTACTTTCCTATTCTGTCTAAGACAAATGAAGTCTTCTGATCCATTACTCAACTTAAATGTATTTAAAAATAAAGTATTTACACTAACATCAATCATTAATATTATCGTCACGATGATGATGTATGCAGATATGATTTTATTACCAATCTATCTTCAAGATGGACGAGGATTTACGGCGTTTAATGCAGGATTGCTACTATTGCCAGGTGCAGTAATTAATGCTTTTATGTCGCCTGTTACTGGAAAAATGTATGATCGTTTTGGAGCCAAACCATTATTCATTATTGGTTTGATCTTCATCATTCCTTCCATGTGGGTGGTTACCGATTTAACAGAGACAACAACCTTTGTTTTTCTCATGATACGAACCATTTTTCTTCGAATTGGTTTAAGCTTTATTACAATGCCATTGAATACGGCTAGTTTGAATGCTTTACCAAAGGAACTGGTAACACATGGTACGGCCGTGAATAATACATTACGTCAAATAGCAGGTGCAATTGGAACGGCAGTAGTTATAACTGTATTTACCGCACAATCAACTAGCCATGCAGAGACACTAATGCAAGAAACACCAAATGCAACAGCTGAAGTAATCCGCAAGCTTGCTTCTATATTAGGTTCAAGTGATGCGTATTATTTCATGACCATTTTAGCTGTAGTGGCATTGATATTAACTTTCTTTGTACCATCTAAAGCGAAAATAAAACAACAAGCATAAATTATTAGCCAGTTCCAAGCGAACTGGCTTTTCTCATAGAGCCTGAAGAAAAAGAAAATACGTGTTTTACATAAAGAGATTCTTTGATATAATGGAAAAAATTGAAAATTCTTTCAAAGGGGGATAGTTGATGGAAAATGGAAGAATCAAAAAGACTTAAAAAGAAAAGCTGGCTTAAATATTGTATATGGAGTATTTCATTTCTCTTATTAATCGGTGTTGGTACATACATATATTATCAGCATTATTTTACAGATTCGATCGAGGGTTCTTTTGTATCGGTAGAGGGGGAGGCTATCGATCAAAGTATCGAAAAAAGTAAAAGTAAAGAAGTGGAAGGCGAAGTTGACATAAGCAAAATTGATTATGACTATTGGCATGAGGATCGAGTTATTTCTACCATGCATGAGATGACGCATCAAAAGGTGAGAGCCGATCAAAAATGGGGAGCGGTTGAAATGACAGAAGAGCGAATAGACATGCTTAATGACATCGTAAAAAATAGCACTTACCATAATAAAGATGCTTTATTAAAAATTTTGTCAAAGTGGAAAGAAGGAGATTTTCGTACAGCAGATGAGGATCATAACGCCCTTTGGAGTCTACAAGACGGTAATATTGGGAAAGCAACTGGAATATTGAGTGAAGAAGAGGAGCAAGAATTTATCGAGAAAACATTTAAAACGCAAACAGATGATGAGGGAAATGAATGAGTTCGTCTTTATAAGGAAAAAAAATTTCGTCCTGTTTGATGATTTTACTCTCAGGCAGATGATTCTAATAGGAAATCACATCATAATGACCAGTTTTCTTTTCTTCACCAGGAATTCGAAGAACCATTCGAATGAAATGATAAGGAGGATTATGTGCTCCCTCAAAGCCGACATGTAAGGCCACCTCGTATGTATCTTTTTGTTCATTAAAGATAATGGTTTCGATTTTTGCATCCATATAAAGCTGATTATCACCATATCTCTCCATGATTTCCAGAATGCTTGGGCCGAGAAATCTTAAGAAAGCAGATTCTGTACGAATATTTCTTAATGTGTTCACTCTTACCAATGAGCTTTCGATATTTAATTTAAATTAGAGAAACTTTAAAGAATATCAAAAGACACAAGAAGTTTAAAATGATCGCAGTAATACATTTTAGAAAGGGCTCTTTTAGAACTATAGCACCTATACCAAGAAGTATCCCAATAAAGGAGACCATTGGATAAATAACTATCAATAGTAAAAAGAAGGGTTCAAACAAATCAGCTATGAAATGGATAGTTAACACAATGTAGAAACTTAAAATTGCAATAATATTAATAGCTACACAAATATAGGATAATTTATTTGCCGGCAAGGTAAAACCTCCTTGTATAATCTTTCTTATCCACAATTTTATAGTATTATTTTTGATACTATTATTTGGTGTTTATTGTAAAAAAGTATATTGTTATATTTAGAATGATAAAACACCTAATAAGAGAAGTCGATTTCTTTCCTATTTACTAAAAACAATTATTAGTCGATAATCAAATTTTGCTTGAAACAAAGTAAGGTTAAAGGAGTACTAAATTATGGAATTTTTCTGGTTCGGTCTACTATTTTGGTTATTAATAGGTGTCTCATCCTTATTACTATTATATGGTCTGTGGTTGGCATCATGGAAAGCTTTATTCATTAGTGGATTAGCCATATTGGTTCCATCTCTCTATTTTCTTGGAGCTGAAAATTGGTTAAGAATAGTGGTAGTACTACCGATATTTCCATTTCTGTTGGCATATAGAATGAAAAAAAGGATATAAAGATTGAAAGTATTGATAGATTTGTTATGAATATAATCGATAATCAATATTTGAATTTCTTTAGCGAGGGGGAAAATTACCTAATTACATTCGATAAATATAATTTGGCTAAAATTATTCCCTCAAAGAATCAGCTTAAAAGTAAATAACCTTATAAAGTGAGCCGCTAACCTTCTAAATATATTCTCTAAATCCCTTCCAAATGACTCTTTCATAATTTAAATCATAACTATTCCTAGTGATTTCTAGTATCTAGTTCATCCACATTTCGAAAGTAGGTTGCCAGTAGGCTAGTAGCTTTTTGGGTGTTTAGAGATGTATCAAAAGAATGATAAGGTTTTTCTAACTTGCTAATGTTATAGTGGAGAAGATTGGTAGTATCTACTCCAATTTGCGAAAGTCTTTTGCTATAAAAGGAATAATAGCTTTCCTTCTGCTTTGGACCAACGTGTATAATTCCTGTTAAATCCATTTCTATCATTTCGATTATCGCTTTTGCTAAATCATCAATATGCACAAAAGATTTGAACGAGTTGATAGCAGCATTCGCATACCCATTCGTATTTATCTCATGAATGATACGTTTTGTTCTGGCTTCAATCTCGTGATTGGCATCTTTGCCATAGAGGGGACCAGTACGAATAATGACATGGTTTGCATGATTGGCTAAGATAAGTTTTTCCCCAAAGTGTTTGGCATTTACATAGGTAGATAAAGGAGCTTCTCTAGGAAGAAATCCTGGTTGAGCTGTTTCTGCATAGTTACCTTTCCCATCTACAAAAACGGCATCTGTGGACAGATAAATTATTTTGGTTTTTTTTGAAATGGCAGATAAAAGATTGTTGAATCCAACTTCAATAAGCCGGTTTTCCTTTTCCCCGTCCATTAAAGACCAGATAATTACATCGGGATTTATATGATTGACTAGTTGTATTACTTGATGTTTGTTGTTTATATCAAGTTGTATAATATCTGTATCCGCATTATTGGAGCGAGAAGTGCCGTAAATGTAATATGTAGGATTTAAGGCAGCTAGTTTAAATAAGGATGAACCGAAAAATCCAGTGGAACCTAATATGATTATTTTCATAAAGAATACTCCTGTTTCTTGTATTTAGATAAATCTGTTAAAATAATTTTATCATAAAAATTATCAAACTGGCATTTTAAAGTGATTGTTTAAGAGGAGATATGATATGGCAAAAACATCAGGTTGCTTTACGATAGTACTGAATGACAAAGGACAAGTCTTATTAACAAAACGAAAGGATTTTCCTATTTGGGACTTGCCAGGAGGTAGATGGGAAAAGGGAGAGACCCTTGAAGATTGTGCCGTTCGTGAAACAGAAGAGGAAACTGGATACAATATTCAAATTAAACGGAAAATCGGGGAATATTTTCAACCACAATTCGATGATATGCAATTCTTATTCATGGGAGAATTAAAAGGAGGGATACCAATAGAAGAAGGACCGGAAACCGCAAAAGTCGAATGGTTTAGTTCACAAAATTTACCTTTCCATATGGTACCTAATAGAAGAAAACAAATAAAAAACTTTTTAAAGAATAAGAATCGAATAGTAAAACAATCAATAACAGTGACTCCTGTTCAAATATCCTTATTAAAAAGTTATTTGAAAGTATTTAGGCCATTATTAAGATAGGAAGCAAAGAGATGATACTAGAAAAGTGTTAGCTTTATGAGTTCAGTGGTTTTATCGTTCGTTCTAAGCTGAAATTTGTTTACATACATAAAAAGTAACAAACAGGAGGAGAAAGCATGAACGTTGAATTAACAAGATTTAAAGTGAAAAAGGGAAATCGGAAAGAGTAGATGAATGGTTAAGTTTCTTAAATGACAATAAAAAAGAGGTTCTTGTTACCTTAGAAAGGGAAAAAATGTTTGTAGAGACTATACTTAGAGAAACGCTTAACGGCGAAGAATTTCTATACTGGTATTCGGTACAGGGCGAAGGGGGACAAGGAGTAGAAAAATCGGAGAACTGGATTGATAAAAAGCATATTGAGTTTTGGAACGAATGTATAGACGAAACGGTCAAGCCAGTTGATTTAAAGACAGAAGTGGTGATGATACCTCAGAAAGTGAAAGATAGTATGAAGTAAAGGATCTCTTTTAGGAGGTCCTTTATTTATATCCTAAAAAAAATAAGCTGCTGAATGGTTTTCTTAAGTATTAGTTATGGAAATAACGTTTCCGACTAAATTTTCATTCGTCTCGATTTGCTTTCTCAATATTGCAGCAAGGAAAACAATAGTATATTCTTGGATTAGGTTATATGGTTCATCAACTTAAACCATTAAACTGATTAATGGAGGTTTTATACTAAATGAATAAACAGGACCAACTTAATATAATCAAAGAGGATTTTATAAATTGTCAAAAGGTATTATTGGCAATTGGAGATGAAACAAGGCAATCGATTTTGCTAGTGCTAATGGGGACTGATTGTCAAACAGGATTACGCGTCGGAGAAATCACGGAGCAAACACATCTTTCTCGGCCTGCTGTATCCCATCATCTAAAGGTTTTACGAGAAGCTGGTGTTATTTTAATGCGTAAAGAAGGGACAAAAAACTTTTATTATATCAATGTACGTTCAGAATTAGGTTTATTAAGAACCCTTATGTCGGATATTGATACATTCATGGAGAACTTTTATTGAATTTAATATAGAGATAATTTGGAGGTATAGGAAATGAGAGCAATGGTTATTGATAGGTACGGAAAAGTTCCAATGCGTTTGGCAGAAATGCCGACACCTGATATTGGAGAGTATGAGGTACTAGCAGAGATTCATGCTGCTAGTATCAATCCTGTTGATTTTAAGATTCGTGATGGGAAAGTGAAATTATTACTGAAATATAAAATGCCGCTTATCTTAGGGAATGATTTTTCTGGAGTAGTTGCAAAGGTCGGAGCAAAAGTGACTCGCTTTAAAGTTGGTGATGAAATATATGCGCGTCCACGAAAAAGTAAAATCGGTACTTTTGCTGAATATATCGCCATTCATGGAGAGGATATCGCGTTAAAACCTAAAAATTTGAGCTTTGAAGAAGCAGCATCAATCCCGCTTGTTGGACTAACCACTTACCAAGCACTAGCAGACATTATGCAATTACAAAAAGGACAAAAGATTTTAATTCAAGCAGGTGCTGGGGGTGTAGGTACTTTTGCTATTCAACTGGCAAAAATAATGGGGGCTTTTGTTTCAACGACTGCAAGTGAGGCTGGTACGAATTTAGTGAAATCTCTTGGAGCAGATGAGATTATAAATTACAGAACAGAAAAATTTGAAGAGAAACTGAAAAACTATGATGCCGTATTTGATACACTTGGCGGCGAGATACTGGAAAAATCATTCGGCGTGTTAAAAAGCGGAGGGAAAATTGTTTCCGTTTCAGGATTACCGAATGCTCGCTTTGGGAGAGAATATGGTTCAGGATTTTTTAAAACATTGTTGTTTTCAGCGCTGACTCATAAACTTACTGTCCTTGAAAAAAAGCATCATGTTCAATATTCCTTTTTGTTTATGAAACCAAGTGGTGAGCAATTACGTACCATCGCAAATTATATAGAGGATGGTAAAATCAAACCTATCATTGATAGAGTTTATCCCTTTGAAAATGCTCAAGAAGCGATGGAATATGCGGAGACAGGAAGGGCAAAAGGGAAAATAATAGTAAAAATTAGATAGTAGCCGCATAGGAATGATATTCTTGTATCAATAGAAAATGATAAAGTAAAGGACCTCTATTAGAAGGTCCTTTACTGATATAAACGTTACTGTTGTATGATTTGAATAAGATTACCACAAGTATCATCAAATACAGCGATTGTGATATCACCCATTTTTGTCGGCTCCATTGTAAAATGAACGCCCTTATCCAATAATCGTTTGTATTCTTTATGAACATCATCGACCCCAAACATAGTCGCTGGGATTCCTTGTTCAAATAATTTCTTTTGGTAATCGTTAGCGATTGGATTATCATTCGGTTCGAGAACAAGCTCAGTACCGCCTTGATCTTCGGAAGAAACAACGGTAATCCATCGGAATTTTCCACTAGGTACGTCGTGCTTCTTTACAAAACCTAGTGTTTCAGAATAAAACTTTAATGCTTTGTCTTGATCTTCTACGAATAAACTAGTAACAATGATTTTCATCCTTTTTGGCTCCTTTGATATTGGTATGAATGATGCTTTGATAATAATCAAGGTGTAAGCAAATAACTTTTACGGTCCCCAAAAAACTTATTCCTATCCTTATCACTAAGATAGTTGCTAAAATTAATTTATCCATCCTTTCAACAAATCTTTAAGTGGCTCATTGTTGAAGAGGAGCACTCGATATTTTCCCTTTCGTTTTGATTGTACAAGTCCTGCATCTTCTAATAAGGAAAGGTGTTTCGCTATTCCTTGTCGTGAAATGGTAAGATTATGCTTCATAATGAGACGAGCAGTAAGTTCATATAATGTCATCTCATTCCGTTCAGATAGTTCATCTAGTATTAGTCGCCGATTTGAATCAGCAAGTGCTTTAAATATAGCGTCTTGGTCCCACATATATTGATTATAAGCAACTATTTGGTTGCTTGTTAATAATGGTAACTAAAAGGTTGCATTATTATACTGTATATTTTACTTAGCCAAACATCAATGATATATTAATAATCGCTTTTTTTGTTAAAACAATGTTAAATTTTTAGAATTTTGAACATAGCTTAACAATTTATTACATGGATGAATGAACTTAGACTGAATAGGAAAATACCTCAAATAAGGTAGGATTATTTATTAGATAATCCTACCTTAAAAAGGAAATTTAATAACTAGCGGAATTTTTATATCTTCCTAGCATATTTTTTACAAAAGGAAGTCTCAACCCGATTCCTAAATAAACGAAAACTCCTATTATTATAGAGATGATTGAAGTAATTAAAGCGTGGGAATATATCCCTAAAGTTTCTGATAACCATAACTCTGTTAACCATTTTACACCCCAAACAGAAAGAGACATGATGAATACTAACAAGAAAACTTCCTGTAATTGCTGAAATAATGGCAAGAACTTATACTGTAGTGCCTTTTTAATAACGTAAATGTTAGAAAGAATAGAAATGAAAAACCCAAAATAGGTAGCTAGAATAGGACCGAGCTCCTCTATATATGGGACTAGTATTAAGTTTAGTGCTATTTTTACACTAATCCCAATTAAGATTCCTATAAGTAACTTCTTTTGTTCATTAATACCTTGTAAAATGGCTGCTGTTACGGTAAATAAGGCAAAGAATATGGCAGCAAGGGAATACCATTGTAAAATAACTCCTCCTAGTTCAGGATTTTTATTTAATCCAAAAACCATTGTATAAACTGGTTTTCCAAGAATGCATAAACCCATTGCAGCTGGAAGAGTAAAGAACATGATCGCTTGAAGGGTTTGCGAAATTTTATGTTGAACTTCTTCTATTTTTCCGCCAATAAAAGCAGAGGTAATTCCAGGAATTAAAGACATACTAAACGCTGTTGCTAACGAAACAGGCACCAAAACAAGCACTTGAGCTAACCCGATTACGGCATTAATTAGCTCTGCTTCATTATTCGTGTAGCCTATAGAATGAAACAAAGTGTTAATCGTATAAATGTCAATGTTCTGATATATAGGAATAGCAAGACCGGTAATGACGAAAGGAATTGCATATCCAATCAATTCCTTAAACATAGAATTAATAGGTATTTCCTTGTTACTTTGGCTACTATCTCTTTCTTTTTTAATTAATTCTCTCCTCTTTATGAACACAATTACTAACACGATAAAGCCTGCTATACCTCCTATAAATGCAGCAATGGTTGCAATTCCTACAGCATTTCGAATAGAACTGTTAAAAATGTGAATTACAGAATAGGCACCTACTAAGATTACAACAATTCTGACTACCTGTTCCATTACGGTACTTAATGCTGAAGGTCCCATCGATTTGCTCCCTTGAAAATATCCCCTGAAAATACTCATGGCAGGGATTATTAACAAAGCAAAGCTAACGAGCCTAATGACATACTCTGTATCTTCAACGGAATTTCCTCCTGAATCATCATTTCTTACCAATATTTCTGATAAAATAGGAGCTGAAAAATATAATGCCATAAAGGAGATAAAACCAGTAAGAACCATTAAGTACATACCGTATTTTAATAGAGTTAATCCGATTTTATAGTTGCCTAACTCATTATATTTTGAAACGAATTTAGAAACGGCAAGGGGAAGGCCAACTGTTGATAAGCTTAACAGGATTGTATATGGGCCATATGCATATCTATATAATGCATATCCTTGTTCACCAACTAGAGCCATAAAGGGAATAATATAAATGAATCCCAAAACTTTGGAGATAAGACTTGCAGCTGTTAAAAAGAAAGTTCCTCTAATAAATTTGTTTTCCACAGAAACACCTCAATTAATGATCACGAACATATGTGATTCTTTTCCTTGTTACACACAATATACCTTAATTGAAAATAGTAAAATAATATATTACAAACTAATTGCTATAATCAGCATTATAATCCAAGTGCTGGTAAAAAGGAACTAGACATCCGTAAATCTATTAGGATAAGTGGTTCGTTATTGTTTACCTATATAGAGATCGCAGGAATTGTTACACGGGCTAGAAAAGGTGATAGCTTACTCTAAAAGTTTCTAGATTTTGGTAAGAACAAAACCCTTTCAGCCTTTTTGCCAATAATAGAGGAATTATGCATTTAAGTATAGAAGTGAAAAAGGTAGATATAGGAAATGATGTAGCGGTAGAATGGAAGATAGATGATTTTGATAGGGGGTTAATTAAATGAATTATTTCTTTAAACTAAATATTGTTAGTATAATATATGCTCTTATGGTGTTTATTCCTCTTGAACTGATATTAAATGTATATAGAATTGCCAGATTAACAAATTGGGAATTTAGCACGGTAAATATTGTAACATGCGTAACGGTTATTATTGTAATGGTTGGTGCAACAATACTACTCCATTTCTTAACAAAAAAGTGGTTGGATGGACGAAAGGCAAAATTTTGGACAGTACTTCTTTGGGTCCCTTATTTTATCCTTTTTATTTATGTATTCGCATCACTATTTCCAATGACAAATGGTGGAGACGAACCCAATCCTGTTACTGGTCTGTTTGTGATGGGAGGATTGATTGCGTATCCATTTTATATACTCATCCTTAATTTTGTGGGGGTGCCAAGTGAGGATAAAACAATGTAAGTCTCGAAGTGCAAATTATGAATGTAAGGCTACATTAGATTGGGAACAAATGAATCTGGAATATAAAGACAAGATGATAGCTGAATTGACTGCCAAATGGAGGAACTAGATAAGTAATTAAAAAAAGAGAGTAAAAGAATTATATTAATTTCGTGGGGGTGCCTAAGCTCTACTAGAGGATGTAAGTGTGCAAAGAACTTTCATTAAAAATCTCAATAAAAAGAGGGTGGGACAAAACAAAATAACTAATCATTAAAGACGAACAATATTTAATTTAGCTCTTAAATAAAGCTACTTAATCTCTGTTTTTTAATATAGGTAAGTGTAAAAACTAAGACGTTCCATTGCGCTACAGACGCACGATGCGCCGGGGAGGAAGCTAAGCCTCCTCGCTGCGAGGGTACTGAAAAAGTATAGTTTCTCCAAATTAAATAAGTATTTATTTGAAAGCGAATATAAAGTTGGTTTGGAGAGGCGGCAGCTCGACTCCTATGGGAGCAGCGAGAAAGTCCGAGATCCTGCAGGAACGCAGTGACGAAGCGGCTCGGCGCTCGCCCCATGGAAAGCGAGCTGTCGCCTCGGAAAACAAATGAAATACGCGAATTTAAAAGTCGGCCACCAACAATTATGATTATATTGCAGTTTTTCAGTGGTCTCCTGCATGCACTGCGGGGTCTAAAGCGTCTCTGTTTCCCGCAGGAGTCGAGCGTCCTCCGCTCCATTTCACTTCGTTTTTAAACCTTTTTCTAAAAAACAAACACGAACTTTTATATAATATAATTACATTATAGTTCGCGTTTATTGTTGGTTGAAATACTTATGTCCCGGCCTCTAGCCATTATTATGCTATCTTCCATTGTTTTTAATTTTTCTACAAGTTCCAATATGAATTTTTTGTCTGGTTTAACGCAGTAGGTGATTCTAAGTAACTTTTTAATTTCTTTTTCAACATTCGATCTTCCCATTTCTTTTACCACTCATCAGATATTAAATCGTTTAAAAACTCCCCATTTTTATTACAATATAAACCAATATAATAAATCACAACAAAGAATCTAAAATTAGTGTTGTATAAAAAAATTATTAAATAATCACTTTTCATAATAAACAAGATACCAAGGAAATTTATTCCCAGGTTTTTATTGTTGTGTTGCATTATTCTCTTCCCAATAAAGTTTGCTGAATATCTCAGCAAATGCTTCTATACTACGAGTTATTTCATCATTTGTATTATCTACACCTCCTACTTCTAGAAGGATGGCACGATCAGAGAAATTTTGGTTATATACACCATCTCCTTCATCGTACCCTTTTAGGAAAACGCCTCTGGATATCCCAGGATAGTTTTTCTTCAATTCATCATGTAATCTTATTGAGAACGCTAGATTTTTTTCATAATTTGTGTTACCTTTTCCTACCACTAAGTATAACTTTGCATAGTTTTTACCATTAATAGAAGCTGTTGTTATTTGTTTACCAGCTGCGTCTCTATGAATATCAATTAAATATTTTAGACTATTATTTTTAGAAACTGCAGCTTCAACTACTTCTTTTGAAGCTTTATATGCACTATAATAATTCCATTTCTTATCAAGTAGTATTTGGTTGATATTTGCTTTACTAAACTCTATACCTAATCCTTCTTGTTGAAGCAAGTTTGTAAGTTTACTACTTACACCAACTACATTTGCCCGTTCATCTGAACTAACTACATTTTCGTTATTCGTTGTGTTTTCTAATAATGGACGATAAGCCTCTAAGTTATGTGAATTATATATAAATACTGTTTTATTGTTTGGTTCGGTAACTGGATTTTTATGCTCTTCTGATGGAGGTGGCTGTGTTTGTGAATTTTCTTCTTGCTTTGCTTTTTCTTCATCTACTTTCAATGGATTTTCTAACATATCCTGAGAAGGTATAGATTCAAATGGTAAATTAGCAAGAGTAGTCCCTTCTTCAGCTACCGCAATTTCTGTATGAAAGTATGTTAAAGCTGGTAACTCTCTTCCTAATAATGTTCTTATGTCATCAAAACGTATATTTGTTGTGAGATGAAGAAAAAAATTGGATAGAGAGAAGTCTTTTCCCTCAGATTTTGGAAACAAATGATTCTCACTATGCATCATGTCTACATATAATTCAGTGGAATTTACAGATTTAAATAGGTTTGTCAAATTAGTTGAGTTAAATTTAAATGAGAAATACGATGTTGTGATTAGAGCTACTATAACAAAAAGCATAATAATCGCTAGAACGGTTGTATTTAAATAGTTGAAAATAGAGCGAGTTTTAGATTTTTGCATTTTTTATTCACCTTCCTAGTAAATTAATATGACCATTCACCAGAAAATAGAAGGTGAATTCTAATAATAGTTAATAGATATTTGAATGGTTGAACTTAAAGAAATAGAGTAGGTTAGTAGAAAAACATCGCTTAAATTTTAGTGAAAAAGAGGGATTATAAGTATCTTTGACGAAAATCATCACCATGTGTATTAATAACACAAACAGTAAGGTTGATTTCTCTTGCTAAAGGAGATTAGTGGAAGAGAGATTTATTAATGATATCTACTTTACTTTGGGAGAAGGAATCTACTTAATGAATAAAATTAAAGCGAACAAGGTGTATATATTATCTGGTCCTGCAGGTGTGGGTAAATCAACAACTTCAAAAGAACTTGCCAAAAAATTAGCTAAAAGTTCATATATTTCTGGTGACTACATAAGTCATATGCATATTAATGGAAAAAAACCTTGGGAAAGCAGAGAGGAAGTCACTTTAATTTGGGATAATATTTTAAGTCTAACAAAAAATTTCCTTAGATATGGAAACGATGTCGTTGTGGATTATGTAAGCTTTCCACAAGAAGTAAGATGGTTGAAAGAAAATCTAAAAGGATTAAATGTTGAAGTTATTTATGCGGTCTTATGGACTGATATTGAAACATTAATTAAAAGAGATAAGCTCAGAGAACCAGAGAATAGAATGGGAGAAAGATGTTTAATCTTATTCGATGAGTTTTTGGAATCAGAATTAGAAGAAAAGCATTTTTTAAATACAAGTAATAATTCTACTTTGGATATACCTCATGTGATTAATGAAATAATGAACAATCCAAAATATAAAATAATATAATCTCTTCTTTTCTTTTCACTCGCATTAATGAGGTAAATTATTTAGAGAAATATCGATATACATTTAGATGTTCGTTCAAATACTCTAAGAAAATTCACTTCAAAATGGAGATATGGAGTCAATTCTTTGTCTGCTAATCTATCCATTACTTTTCGTTCTTTTTTAGAGAGTCCAGTAGACATGTTACCACCGTATTGTTCATTCCCATAGTTAAGTGTGATATAAAGGCATCAAGTTCAAAATCTATTTTATTAAGTCTTCTGATCGTGAAATTTCTTGCACTATTACTTGATGAAAGTCGGGGGAATATTTTTTGAATTTTCATTATTAAATAATAAGGGAGAGATTTATTTTGTGAAAAAACTTATACTATTATTAGTAATTGTTCTCTTCTTAGTAGTAATAATCATGAAAGTTAATCGAATTCCATCAATTACGGTTACTTCTGAAGGAAAAAAAGTAACAACAGTGCAGGGATCATATTGTTGGAATGGCTTCTTAAATTCCAAATGCGAAGATTTACTTTCTCCATATTTATTAGTTGATGAAGAAAATATTGAACCAATTAGTATTAACCAAGGATCCAAAATAAATATAGACTTTAACCCTTCTCCTATAGACGGAAAATATGAGGCATATATATGGAAAGATATAGAAAAAACGGTAAAAGCAAATATGAAAGGCAACATCTTAGAAGCTCCAACCCAAAAAGGTTCCTATGTCTATGAGATATCAGCTGATTGGAAAAGAGGTCAAGTGAGCTATGCCTTTATTATAGAGGTCCATTAGTTACATTTGTAAGTTGTGTGAATAAGCTATCAAGGAAAAACTTAGAATTAGCTAATCGATTATTTGGAGGGGACGATGGAAAAAGCAGTAGGGAAAGTTACATGTTTTATTACTAGAATAAAAAAACACAATAAACTTGAACTTCTTTTAATTCAGCACCCAAATGCAGGTATTCAAATACCAGCAGGTACAGTAGAAATAAATGAAGACTTTCAACAGGCTGCATGGAGAGAAGCCGTTGAAGAAACCGGTTTAAAAGATTTTGTTTCATGTAGAAGTATTGGAAAGCAGGAACAAATCTTAGTGGATAAGTACATAATTTTTGATAAGGCCAAAATATATTCAAGACCAAATATATCAAGTACACAGTGGGCAGAAATAAGAAGAGGTATAACTGTTCTTAAGGAAAGAAGCCAAGGAGATTTTGTGCAAATTTCTTACAAAGAAGGAGATCAATTTCCAGAACCCAATTACATAACATATCAGATAACTGGATGGACGGAAAAATCAAATTTAGCATCAATAGTAACAAGACAATTTTATCATTTTCAATCAAATAGTCAGGTTGATGAATGGGAAATAGAGACAGATAATCACCGCTTTAAATTATTTTGGTCACCATTAGATTGCCTACCACAGATTGTTTCTCCTCAACGCGAGTCGATTGATTACATATTAAATGATATGAACAATTTGTAGAGGCAAACGCTTATTCCTAAAGATATAATTATTTTCTTCAAATAATTTCTCCTCCTTTAAAAGGATAAAACGGCAAATGAATTTCAGCGAACTTCAGCTATTTTTCATTTTTATCTTTTCTTAACAGCATTATTAATTCATCCATAATAAAGAATAGAATAGAAATGCTTAAGGAGTAAATAGTGAAAATCCACAGGAAAAAGAAAGGAAGAAATCCAAAGAAAACATATAAAAGAAAGGCAAATGGCCGTCTTCCTTCAGGGAGTTTCCTCGTTATTTTTTCTATAAGGATGGAAACTGGAAAGCCATATAGAAATAATCCTAAGCTAAAATAAAAAGAATAAACTAAATGAACTGACCTAGCCAAATGAGACATATATAAAACACCTATCCATATTAAATTTAACACTTTTTCATTAATTTGATATTGGTTCTTTACTGGAAATAGTTCAGGCACTTTGTCACTTTACTTGGAGCCTCTGCGGGCATAGATTCTTTAGCCAGGAAGCCAGATATCTCAAAGAGAATCTGGCTTAGCCATAATAGGCTATCATGCCCGCATCTCCAAATAAAGTGCATGTCTTTTCTACATGCAAAGTGGATAACCCCGAAATCCTTTAAGCTGCCTTTAATCCAAATTCTATTGGAGTTAAGTAGCCTAATTTTGCTTGAATCCTACCCTCGTTGTAATGATGAATGTACCCATCTATTCTAGAAATAACTTCTAAATTAGCTAGGGTATTAAACTTACAATATTGGAATTCCTCTGTCTTTAAATTTGAATGAAATGATTCAATCACCGCATTGTCCCAACAGTTCCCTCGTCTGGACATACTACCTACTAAATGATGTTCCTTCAAATAATTTTGAAAAGTATACGATGTATACACACTCCCCTGATCGGAGTGTATAATAACTCCTTCTGGCTGATTGCGTTTATCCAAAGCATCCTGCAGTGTATCAATTACTAATGTCGTTTGTTGATGATTATAAATCTTATAAGCTACGATTTCATTATTATACAAATCCATAATCGTAGACAGATATAATGTTTCGCTGCCATACTGGATATACGTAATGTCCGTTACCCACTTCTCATTTGGTTTACTTGCACTAAAATCACGATTAAGAATATTAGGTACAATGACTTCACTTTCTCCCTGCGATTTCCACTTGCGTTTTGGTTTCACCTTACACTGCAAATGATGCTTCTGCATAATGTTTTGAACTGTGTTCCTATTAAGATGAATATGATGTTCTCGCTTTAGAATAGCTCTAATTTTCCTATGACCATTTCTATATTTAGTAGCCTTACAGATTTCAATAATTAAATCTTCATGTTCATTCCGATATTCACCAAACCCTTTAGTCCAACGATAATAGCTAGCACGTGGAATCCCTAAAACTTTTAAAATGGAAGTAACGGTATATTTTTCACGAAATTGTTCAACCAATTGTACTACTAGCCCTTTATCGACTCCTTTCTCATCGCCATATACTTTTTTAGAATTTCATTCTCCATTTTTAGGTGAGTTAGTTGATTACTTATTCGCTCGTCCTTACTTAAAGAATCGGGCCCATGCCCAAATGTATATTGTTTACCAATTGGCTGATCAAACCGATACATTTCTCCATTTTTGTACCATCTCATCCAAGTTTCAATTTGAGTTTTATTTTTGATTTTGTATTTGTTCATAATTTCCCGTGTTGTTAATTTTCCTTCAAGCTTATCTCTTACTACCGCCCATTTAATCTCTTTTGTATATACAGTTTTTTTGCCCACGCAAAAACACCTCCGAATAATGTCACAATACTTATCTCAAGTATTGCCATTTTGGAGGTGTTTTATATTGTCTCACTATTTTAGGTTAGTCCAAAAAGATCCTCTGTAAAATCCCCTTTTCTATTTACTGCGTCGGAAAAAAATAAGTCTAGAGGAAGAAATAAAGTAACTACCAAAACAGATAAGACAAAAGTAAGGAAAGCTGCAACCATTTTCCTTTTAAGCATATTATCGCCCTCCAATTCTAATATCTATTTTAACAAATTAATCGAAATAATATAGAAAAATTTGGTATAATTTGAGTGCGGAGTAAGCTGAAATTTAAAAAATCTATCTAGTTAGGGGTATTGAAAACAAACAATGGTTAAAGCGATAATATTTGATTTAGATGGAACGTTATTAAACAGAGATGCATCAGTAAAAGTGTTTGTTGACAGCCAACACGAAAGGCTGAATAAAAAGCTTGACCATATTCCAAAAGACACGTATATGACAAGATTTATAGAGTTGGATAAGCGCGGGTATGTTTGGAAAGATAAAGTGTACCAACAATTAGTAGATGAATTTGATATAAAGCAAATAACGTGGGAAGAGCTTTTACAAGATTATATTAGTCAATTTAAAGATAGTTGTGTTCCATTTCCTAACCTTATTAAGATGTTGGAAGAATTAAAGAGTAATAATTTATCATTAGGAATGATTACAAATGGATATGGGCAGTTTCAAATGGATAATATCAAAGCTTTAGAGATAGAAAAATATTTTGATGTTATTTTGGTCTCCGAATGGGAAGGGGTAAAAAAACCGGATCCTAGGATATTTAATAAGGCATTAGAAATACTGAATGTTTCACCAAATGAAGCTATATTTGTGGGAGACCATCCAGAGAATGACGTACTTGCTGCTAAAAAAGTGGGGATGAAAGGCATTTGGAAGAAGGTTTCTCAATGGAATAATGTAAATGCTGATTATATGGTGGACGATTTAGGAGAATTGCCAAACATTGTGGAAAAGTTAATGAATAGTTAGGGTCATGACCCATTGCAACCTTATTTGAAAATCCATATAGACACTAATCCAAAACGAAAGGATTTTTTTGAAGGAAGGATTTGAAAAAGGAGAGGAATAAAGGGATGAATCAAGACAAAGAAGAGAAATTACAAAAGCAAAAAATGGTTCAAGAACTCTATAGAGAAAGAGTGCAACAGAAGCGGGAAGGTAAAGATGATAACCGAATTGGTAAAGCGTTTGTAAACCTTTGTATTGTTTTGTTTTTTGTTTTTACCATAATGGGAATCTTGTTTGACTGGGGAGTTCACGTACCGCGGATTTTTGGGGTTTAGAGATAAAAGTAAACAATATTTACATGGAGATTTAAAAAATACAATTTAAAACTCGAGGAGTTATATGAATCACATAGGATTAGATTTCGATGACACAGTTGTAGATATGAGAAAATCGATTGTACAGCTTTTAAATAAAATACATAACAAAGACTTACATTACGAAGAAATGGTTGAGTATGGAGTTTCGGATTTATATGGGTATTCCTTTGAAGCATTTTTAGATTTTTTTACAAAAAACCAAAAGGAACTGCATTCAGCTAATCCATATCCATTTATGATCAATGTACTTTAATTCATAATGTCACTCTATTTATAGAAGACAATCCTTCCCATGCATTATCTATTGCGAAAAATGAAATAGATGTACTGCTGCTTGACAAGCCATATAACCAAATGTGTAATCACGAACGAATAACGAGAGTGAAGGACTGGGAAGAGATGGGCAGGTCGTTACTAAGTTAACGATTCTATAACGGAATGATGAAAAATAACTATGAATCTATTTTACAAGCTAATTATTCCACACACAGCCTAATTCGAGCAACTACCTCTTCATAATGGATCATACACTCTTTTATAGATAAAACAGCAAAATAGGAAAATAGAGGTGAATCTTCGACTAAAGGATCATCATAAATAAAGATAATATTCAACGGCTTTTTGGGGATGATTCTTTCTTCCAAAAGTATATTTGCTACATCGTGATAGATGTGCTCTATACGTTCGCCCATAGCCCTTTCAATGGAAAAACCTCCAGCAAGACTTGTCCACCAAGTGAAATAAGAATCATATATTTCATTAAATGCAGTTAAATTATCGTCATTAACATGGAACAACTCTTGATAAAATAAGTGTTTTTCATTATAGAAAATATCCTGGTCAATATCTCTATTCTCGGAAATTCGTTTCGTTACTGTAGTCCATAAGGCACGATAACGTAATAAAAAATCATTTCGAAACTGGCAAGTTGTTGGAAGATAGGGAAATTTCCAATTATCCTTATCTTCATTTTGGTTGAGAAAGATGTTTTGCACATAAATCAAAAAGTTTAATGAATAAGATACTTCTGCTATTAATTGTAATGAATTCTTCATCGTGTTCCTCCTAATTCCACAAAGGTATTTTTCTATATTCATCTTTTTTGGAGTAAGACTGAATCAACTAACCAAAAAAGGAATGCGCACATAATAAATAGGTTATAAAATGCTGAAGAATGTAAAGGGGTTTTTATACCAAAAAAAATTGCTACAATGCCTGTTACCACTCCAGAAAAAACAGTATAAATAGCAAGGTAGAGAATACTAAATTTCTTAGGCTTTTGATTTAAGATAATTTGGAGAGGTGACGCTATAACAAGATAAAAGCAAAAGAAAATGGTAGTAAAGATTAGCATTCCCAAAAAACTAAAATAGGGTGAACCAAAAAGTTGAATCATACTAACGAAAATAGCGGAAATAAGGGAAGTTAGCAACGAGCGAGTAATTATATAAATATCTATATTTTTTAATGGCATGCATTGTCTCCTATAAAAAATTTTATTTCATCTTCCAAGAGAGGTACAAATAAGAACGCAATAGATTTACTTTTCATAGAATCCCCCTTAGCTTAGCTTTATAGGTGTTACCATATTTTAGCATGTAGAGGAATGTTTATAAATAGTTTTCCATAAGACAATCGGAAAATTAATATTGGCGGGTATCCACTAATGGCTAATTTGCAATGGGTAGATTTTAGCATTGTAAAAAATTGAAACATTTTATTGAGATGAGTCGTCTATAGGTAAATCAACATGAAGGAGAGGATTAAAGTTGCCATGTCAATAGGGAAAATGGAAGTAAGTCCGCCAAGTAATGAGGAACTATTAAAAGAACTTATTGAGTTATATGCGGAGAGTATTAAAAGGTTAGCTTATACATATGTGAAAAACTGGTCAGCTGCAGATGATATCACCCAAGAAGTATTCATTAAATGCTATGAGAAAATGGAGGATTTTAGAGGAGATAGCTCCTATAAGACATGGCTTTATAAGATTACGAGAAATAAATGCAAGGATTATTTGAAAAGTAAATGGTATCGCTCGTTTTATCCTACTGCCTTTATGCAAGAAAGGATAGGGAACAATGAATTTTCTATAGAGGAGCATGTGATAAACAAACTAGACGACCTGGAATTATCTCAAAAGGTATTAGCGCTTCCAACTAAATATCGCGAAATTATTATTTTATTCTATTATGAACAATTAAAAATGAAAGAAATAGAAGCATTAACCCATTTGAATGTTGATACTATTAAAACTAGATTGAGACGAGGAAAGAAAATGCTTCAAAAGAAATTGGAAAGGAGCGGTGGGAATGAGTGATGATCTGAAATCTTTAAGAGAAAGTATGAATAAGACTGTTTTAAAGCATGGGAAAATGAGTGCTGCAGACAAAGAAAAACTCTTTAGTGCTGTGATTCAGGATAAAAAAACGAAAAATCGTTTTTCCCTTGCACCAGTACTTTCCTTTGTTGCAGTTGCTTGTTTTATTGTTTTTATAGGTGGATATGTATTTAAGCAAACAGGAAACTTTGATTATCAACGTAATCAAGTGGCGCAAGTGAACGATAAAGAAGATGATAAAAAGGAAACAACTAGTACTAGCAAACATGGAAATAAAGAAAATCCTAATCTAGCGAGTTTCTTATATGAACTAAATTTGAAATTGCAAAATTCAGAAATGTGGTACCAAAATGGAAAAGAATATGCAAAAGAAGTGGGGGAATATGCCGAGAGCCATTCCAAACAATACGCTGCAATTCAGGAAAATAAAAGAATTGTAGATAAATTGGAGGAAATAGGCGTACTAGCTAAAAATCTACAAAAGGAAGCTGCAGCTCAAAATGAAATAGAAGTAGAAGATACATTAGACTTACAGCGAGCGGTGGATCAATTGATAATAATAGCAGAGGACAATGGAATTGTAGATGAAAGAAATGGCATTATTGAAAAACTGGAATATTCGGATATGAAAAGTTGGTTAATTAGCATAAAAGATAGTATTCATGCTGAGAGCTATGAACCCTATAGTGACCTGGGATCATACGAAAAACATATAGGTTATGCAACAAAGGCATATGCTAAACATTATGCTGCATTAGAAGGAGATTCAACAATAAAAGAACAGTTAAAGGAAATCGCTGAAGTGGCTGAACAAATTGAGAATGAAAAGGAAAAAGAGAAGAGAACAGAATGGTTGAATCAGTTAGACGGCATGGTTGATAGTTTGTTACAGGATGATAAGGTTGTAAAAAAAGAGGATGTCCGAGAAATAGTTTGGAACCAATTGTCGGCAGAACAAAAAGAAAGGATCAATGGTACTTGGGCAGATGGGAAAATTTCGAAAGTTACTCTTACTAAGAATATGATGTCTCTAGTTGATGATAAATCATATGAAGGAGAAGAAGTATATTTGCTTGATTTTCCAACAAAAGGTAAATCCATTCCAAACAATATGATTGTTTATGCAGATATAAATACATTTGCTTATATAGGCAATGGTCTGGTTGATTAGGATAGTTTGAAAATGAAAGGGGGGAGATCCTCCCTTTTTGAGACTTATCATGGATTTAATTCGTATAAATAACATTACCATTTATTAGTTAATTAGGACTGAGCTAGATGTAAGGTAAGTCTTATTCCAATACGAAAGTAGGTAATACCTTGTCACAAAAACAAAAAATTAAGAAAGAGTTTTTATCCATTGGCCTAACCTTAGTCTTATTCTTAGCTGCAATAGCAGTCTTTCTTTTCGTAAGAGGTCCTAATTTGAATCTATGGATACCAATAAGCTTGTATTTACTAATTGATATAGGCCTACTAGTTTCTCTCCTTATAGGAGTACATTCAAATCATAAAAGTATAAAGTTATTTAGTATTCTATCTAATATAACCGTTATGATTCCGATATCTGTTTGGATCTATTTTTTGTTGTTGGCAAATGGAATTTCGGAAAAATAAATAGACTATTAAAACTCAATTTCTGCTCCAATTGTTATTTGGAGAAAAGAATGATTTAGTTAAAAAATGTTGTGGACAAAACTATATTAATAAATATTTTGCAACTTTTAAATTCAGAAATATGAAATAATTAATTCGAGGGTGACAGTATTAAAGAATTTCCTAAAAATAAAGGAGACATTTACCATGTACCAATATTTCAACAGTTTCATAATAAGAGAAGGTACCGAGGGTGTTCATGCTGACTATGTGGAAGCATTATTTGAAGATGCTGGATGGGCAAGAAATATTCCAGCTTGGCAGCAAGAGAAATTTACACTCATATTCGAAAACTCCACTTGGGCATTTACTGTTTGGGATCATAATAGAATGATTGGTATGGTTAGGGTCCTCTCAGACAAAATCATGGCTGCAAACATTATGGATTTAATTGTTTTATCAGAATATCGCGGAAAAGGTATTGGTAAAAAGTTAAAGGAACTATGTGTAAAAAAGCTTCCCCACGGTGATTGGTTTGCACATACGTCCGCCAATAATTACGGTTTTTATGAGAAGTGTGGCTTTGATGTAAAAGACATAAGTCAAAATGGCACATGTGCATATTACGGCTACATTCAGGCTCGAATAGATGGACATAGGTAAAAGCGGATTAAAAGAAATATGATAGCGTGATGGATATAGAAAAGATAGTAAAAGAGCTTTGGGTTTTTGAACAGTTATTTGTAAAAAGCAAAATCTGAAAGTAGCATCAAAGGGGATAACAATGAAAAAAATTGTACTAATTGGTTCTGGTGGTTCTGGGAAATCCACTCTAGCAAGGCAATTAAGTGATAAATTAAATATAAAAGTCTATCACCTTGATTCCTTATTTTGGAGACCGAATTGGGAAAGTGTCTCAAAAGAAGAACAACGGGAAATACAATATGAATTAATGCAAAAGAAAGAATGGATAATTGACGGTAATTATAGCGGAACGATGGATTTGAGACTTCAAGCATGTGATACAATCATTTTTCTCGATTTCAAACGAACGATTTGTATATATCGTGCTTTAAAAAGAATTTGGCAATATCGAAATAAAACCAGACAAGATAGGGCAGAAGGCTGTCAAGAAAGGTTTGAGTTAGATTTTTTTAAATGGATTTGGAATTATCCTAAAATGAATAAACCTGATATCGAAAACAAGCTAAAACAACTATCTAAAGAAAAACAAATAATTATTTTAAAATCTTCTAAGG
>NZ_CDRJSZ010000020.1:0-64020 GCF_976954375.1 Niallia sp. Marseille-Q9988 | reverse complement strand
ATCATAGTATCCACCCACACTGAAATTGATACTATAATTATACAATAAAAAAAGGATAGTTCCTTCAAATAATGAAGGACTATACCTTTTAGATTATGAACATTTGGAGGACTTTTTCAGTGGCCTCAATTAAATGGACTGTTTCTTCTTTTCATCATTTAGCACCTTTTATAGTTCATTAAAGGCTTCTGTTAAGACTGGTACGATTTGTTTTTTGCGTGACACAACACCTTTTAATAAAGCTGTGTTCGTTTCTAGCTGTACGTTAAATGCTTTTTCTACTGCCTGTGCTTTATTACCTAAAGCAACAGCAACAGAATCATTATTTAGAATATCTGTTACAACAAGAAGGAATAAATCTAAGCCTTTTTTAGTAATGATCGCTTGAATAGAAGATTCTAATTCTGCTTGTTTAGAAATGACATCATTTGTGTCAACTGCATTTACTTGGGCAATTTCCACTTTGTATGTACCCATTGAGAATTCTTTCGCATCAATGCTTAATAATTGATCAACTGTTTTGTCGCTTAGATCTGCACCGGCTTTAAGCATTTCTAAACCATACTCTTCCGCATTCACACCAGCAATCTCTGCTAATTCTTTAGCAGCTTGTACATCTTGCTCTGTGCATGTTGGAGATTTAAATAATAAAGAATCAGAAATGATTGCGGAAAGCATTAGCCCAGCAACTTCTTTCTTAATTTCCACATTATTTTCTTTATACATTTTATTCAAAATAGTAGCTGTACATCCTACTGGTTCTGCACGATAGTATAAAGGATCACTTGTTTCGAAGTTTGCAATACGATGATGATCAATAACTTCTAAAATTGTTACATCTTTAATGTCTTCCACACTTTGCTGAAACTCATTGTGGTCAACTAAAATAACAGACTTTGTTTCTGAACTTGCTTTTTCGATGAAACGAGGAGCTTCCTTTTTAAAATAATCTAAAGCGAACTTTGTTTCGGCGCTAATCTCACCTAGACGAACAGCTTCCGCTTCCACTCCAAGCTCTTTTTTTAATTCTGCATATGCAATAGCAGAGCAAATAGTATCCGTATCCGGATTTTTATGACCAAAAATCAATACTTTTTCCATTTAGCAAATCTCCTTATTACCATAATCTGATGACGTAATAACTAAAATCATACATCCCACTTTATTTTATCATAACTTACCAAAATTTAAAGAAAAGAACAGAAAAAAGAGGCGATTTTGCTTGGCATTTAATCACAATTTAATGTTTGAAAAGTAGAATGCCACACTAGCTAAACAACAGACCCCATTTATCTATACTTATAAAAGAAATAAATAAAACTGCAAACAAACTACCCATACAGGTGTTTATTTGCAGTCTAATAAGAGTTTGAAGCTCCTATTCTATTTAACTAGTATATTAGAATTTATATTGATAGTTTTCGATTTCCCAAGCATGAATTGTAGTACGGTAGTTATCCCACTCTTCTTTTTTAGCAGCTACATATTCAGTAAATACGTGCTCTCCAAGAGTTTTAAGACCAATTTCTCCAGCTTCAAGTTCTGCGATTGCAGCATCTAAACCACCAGGTAAGCTATCAATGCCAAGTTCTTCACGACGTTCATCTGTCATATGGAAGATATCTTCGTTAATTGGTGCTGGAGCCTTCAAGCCTTTTTCTACTCCATCTAATCCTGCAGAAGCAATAACAGCAAATGTTAGATAAGGGTTTGAAGATGGATCTGGACAACGAAGTTCAACACGAGTTGCCATTCCACGTTTTGCAGGAATGCGGATTAATGCTGAACGGTTGGATGCAGACCATGCTAAGTAACAAGGTGCTTCGTAACCAGGTACTAAACGCTTATAAGAGTTTACTAGCGGATTCGTAATAGCTACGAAATTTTTAACATTTTCTAATACACCAGCAATGAAAGAATATGCAGTATCAGATAACTCTAAATCATTGTTTGCGTCATAAAAACTATTGTCTCCATCCTTAAAGAATGACATGTTAACATGCATTCCAGAACCATTTATTCCAAATACTGGTTTTGGCATAAATGTAGCATGCAAACCATATTGAGCAGCAATTGTTTTTACAACCCATTTATATGTTGTAGCTAAATCAGCAGCTGTTAATACATCTGCATATTTGAAATTAATTTCATGTTGCCCTTCTGCTACTTCGTGGTGAAGTGCTTCAATTGTGAAGCCCATTGCTTTCAAAGTTTTGAAAATTTCCACACGAACTTTTTCCCCTAAATCTTTTGGTGATGGCTCAAAATAACCGCCTTTGTCACCTAATTCAGTAGTTGGATATCCATTTTCATCCGTAGCAAATAAGAAGAATTCTAATTCAGGTCCAACTGAAATCGTATATCCTTTTTCAGCTGCACGTTCAACAGTTTTCTTAAGAACATTTCGTGTATCGCCTTCAAATAAAGTACCATCTGGGTTTGTAACAGAGCAAAGGAAACGAGCTTCTGAATAACCTTCTGTTTCTGTCCAAGGTAATACTGCAAATGTGTTTAAATCTGGTAGTAAATAAGAGTCTGATTTGTTAATGGGAGAAAATCCTTTAATGGATGAACCATCAATCATGATTTTTCCTTCTACAGCATCATCTAATTGTTGTGCAGTAATAGTAATGTTTTTTAAAATGCCTTCAATGTCCACAAATTGTAGATGTAATAATTCTACACTTTTTTCTTTAACGATACTTTCAATTTTCTCTAATGTAAATTCAGCCATGTTAACTTACCTCACAATTCATGTTCTATTATCTAACTTGCTTTCATTATAAGGAATTATTTCTCTTAAAACAATGTTTTTTTATAATTTTTTAAAAATTATATTAGGTAGCGCTTTCATCCCTTTTCGTCGTTTTTCTCCTGTTATTGACACTATTCGCTAAGTGGATAAAGTAGGCATATGTCGAAATAATAGATTTGTATGATTCTTTTCCATATAGCTACTTTTGTAAGAATTAGTAAGCATAAAGTAAAGTGGATCTACCATCTGTAACTATTTCCACTATACTCTCTGTTGCGTAGTTAAACTATCCAGACCTTTAACGGCTGTTAAATAACCACCTACCCTCCCTTAACTCTTATAGTCATATTGTTTTTCCTATTTCACTTCTGAATTTCGTGTATTAAATAATTTTTATTATAAACTCAACTTTCGCAGAGTGATATCGGCAAATAAGCCTTGATATAATTAGGAAGGCCAGCGATCCACTGTTCAAGTTGACTTTGAATTATTTTTTTGATTTTCTTATTCGTTTGTTTAAGTGCATCTTGAAGAAGCTCGATCAATTGCTGTAATGCGACAGCCCAATCAAGTTCATTTACTTCATCGCATAATTCGTAAAACAGACCACCTATTGTGCGTTGATCGGTATTACAGCGATTCTGCCACGACAGAACGATAAAACGAGAAAACACAATCGTTGTATGGCAAATAAGCGCGTCATATGAACGGCTTTGGAATTCTTTTTCAAGTTTCAAAAGAGATTTGGCCGCCTTAAAGAATACCTCGATATCCCAGCGCATTCCATAGATTCGGACGATCTCCTGTTCTGAAAGAGTGCAGTCTGTGCTGAGGATGGCAAGCCAGTCGCTTTTCTTATTTCTGTTTTGAATGAATACCACTTTAATTGGTGTTCCATTAGCCATCATCGTATGGATGGAACGAAGAATTCCTTTCTTGGATTGAATGGGTCCAGCTAGGTGGTATAGTTGCTTTAAAGAAACCATCTCCCCGTTTACGTTATAACGTTGTTTTGTTTCTTTGACCATACCAATTACGTCTAATCCTTGATCCACAATAGACTTTACAAGTGGTGGCAATGTAAACCAAGAATCCATAAGGACATAACTTGCATCTATCCCATTGGCTAATGCACGTTTAATCATGTCAGGAACTTGTTCAGGCTCAGTTTGTAATGCATTTTCTCGACGCTTGTATCCACAAGTACGTTTATCAATTTTTTCAGAGATACCATTGATTTGAGACTTTTTTGAACTGACTAAAGAAAAGTCAATTGGCATAAATGTATAGCCATCTGACCAGCCCAAAGTGAGCATACGAAACCCCTTAAAGAAACGCATTTTCAGGGAAGCATGATCAAAACAACGAGCGAGAAGCTCTACCTTTTTACTACGATTTCGGTCATACGCAGAATCATCGATAATCAGTACTTTTGGACGCTCTTTATTCGTAAGGCGAGTCACCTTTTGAATAGTAAAAATGCTCAACAGTAGTAAGAAACGGCGCCAATTAAAAGTTGATTGGTTTAAAAAGCGATAGACGGCATCTTTGGCTGGAAACTGATCGGCTTTCTTTGAATCAAGAAGTGAAAACCAATTTTTGTGCTGGAAAATCAAACAGAAAACAAGCTGAAATAAGTAGGAACAGCTGAAACCGAAGGATTTTTTAATTCCTGCTTGGCGCAGGTGTTTATTCATTTCAAGCTCAGAAAAAACCGAATTAAGTTCTTTTGGTAGTTGATTGTTTTGGCTATTTTGGTCTATCATATAGGGAGCACCTCTTCTGTATGGTAGTGTTTTCTCTACAATTACACTATACCAAAGAATGAGGTGTTATTTCATTTTATTAAACACTGTCAAGCAACATATTTAATAGACCATAGACGCAATACAACTAACGATTTGCACTTATTTTTTTGGTGCGAAAGTTGAGTTATAAATTAATAAAATTCCGAATTTTTGTTATTTTATGTACTTTTTATCTTCTAATCTCTTGTTTTCTTTTATTTTTAAAGTTTTTTAATATTTCCCATTACGAAATAAATAGCTTATATTAATTGAAATAGCCTTTTTAAGAAAAGGAGTGACTTATTATCCTTTTAACAAGCAATGAACGCATTAGATAGTAAAGCTCTCTTAAATTTTTTTAAAATAACATATGGACGGTGGTAAACATGCATCTATTAAAGCAATTTTCATTTAGTAAAAGGTTCCCTGAAATAGAAGTTGTCGGATCTGCTTTTGCAGGGAAACAAGATGATCTGATCCCTTTATCTTTTGGCTTTCCTGCACCTGAATCTCTTCCAGTTGATAAAATGACCGCAGCGACAGAAGCTGCAATGAATACACAAGGAAGACAAGCTTTGGCTTATAGTGGTGGAACTGGTCCTAAGAACATCCTAAATTGGATTAAAGAGCGATCTAAGCTGAGAGAAATTGAAGCAACAGAAAAAGAAATTATCGTTACTGCAGGAAGCTCCCAAGCGATTGATTTAATCACAAGAACACTCACAGATCCTGGTGATGAAATATGGGTAGAAGCACCAACCTTTTTTGGAGCCCTTAAAACATTTCGCTTAGCGGAAACGAATTTGCTTTCTTTTCCAATCGACGAACATGGCTTACGAGTGGATCTAGTCGAACAAGAGCTAATTCAACGGGTAAAAAATAATCTTCCTTTGCCAAAATTGATGTATATCATTCCAAATTACCAAAATCCAGGTGGCGTCAATTTATCTATTGAAAGAAGAAAACGCCTTGCTGAATTGGCTTATGAATACAATTTCTTTATTATTGAGGATGACGCCTATGTGGAGCTTTCCTTCAATAAAAACTACACTCCAGCTATTTATTCATTTGGACCTGAAAGAGTTATTTACTTAAGTACTTTTTCAAAGATAATCGCACCTGGCTTACGACTTGGTTGGGCAATTGGATTAAAAGAAATAATCGAAAAAATGCAAATTTTAAAAATAGATGGGTTAACAAGTGTGTATGTACAAGAAGTCACAAAGAATTTACTTGAACAAATAGATATGGATGAACAAATCAATAATTTGAATTCTATCTATCTTTCACGTAAAAACGCGATGGTTTCTGCGATAAAGCAACACTTTGGTGAAGATGTTTCCTTTCATGAACCACAAGGAGGTTTCTTTCTTTGGCTTACTTTCCCAGATGACATTGATACTAGTGAGTTTGTTGATGCCGCAATGCTGGCTGGTGTTTCCTATATCGCTGGTAAGCATTTCTTCTTACAAAACGAGGGATACAATCATATGCGTTTATGTTTTACTTTCTGTGAAGAAGAAATTATCCAAGAAGCAATTAAACGACTTGCAAAAACCTATTATGAGCATGTTAATAGTAAACAAATGATTGAGGAAGCAAATTAATGACTAATGTATCAAATATGCCTAAAATTTATATCAGAAGAACTATACCAGAAAAGTATCTTGCTCAAATATCTGCATTAGGAGCAGAAGTTATTGTGGATCATTGGGAATACGGAGAACCTGAACCACCGATAAGCCAGGATATTAGTGACTGTAATATTGTGTTAACTTTAGGTTTAACTGATACCCTATCGATTTTGAAAAATGCCCCAAATATAAAATGGGTGCAATCATTAAGTGTTGGTCTGGATGCTCTTTTACATGAGGAAGTAAGAAAGAGTGATATTGTTATTACGAATACAAAGGGTTGCACATCTGTTCCAATCGCAGAACATACAATTGCGATGATGGCTGGTTTGGCAAGAGGAATACACTTAATGATTCGAAACCAGCTGGACAATAGGTGGGCGCCCACTCCTATTACGGACCTTTCAGGCTCAACAGTTGGAATAATTGGCTATGGGGAAATTGGAAAACAAATTGCTAAACGGGCAAAAGCATTGGATATGTTTGTCATCGGCTGTAAGAAAAGAACTTCCAAATTATCTGGTGAGGATCCTGCAGATAAAATCGTTGGTCTGGACCATATAGATGATGTGATAGCAGTGGCTGATTTTCTTATTCTTGCTTTGCCTTCAACCCCTGATACATACCAGCTGATTAACAAGGAAAGATTAGCAAAAATGAAAGAAAGTAGTTTTCTAATTAATATTGGAAGAGGAAATACGATCGAAGAAGAGGAACTCATCCATTTATTAAACGAGAAAAAAATTGCTGGAGCTGCATTGGATGTATTTGAGGTAGAGCCTTTGCCACATGAACACCCATTATGGGAGGTGGAAAATGTTGTTATATCTCCACATAATGCCTTCTTTTCGCCAAACACTATAGATCGTTACATGGAGGTATTTCTAGAAAATATCCAGCGATTTAAAGATGGCAAAGACCTAATCAATGTAGTTGATAAACAATTGGGCTATTAATAAGGAAAAAACTGCCTCATTTAATCTCGGCAGTTTTTTTACTTGCTCATTCACTTATACTGTTTCAAACCCTTCTTTTTTCCATGCAGTTGTTCCGCCTTCGATAAAAGCAACATCAGTAAATCCCATTTGTTTTAATAAATATGCACCAAGTGATGCTTGTCCACCAAGACCGCATGTAACAAGAACTGGACGATTACGATCAGCTAATTCTGGATCTCTTAATTCTTCCGGCAATTCCAAATCAGCACGAATTGGAAGCATTCCTAAAGAGATATTAACAGAGCTTGGAATTAAGCCACATGCTCCTGCATCTGCTGCATCTTGCACATCAATTATGTAAGTGTTTGGGTTTTCCTCCATTTTCTTTTTTGCTTCTACAGATGAAATTCCAGGTACATTCTTTCTTGCTTCTTCGACTAGTTGACCAAAAGTTAATGGCATTTACATCACTCCTTATATTATCTAACATTTACATAGTAACAAAATTTTCCTCCATTTACTAATAAATCGCTTCCTTTTTTTACTCAGACAAGAACCTTGACATTATAATGGTAGAATAGTATTCTCCGTCTTCAAGTAGTTTATCCTTTTTTAATATTCCTTCTACTTCAAATCCAAATCGTTTATATAATTTTATTGCTTTCTCATTCGTTTCGATTACAGATAGTGTCATTTTCGCCATTTTATTTTCCGTTGCCCATGTTAAGGATGCTTGTAATAATTTCGGTCCAACTTTATAGCCCCAATAGTCCTTTAATACTCCAATGCCAAATTCTACTTTATGCATAAGACGTTTCAAGCTAGAGCCTTCGCATCGTGAAAAAGCAATAATTTGACCTGTTTCTGTTTCAGCTAGTAAAAACAATCGATTGAATCCTTGTAAATCTGTATGAATCAATTGTTTAAAATCATTTGGAGTTAGCATCCCTTCACCAGGATTTCGATCAAAGAAAGATGTTTCTCCATCTATTTTTAGCCTTATTTGCGAAAGTTGATCTGCGTCTTTTTCTTCTGCACATCTTATCGTATAACGTAATCCATTTTGATGATAAGAAATGGGAATTATTTTCATGAAATAGTATTCTCCTTCATTTAAGATTGTAAATATATACTAATATTATAAAAAATTACGCTAAGGTATGTAGAGGAACTATTAAGTCAATAGAATGAATCAATAAAAATCCTACTAAGATAATAATTCCTAATGAAAAAAACTCTCTCTAGAATGAGACATTTTGTCTAACTATTGAGCATTAACTTACCCAAAAAGCTAGAAAAAACTTGTCAACCTTCCATAGAGAGAGCTTCTCTTAATCTATTAGTTTTTTAATTTCTCACGTAATACCATTGGCAAAATACCACCATGGCGATAGTAATCAATTTCTACTTCAGAGTCAAAACGCACTAACGCTTCGAATGTAATCTTCTTTCCATCTTCTGTAGTAGCTGTTACTTCTAAGAAATCACGTGGTTTAACCGTTTCGTCTACATATACGTTAAATGTTTCTTTTCCCGTTAAACCTAAGCTTTCAGCATTCTCGCCCTCTTTAAATTGTAATGGAAGTACTCCCATTAACACTAAGTTAGAACGGTGAATTCTCTCAAAGCTTTCTGCGATAACTGTTTTAATACCTAATAGGTTTGTTCCTTTTGCAGCCCAGTCACGAGATGAACCCATTCCGTAATCTTTTCCTGCAATAACCATTAAGCCAGTTCCTTCTTCTTTGTACTTCATACATGCATCATAAATGGAGGTTACTTCACCTGTTGGCCAGTGCGTTGTGAATCCACCTTCTGTTCCTGGTGCAATTTGGTTACGAATACGTATATTCGCAAATGTTCCTCTCATCATAACTTCATGGTTACCACGACGAGAACCGTATGAGTTGAAATCACGTGGCGCTACACCATTATCTTTTAAGTATTTACCAGCTGGAGTATTTACTCCGATTGCACCTGCAGGAGAGATATGGTCAGTCGTTACCGAATCGCCGAACTTCCCTACAACTCGCAAGCTTTTTAATGGTAATACTTGTTCAGGATCAGGCTTTAATCCTTCAAAGAACGGTGGGTTTTGAATATAAGTAGAAGTATCATCAAAACTATATAACGAATCACTGCTTGTTTGAATTTCGTTCCAGCGCTCATTATCATCAAATACTCTGTCATATTCTTTATTAAATAGATCAGGCGTAACTGTTCGATGAACTAGTTCGTTTACTTCTTCTGTAGATGGCCAAATATCCTTAAAGAATACATCGTTACCATCTTTATCTTTTCCAATAGGTTCTTTTTGTAGGTCAATATCCACTGTTCCAGCAAGTGCATAAGCAACAACCAATGGTGGTGAAGCTAAATAGTTTGCTTTTACTAGCGGATGAATGCGGCCTTCAAAGTTACGGTTACCAGATAATACACTTGTTACAAGTAAATCGGAATCTGAAATAGCTTTCTCAATTTCTTCTTTAAGCGGACCTGAGTTACCGATACATGTCGTACATCCATAACCTACAAGGTTGAATCCAATTTGCTCTAAATATGGTAGTAGTCCAGAATCTCTTAAATAACCAGTAACTACTTTAGAACCTGGTGCTAAAGATGTTTTCACAAACTTAGGTACTTCCATACCTTTTTCTACTGCTTTTTTCGCAACTAATCCTGCACCAACTAATACATATGGATTGGATGTATTTGTACAGCTTGTAATCGCCGCAATTGCAACAGAGCCAGTCTTCATTGTAGTGGAATCTCCATTTGCAAAATCAACTACTACTTCTTTATCAAATTCGTCTGCTTTTAAGCCAAAACCTTGGTTTCCTTCTGGTGCTGTTACAGACGCATTAAATACCTCTTTCAATTTAGAAAGTGGAATTAAATCTTGCGGTCTTTTTGGACCAGAAAGATTTGGCTCAATTTCTGCTAGGTTTATCTCTACAACATCTGTATATACCGGTTCTAAATTCGGATCGAAGAATAAACCGTTTTCTTTACAGTAAGCCTCAACAACATTGATTTGCTCTTCGGAACGCCCAGTTAAGCGCATGTAGGATAAAGATTCCTTATCGACTGGGAAGAATCCACAAGTTGCTCCATATTCTGGTGCCATATTCGCAATGGTTGCACGGTCTGCAAGTGGTAATTGCGGGACACCAGGTCCATAGAATTCAACAAACTTTCCGACTACACCTTTTGAACGAAGTACTTGTGTTACTTTTAAGGCTAGGTCTGTTGCAGTAGAACCGTTTGGCATTTCACCAACAAGTTTTACCCCTACTACTTCTGGTACTGGAAAATAAGAAGGTTGTCCCAACATACCTGCTTCTGCTTCAATTCCACCAACACCCCAGCCAAGCACACCGATACCGTTAATCATTGTTGTATGAGAATCAGTACCAACTAATGTATCTGGGAATGTTTCGTATTCGCCCTCTGGCGTTTCATTAACATGTACTACATTTGCTAAATATTCTAAATTTACTTGGTGAACGATACCGGTTGCTGGCGGTACGGCACGATAATTATCAAATGCCTTTTGCGCCCAGCTTAAGAATTGATATCTTTCTGCATTTCTTTCGAATTCTAATTCCATATTTGCTTTTAATGCATCTGGAGTTCCGTATTTATCTACCTGGACACTGTGGTCGATAACTAGGTCTACTGGTTTCTCAGGATTAATTTTACTAGGATCTCCGCCTAAGTCAGCCATTGCTTTTCGTAGAGAAGCAAGGTCAACAACTGCAGGAACGCCTGTAAAGTCTTGGAGGATTACCCTCGAAGGTTTAAATGGAACATCAATTTCCTTTACCTCATCCGTTCCCCATTTTGCAAGATTTTCTACATGCTCTTGTTTAATAACAAAATCGTCCATTTGTCGTAAAACTGATTCTAGTAACACCTTGATAGAATAAGGCAATTTCGATACTTTACCGATTCCCTTCTTTTCCAAAGCTGCTAATTGATAGTAATGATAGCGCTTCCCACCTACTTCAAATGATTGGCGGGCATTATAAAAATCCTTTGCCATATGTATTACCCCCTCATTGTAATCATATACCAAAAATAGAAAAATAGTCGAACAATTTGATCACTCTATTATCTATTTACCATCTATAATTTTAATACAAGGAGCATGATAAGTAAATAACAAGTAAGTTATCAAATACGATAAGTTTTTCTTATTGACTTTCATTTTCTTGCTGAAAAAATAGACCATCGAAAAAGACTGGCTTTTCAGATGGTCTCCTATTTTAGATTTCGTTTACTTCGTCAACAATACTTTTTAAATCTTTTTGAAAGCTTTCTAATTGCTCCTTTTGATGCTCAGAAGCTACTTCCAAAGCATTTTCAATTTGTTGATATGTTTCATTTATTTCTTGTTTTAAATGCTTAAGCTGATGTCCATAATTAGCTGAGTCTTTTACTATATCCTGATAAAGATTCTGCGTTTCATACAAATTTCGTTGGGCATCTTGAAAAGCTTCTTGTTTATTACTATGATAAGGCATGTTCATATCCTCCTGCATTATATATTCATGTTGCTTACCAATAAGTTGTGCAGAGAATCATAAAAATATGCGGTATAAATGTCGGCTTGAAAAACCATTCTATAAAGGTAGTGAAGCAATACCTCTTCATGAAAAAACGAAAGGAGAGAATACAAATGAACAAAAATGATAGCAAAGATATGAGAAGAAACGCGCCTAAAGGGAATCAATCAGGACAGCCCGAGCCACTTAGCGGTAGCAAAAAGGTTAAAAATCGTAACCATTCAAGACAAAAGCATAACAACCACCATGATATGTAAGCAACACTAATTTATTTTTAATATATTATACTTGTCACACATTTACATGATCATATATGTGGTAAAAAGAGCCTTCTCAAAGTTGAGTTGGGCTCTTTTTACTTCTGATAAAAAGCAACAAAGAATTTTGTCAATCCATAAGCAAGCATTGAAATAATAACATCTATTAAAAAAACATGAAAATTATTTAGTCCTTTTACAAGGGCAATAAATCCAATTTTCTTTTCAATAGGAACAAATAGGAAGGCAATTACAGCAGCCAATACTATGGACCATAATAGATAATTCTTATCCTGTTTTATACAATACTGATATAATAGCATAAAAGAAACGGGAAGAAAGGAAGATGTTATTCCAATGGCTTGTGGTAAGAACGGAAGAAGAAAATAATGATGATCCATAAGCCCCAATCTGATCAATATTATTTCTGTATAAGTCCATAGCATATGTACAGTGTATCCAAAGAATAGAATTTGAAGTGCTTTCCCTTTATCCAGTTTTATTAAAAGAACAATAAGTGGGAGAATTAAACAGGTTAGAATAATCCAAAATTGCCAGCTAGTCCAATCAGAATGCTCATGCCAATAGGAACTAATTAAAGAGGATACTTTCGCACTTGCATGGTTAATTTTACTCCAATACTCTTCAACTGACATAGTATTTCCTCCCATTAAAATTATTTATCTATTCTTCTGTAATTTGTCCTAGATACGTCATTTTATACTTAGGTGAAATGACTCTTTTTTAGTTATAAACCTATCTATCATGCCGTTATTTTAAAGCTTTGCTATAAAATCTTAAGAAAAAATAAAGAAATCTTTCTTATAATTAATTATTATTAAATAGGAAGGGAAAGAGAAAGCATGATACAATCTATTTCAAATACCAGCACAGGAATTACTAGCACAAGCACCCGTTCCTCTGATGTGACCAATCAAATTAAAACATTAGAAGCCCAAAAGCAACAATTACAATCACAGCAAACTCAAATTGAGCAAAATGAAAGCATTCAAGAAGAAGAAAGAGAAAAACAGATTGAACAGCTTAAAAAGCAAATTTCTGAAATAGAAGAACAGATTCAAGCACTGCAGAATCAGAAATCAGAAGGAAGTAGTAGTTCCAATACAGCTTCAAAAATACAAGAAGATAATATACTTATCAGTAGGGAAGCATACACTTTGTACAAGGATTCAAAAAAAGAAACGGAGAATAATCCAAAATAGTCCATATATCAAAAGTGAATATCCTATTCTTCACTTGATAAATATTGTTCAAAGCTTTGCTAAGATAGTGAGACCGATTTCAAGAGGAAACCGGTCTCCGTTATCTTTTATACTGAATAAATCTTAGCCAATGCTTTCAATAGTATTTTTTCAAACTTGTATGGTAACACAAGCCAATTGTTTTTTTAGTTATGAAATGATTCATGCCTTCAGTAAGCTGTCATTGTGAATAATTCATGTAATCTCGTCTCCACGAACTTCTCCTATTTTTTCATTACAATATAGGCAAATTTAAGGCTGTATCAATATTTTGCAAATTAAGATTGATTTGTTCCTTTGGCTCAAAAGCGTGATACCAGCCTTTTTCAGCCATATAACTTGATAATCTTTCATGCATATCAAGTGCTTCATCTAAATGACGTCCGAGTATCTCTTTTATTTCAGGATGAACAGTTTCCGTTATTGCCATAGAATAATTTCTGATTCCGCTTTTTACTGAAATTAATAAATCAGTCGCAATAATTTGATCGGTTAAAGCATCCATGCCTGTCAAATATTCAATAATAGAATTCATTGCATTTTCACTCCTAAGCCTTCCATCTCTTTCGCTTTTGATAAGATAGAGGAAAATTCTTGTAGCTGTCTAGTTGAAAGGTCTACATCCTCCATCATCATATCTTTTAGCAGAGGGTCTGATACTAACGCACGCATTGTTTTGGATTTTGTCAAACAAATCGTTTTAAAAGTAGCTAATTCTTGAACCTCTAGCACCTCATGTAAACAATAGTTCATTTTATTCCCTTCTTTCCTTATGGTTTGAGAACAACTTTTATACAATTGTCTGTTTTCGTATCAAAAATTTCATAGCCGTGCTTTGCTTCACTAAGAGGTATAACGTGGCTAACTACATCACTTGGATCAATTTTGCCACTAGAGACTAATTCAAACATATATGGCATATAATGAATAACCGGTGCTTGTCCAGAACGAATATTAACATTGCGCTGCATAATATCCCCTAATGGAAAACCATTATATCTACCACCATAAACCCCTGTTAGTTGAATGGTTCCACATTTGCGAACTGCTTGGGCTGCCATGACTAGGGCACTCATTGTTCCGCCTTGTAGCTTCATGCCACTTGCTAGAAATTCTAGGTCATTCATCTTCCCATCCATTCCAACCGCATCTATTACAACATCTGCTCCACCTTTTGTGATTTCCTTTAAATAGTTTCCTACGTTTTCATGCTGTTCAAAATTAACTATTTCTACCTTATTCGTCCGTTTAGCATGTTGAAGCCGATAATCAATGTAATCTACAGCTATCACACGCTTTGCTCCTTTTAGCCAAGCAAACTTTTGTGAAAAAAGCCCAACAGGTCCACAACCAAATACAATGACCGTATCACCTTCCTTAACACCTGCATTATCAACACTCCAAAAACCTGTTGTCATTGCATCGGAAATTACACTTAGCTTTTCATCGGGCTCCTCACAAGTTTCTGGAATTTTAAAATGGGTAAAATTAGCAAAAGGCACCCGTAGATACTCTGCTTGGCCGCCTGGATAGCCACCTGTATTTCCTGAATAGCCAAAATAGGCACCCATATCTCCATGATCATTGGAATTATCACATTGACTCTCCAAATTATTTTTACAATACTGGCATTCTCCACAAGCAATATTAAAAGGAATAATGACTCGATCCCCTTTTTTTAGTTTCGTTACACCGGGTCCAATTTCTTCCACAATTCCCATCGGTTCATGGCCAATTATATAGTTTTCCTCTAAATTTGGAATCATTCCATGAATTAAATGCAAATCAGATCCACAAATAGCAGTGCTCGTTACCTTTATAATCATGTCATCTGCCTTTAAAATCTTCGGATCCTCTACTTCTTTCACTTCCACATTTTTAATTCCTTGATATGTTACTGCTTTCATTCCATATACCCTCCAAGTTTAATGCGCATCAGGTGTCCGATCAAACATTCCTTTGCGATTTGTTTCACCAGTAAATAAGTTCATATTTCCAATCATTATTGTATTCTTTGCAGAAAGCTGGTCCAATTGATATTGCTCACTTAAATCATGGGGATGAAACCACTTTTTTTCCAACATCAATTCGGTAATTTCTTGATGCATTTGAATTGCCTGCTTAAGCTGTTTGCGCAAGAGAATTCTTAAATCAGGTGATGCTGTTTCAGTTAGTGCTACTGCTAAATTTCTTACTCCTTCTTTAGCGCGAATAAGAAAATCGGTTGCTAAGGTTGTATCAGCAAGCTCTGGCATATTTAATGCATTAATGGGATCAAGATAGTCATTGTTCAACTTTTATACCTTCCTCTCCATCTAAAATTGGTGTTGGACGCATTTCTGGGATTACCGTTTCAAATGGGCCATTCTTATACATTTCTTGTAGTTCTGACAGTGCCAGAATAGACTGTTCAACATCTTTTTTCATTAAATTTTTTAAGTCTTGGTCAAAAACAAGACCTTGCATTAACTTTGATTTTGCTATGCATAGTGTTTTAAAATTGATAACTTCATGTAAATCCAATGATTCATGTGGAGTCAAGCTTTTGCTTTCCATGACCAATTACCTCCTGTCTTAATAAGAATTACTTAGCTATTTTCTCCTTCTTTCGTTGTCATCTCACTAACAATATTTAACAATTAATTCCCTTTATAATAAATCCTCTCTATTTCAGTAAAAGAGAAAATAAAATTATGTACATTTTCCCTTTAATGTTCTTGTTTCTTTTGCTCATACTAATAAAGCAAATGACTTCTTGAAAGGATTAGGTTCTTATGCTAAATAAACAACAAATGTCCCATTTTCAAAAAGTATTAGATGAACAGAAAAGAGATTTAGAAGTAAGATTTGATCAAAATGATAATTTAGGATTGAAAGATGGGCATTACCATGAATCTGTTGGAGAGTTATCAAGTTATGATAATCATCCAGGTGATGAAGGAACAGAGCTTTATGAGCGTGAGAAGGATATCGCCCTTGCTGAACATTATCATCATGAATATATGGGAGTTTTAAATGCTTTAAAAGCAATAGACGAAGGAACATACGGAAAATGCGCAACCTGTTCTCAAGATATACCGATTGAAAGATTGGAGGTTATTCCTACTACACTTTATTGTAGGGAACATTCTCCTGATCAGAAAATTTCTGAAAAGCGACCTGTGGAAGAAGAAATTTTAATGCCTCCTTTCGGCAAGTTTGATATGGATAATAAAGATGAATCTGTCGTATTTGATGCAGAGGATTCTTGGCAGGAGGTTTCTAGCTGGGGAACATCCGAGACGCCATCTGATTTTGCCCATCCAGACTTTGATCATTATAATGACGTATACACAGAGAGCAATGAGAATATTGGCTATGTGGAAGATTACGAAAATTTCATCGGTGTTGATATAGAAGGGAAAAATATAACTGTCTATCCGAATGAGCAGCATAAACGATATGAACAAAGCTTAGACGAAGAAGGCATTATGACAACATTTGGTGACTTGCCTGCATATGAGCATGAACCTTATGTTGAAAATGAGGATTAAAATTATTTGTCTTTCTTAGGGGAGAGTATTCTCCCCTATACTTTGTAGATTCTCCGTCACTCTTTCCCCCTCTTTAGAATATGCTACATATACTAAGGAGGACTTAATATGAATGATGATAACTGGATTCATTTAATGGATGAATGGTTTAAAAATCATTTTCTTGATCCACTTACTTCCGTATTAGATGAAGCAGAATTTCGCATTGATGTATATGAAACAGAGAAGGAGTATATTGTCGAAGCATTTTTACCAAATTGCCGGGCAGGCGATATTCATATTTCAGTTGAAAAAAATCTCCTAATTATTAAGGCATTCCTTCAAGATTCGATTTCTTCTGAGGAAAAGAGGAGAACAATTGATTTTCCGATTGCTATAACTCAAAATCCAATACATGCTGTATACACAAATCAAATTCTTGAAATTTTCATTCAGAAAGAAAAGCAACAGAACTATTTGCAATCATCTTCTGTCCCAATTCAAAATCTATAAAGATAATTCCCTTTCATATGTTTTTAACAATGTATAATATTGGATGCCTTTTGTATGCTTTAAAGCACTTTTAGCATGCCTTTTCGCAATGTCCTCTTCCCCATTTTTTAACGCAATTTCTGCTAATAGTGCTTCTTTCATCCATTTTTTCTTTATCGCTTTCATCGACTTATTAGCTTCTGCTAATTTATTTTCTTTAATAAAAATCAATGTTCGATAGTACAGCTTTTGTTCTGATTTCTTTATTTTCTCTACCTCTTCCCCAAGATATAACGTCTTATCAAAATAAAGAGAAAATATAATCGTGAAAAGAGCATACTGAGACTGATACTTTTTCTGTTTTATCAGTTTCCGATAGCTCGTAATCACCCTTTTATCGTCTTTATTGCTTATCGCATAAACAAAGCTGTAATAGGGATGCTTTCTATTTTTTTTAAATAGCTTTTCCAATTTATTTATATTTCTCGTTGCGTTAACACTAATCAATGTTGTTAAGTACATGATGATTAGGACTATAATATAACAAATTAATATATTCAGAGTGACAGGAAATGAAAAATAGTTGTCCAATAGAAAGAAAGTAAAAAAAGCAACTATTATCCCAATAATAAACGTTATTACGGAAACCAAAACTATTCCTCCCTTATGTAAATAAAGCACGTGCTAATCGTTGTATTCCTTCTTTTATTTCCTTTTCATCCAATCCCCCAAAACCTAGTAAAAAAGGATATCTGTCTTTTTTCTCTGTATAATAAGATTCCGTTGTATAAATTTTAATCCCTATTCTTTCTGCTTCTTCAAGAAATCTATCTTCTTTATTTGGAATACGGATAAGTAAATGTAAACCAGCCTTCTCCCCAATTACTTGCACTTGCTCTCCCATATATTCCTTTATGCATTGGACTAAGAACACATATTTTCTTTCATATACCTTGCGCATTCGCTTAATATGGCGTTCAAAATCTCCGTTATGAATAAAGCTTGCCAATGCCTGCTGTAAAAGTGGAGAGCTTGCTTGTGAATCAGGCCTCCTTTTTTCTTTCCATTTTTCAAGCAACACGTCTGGTAAAATCATATAGCTTATTCGTAGAGATGGCAAAAAAGCCTTTGAAAATGTCCCTAAATAAATGACTCGATCCTGTTGATCAATGGCTTTCATGCTTGGAATTGGCGCTCCTTGAAAACGGAACTCACTGTCATAATCATCTTCTAAAATATAGCCATCTCTTCTTTCTGCCCATTTTAATAGCTCTATACGTTTTCCAATAGGCATAATCTTCCCTATCGGAAATTGATGAGAAGGGGTAACATATGTAAGGTTACATGCACTGTTTAGAAGTGCCGACAAGTCATGCCCGTCCTCTTCTAAAACAGGTATTGATTGAATCGGGATTCCCCTTTCCATAAATACATTTCGTACTCCATCATATCCTGGCTCTTCCATCCCAATAAATAAGGACTTATCTTCCATAAGAGATAGCACTAGATGAATTAAATGTTCTGTCCCTGCCGTAATGACAAGATTGTCAGCAGTAGTTTGAATGCCCCGAGATCTATATAAATACCCAACCAATTCTTCTCTTAATGCTAATTCTCCTTGTTTATTGCCATACTTCATCCAGTGGGTCTGATTGTCCTCCATGACGGCTTTAATCGTCTTCTTCCAACCGTTTAGAGGGAAATTAACCCCATCAATATCTCCATAATGAAAGTCTATACAAGCATTTGTACCCGTCTCTGGACTTTTTGCAACTACTTTTTTCTGTTGCTGTGCTGTATATTCATAGCTAGGTAATGCAACAACCGTATAGCCACTTTTCTCCTTGCTCTCCACATATCCTTCCATCCATAATTGTTGGTATGCATCAATCACTGTATTTTTGCTAATATGCAAGAAACTCGCTAAATAGCGAATTGACGGTAGCTTTGTCCCAGCTTCTATTTTCCCTGTCAAAATCTCCTGTTTAAAATAGTGATACAACTGTATGTATACAGGCTCCTTCTTATCTTTATGCAAATGAATCGCAATATTCACGTTCTTCCCCCTATTTTTCGATGCTATTTAAATTTGTACCTATAAAATTATCTTAAACTGTTCCTATTGAAATGACTATTTATATTTTAAAATATAGAAACAATACAAGGAAGGGATGGAATAAATAATGAATGCGATGCGACAATCAACGATGGAAGTGACAGACAAGGAAAAAATTAATGATTTTTTACATAAAACAAATATAGGGCATCTTGGATTAGTGGATGAAAATGTTCCATATGTTATTCCATTAAATTATGTTTGGTTCCATGAATGTTTATACTTTCACGGTGCCAGTGAAGGCAGAAAAACGCGGATTATCCTTAAAAATAACCATGCTTGCTTTACTGTCAGTGAAGCAAGAGGCGTGATGAGCAATCCCATACCAGCTAAAGTAGATACTGCCTATATGAGTGTTATAGTCTTCGGAGAAGTTACACTGCTTGAGAATATCAATGAAAGCCGTGATGTCATGCAGGCAATGCTAAATAAGTATGTACCTGGATATTATGAGAAACCGCTCGCTAAATCTCATTTAGAAAGATATGTCTCGGCATTGGGGAGTAAAACAGCTATTTATAAAATTACTCCAAGCCATATTTCAGCAAAAGAAAATAAGTTAGATGAAGTAGCAAAATTCACCCCTGGTAGAACGATTAAAATGGATTCGTAAAGATGATTGGAATGGATGGATAGCCTAATTATTATCGAGTTAAGTTTTTGTCTTTTATCCTCTAACTCTAACGCTCCCATTTTTGGATGTTTTAGGCTATCCTTCTGTTGCCTTTAGAATGCTGTGCTCTCGCTTTGGGCACTGACGACCGGACAATATATCTTCTATCATGCTTTGAAACATATATTACTTTTTCCAATCATACCCCCACTGCTCATCAGCCCTATCCTCCACTTCCTCCCAAAATAAATTTTCCTATTCACGTATTATTTTCATAAAATGACAAACACTACCAATAGAATTATGGAGGTGACTTGTCTTAATGAAAAAAATTCTTCCTTCTCTTCTTCTTTTCTTAGGAGTATGCATGCAAGCAACACCTGCATTCGCTTCTCCAAGTGAAAAAGAAATAGAGACTTTAGCTAGTAAACTCGGTTGGACTACAGATGATTTAGAAGAATATTTAACATTTAAAGGATTAAACGTTAATGATTTTGATAATATACATTTATTAGAAAAACAGCTGGGCACCCCTATCACTCCTACAAATCTGGAAGAACTGCTTATTCAAAATTCGATGACAAAAGAAGAATTAGATATCTTATTGGCAGGCTATCATGAAACAGTAGAGAATTTTTGGTTTTTAGAAGATTTAGAGGTTGCCATTGATTTTTATAAAAATCATGAAGAGAAAATGCTGCAATTAGAAGAGTTTCTTGAGAATATCGGGTTTGACGACACAGAAAAACAGCAATTTTACGGGCACTTAAATAAACAAAGCCCTACCTTACTCGCAGCAAAAGTCGTGGAATGGAAAGAAAATTTAAATCGATTCCAAGAAATAGACCAAGAAAGCGAGATTAGTGATAAAGAAAATGCAGCGTTAACTCATTTTTGGCAAGATTTTTTTACCACAACAGCTATGAAGCCTGTACTAATAAGTATTGATGATAATGGGAAAAGAAAAGAGCTTGCACTAAGTGATCTTTTTAATAAACAAATGGATACAACCGTTGCAATTGAATTATATGATACCAACAATACGTTAATTGGAGATGCCATTGTGTCACCAGACATGGTTTCCTCTGTCGATGCAGTAGATAAAATGGTAGAATTGACCGAAGTAACAAAAGGTTTAGCTACTCTCTATGCAGCACAGCTTCCAAATACAGCATCACCGCTCCCTGTCATCCTATGTATTGGATACATGCTTGTACTAATAGGCGTGTTATTAACCTTTAGGAAACCATCTTATGAATAAGCCCAATAAAATTGGAGTTTTCTTCCTATCGATAGGATTGATAATGGTTTTCTATTCTCTTTCTAGCTATTGGAAGATTAATGCCATTATAGAGCAACCAGTTTTTCAGCCCAGCAGACAAATGGCCTTATCCAATTTAAGACAGGTACAACCAGGTGAAAAAATTGGAGCAATCATTGTCCCAAATACGAAGAAGTCTATTCCCATCTATGAAGGGACAAGTGCAAAAATTTTAGAAAAAGGTGCGGGTCACTATCGAAAAAGTGCTCTACCTGGCGAAAACAATAATATTGTACTGTCTGGACATCGTGATACTTTTTTCAGATTCCTTAAGGATTTAGAAAAGAATGATTCATTAATTCTCGAAACAAGAGAAAATGATTATGAATATAAAGTTACAAAATTCTCCATTGTAGATTCAAATGATTCAACCATTCTAACCCCTAAATCCAGACCAATTCTTACCTTAACCACATGTTATCCTTTTGCCTTTATTGGAAATGCACCGAAGAGATATATTGTTACCGCTGAATTAATAAATACAATTGCTCTAGTAAACAAATAGGCCTGAACTTTTAACCGTCCAGGCCATTATATTATTTCCATGTTTTTAAAAATAGCAGTAATCTATTTTTCCAATCAAGGAGCTTTGTAATAGCTAAAGGCTGCTTCCCTTGTTTTTGCATTTCGTAAATACTTGCAATCGCAATGAGAATGGACCCAGCAATTAATAAATACACCCACCATGGGAAATTCCCCCAATATGGTCTTGTTTGTAACAAAACATTGAGAACAAGTACACCAATACCAACAAAGAAATAGGATTTATACCGGAAGTAAAAACCAGAGAGAATGGACAAAATAGCAAGACCACCTAAGATTATCGCATCATAGATAGTATGGGAAATATATCCATCTATAGCTAATATAAGAGCTACAATAACGATCACTCCCCATTCAATATAGTGTAATGTCATTAGCTTACTTATTATTTTCTTTGTAGCAATTACCATGATTATCCAAGGCAATACAACTAACTCTGTCACAATATATTCTTTGATAGTAATAATCATTAGAAACGAATAATACGGAACGAGCAACAAATATATGCTTACAAGTTTAGGTATCCATTCGATTTCTTTTTTAACTCGTTTAATTTGCAAATAAGCTAGAAAAGAAAGGAACAATCCTGGTATTATAATATCCCAATTAAAGGTTGTTTCCACTCCAAATAACGATATTGTAGAAAGGATACTACCAATTAGATAAAAATCAATCCATTTTTCCCCATCTTCCTTCCACTTCAATATGGACGAGTAGACTGTCGTACTTATAAACAAAAACATTACTCCCCAAACACAAGTAAATACATAACGATCAAATGGGATAAACTCCTTTGCATACATCAATATTTCATTATTGATAAGCAGGAAGACAACTCCTCCAATGGAGAATAAATGCAGTTTCTCCAAATGAATTACAAGCAGCACAATCATAATATATAGTAGGATTACAAAATAACTGACCGTCGAAAATGGGTAAGCAAACAGCCAAGAAATAATCCCTAATACACTAAATGGTAGAAAAAAGTAAAGAAGCCCTACCTTATTCTGTGTTAGAAAGTACAAACCAAATAAAACAATTGACAGTACCATAAATGCAAGTTGATACGAATTTCCTCCTGCAAAATCAAATGAGATAATTGTCGCTAGAAAGAGATAACTAGATAGATAGCTACCATATCGAAAAGCCATTTTCACATATTTATTCGCAACTAAATAGATACTTATGCTATAAACAATGAACAAATAGATAAACGGAAGGAAGGAATCACTTCCTATAAATAAACGATCAATGACCATACTTCCAATAATATACACATGGGAAATCGTTAGGAATGGAAGCTTAAATGATGTATGTTTTAGCCCTAACGCAATAATAAACAGGCCAATCCATCCATACTTCATAAGCGTTTCAAAAAGAAATGTATCACTGTTCCAAATAGAACCAACAAGGGTTAAATAGCTAATCAAACTAACAATACCAATTAGCCATGCGATAAGATTGTTTTTTATTTTTCGATATAAATCGTAAAAAACAAGGATTGCTACTAAATACATTCCAGTTGTGACCCATTTGTTTAATGTGAAATATTCAAGAATTAGAAGCAATCCAAAGCCGTACAAGATTTGACCAATATAATAACCAATCCTTCCCATGTTCTTATCCAGTCTTTCATACAAACTTCCAGTTATGACGGTGAATATACTTCCTATCGCAATCGATAACGATAGTCCTTGTTCTTGTATAAAGCTGAATGTCTCTGCAGTCGTAAAATAAACACCAAAAACAGTAATCGGAATGAGATAGGAAAGGAGTTGGTTATGCGTTTTATTTCTTATCAAGCGCCTTCCTAAATATAGACTTAATGCTATTCCTCCTATCATGACAGGAATATACCACTTTCCAATAAAAATTGCTGTTGATAAAAAGGCTATTAACACCATCCAGGATACATTATAGATGGTAGATTCCTTTCTAATATCTTGTAAATAATGCCACTTATTAAATATGCCTAACAGAAATAATAGCACTATATTTATTCCATAGATTACAAGGAATAAGCTATCAACATCGTTTATTAACGAAAACAATACAGCTATATTCCATAAAGCTAGGTTCAAAAAAAGAACTGGCAAATAACGAATAAACGAATATGTTAGTTTTTTCGTTAAAAGAAGAAATTCAACGGCCAGTAAGAGATAAGCAAACACTAAATACATACTGCCTTCGAGAAAAAGTTCCCCATAAAATACAATAGTTACGAAAAAAGTGGCAAGTGCAATGACAAAGCTTGTAAACTCCCAAACTTTTCCCCATTCCAGCTTCTCTTTTAAGATAAACACAAAAAAGAGAAGGAGAATACTAAAGCAAGCAAAAGCTACTGGTAATAAGTCTTGAAGAATTGGATTGGTGAAAATTCGATAAAGACCAAACGCAATTGCAATGGTAATAAAAAAATGATCATGCTTTCGTTTCGTTAACGCAACGGTCATCATGAAAAGACTGCTGATTACTAAATAATAAAAACCATTTATCATACTGCTATCAAATAGAAATGTCATAAATAATGCAGTTAAAATTAACTGTAGTTGAACAATTGGTGTCAGTTCCTTCTGAAAGTATTGTATCCATTTTAAATGCTGACACTTCAATAAAACATATATCAATATAAATTGATAGATTATCATAAAAAAGAAGAATCCATCTTGAGCTAACGGGAGGAAAGCAAAGAGAAAAGCAAGCGTTCCAGTTATTGTCCCAATGGTCAGGATTTTATATAGACCAGACTTTAAATAAACAGCTAGAGCAGTATAGATTGGGAATAATACCAATCCAGCTATTACCCCTAATAAAAATCGACCTTCACCATGCATAGAAAGATAGTCCCCTGCTAGCTGAAAAAAGCTGACGGAAACAAATCCTATTGGCAAAAAAAGACTCCCAAGGAGAAAGAAAGCAAATGCAGTATGATCAATTTTGATAATTTTTTTCGATAATAAACCAACCCCAAAAAATAAAATCGAAACAAAAAAGATCGATACTGCTTTCATCCATCCTGGCATAGAGTCCCAATTACTAGTCGCAACGACTAACCCGCCTATTAGCAGTAGTGCTACTCCTAAATAAAGCATCACCCCTATATTTCGTTCACGGAGCTGTTCAGCAGTATACTTTTTCTTTTCCTTTACAGGCTGCTTTTTCACAATTACTTTTTTTACAGGTTTTTTTTCTAATCCTTCCTTTTCTAGCTCCTTCTTTTTCTCTTCATCTGTTATATACCGTTCAAAGCCAGCAGTTATGTCCATATAACTTTCGTTTGATATGTATTGCTTTGTATATAAAATTTCCAAAATGCGATTAAAAATGGCAATCGTATTCTTCTGCATTCCATGCATCCTTTCTTCTTAACAAGCCTTAATTCTTACAATTTCATCTAATGGTGTAATTTTACATCATCATTTATGATTTTTCAATATATTTTATTTTCTAAAAAAGAGGATATTCTTTTTATATAACGAATTTATTTTTCATATCGAAATAATTGGAGGAATACAGAAATGAAAATGATTGAAGATTATTTAAAAGAGAAGCGAAATGTCCACTTGGAAGAATTATTTTCTTTCTTATCATTGGAAAGTATCAGTGCCCTCCCCGAGCATAAAGAAGATATACAGAAAACAGCTGAATGGTTAGTACAGGCACTTACGAATGCAGGCTTAGAAAATGCTTCCATCTATCAAACAAAAGGCAATCCAGTTGTTTATGCAGATTGGCTTCATGCAGAAGGAAAACCTACTGTATTAGTATATGGGCACTATGATGTACAGCCAGTCGACCCACTAGAACTATGGGATACTCCCCCTTTCTCACCTGAAATACGAGATGAGAAACTCTATGCAAGAGGTGCAAGTGATGATAAGGGACAGGTTTTTATGCATATTAAAGCTATTGAAGGGATTCTTCAAACAAATGGTTCTCTTCCAGTAAATATAAAATTTTGCATAGAAGGAGAAGAGGAAGTTGGCAGTCCTACCCTTCCTCTCTTTGTAGAAGAAAACAAGGAGTTATTAGGTGCTGATGTGATTGTTATTTCCGATACGGGGATGATAGAACAAGGGAAACCAACCATTTGCTATGGTCTTCGTGGTTTATGTGGCATGGAAATTCATGTTAAAGGTCCAAGAAGTGATCTTCATTCTGGATTATTTGGAGGAGCGATTCAAAATCCAATTGCTGCCATAAGCGGGCTATTAGCAAGCTTTCACGATCAAAATGGAGTAATTGCTGTAGAAGGATTTTATGATCGTGTAACACCTTTAACACCAGATGAAAAGGAAGCCTTTAAAGCATTGCAAATTTCAGATGACACTTTCATCGAGCAAACTGGCTCCCCTACTCTATTCGGTGAAGAAGGATTTTCTACTTTAGAAAGGCTTTGGGTGCGTCCTACTCTTGAAATCAATGGAATAAAAGGTGGCTTTCAAGGAACTGGCGTAAAAACCGTTATCCCTTCAGAAGCTAGTGCAAAAATTACCTGTAGACTTGTGCCTGCTCAGGATCCTGAAGAAATAGTTGCATTATTAGAGAAACATATTGAGGCTCATAAACCAAAGGGTGTAGATGTAACAGTTCAATTATTTGATAAAGGTACTCCTTTTGTTACGCCATTTGATCATAAAGCGATACAAGCAGCTGGCAAAGCTTATGAAACAGTGTATAAGGTGCCAACTTCCTATACGCGTGGTGGTGGATCTATTCCAATTGTTGCAGCATTTGACCAAATTTTAAATCTGCCTGTTGTGTTAATGGGATTTGGATTACCAGATGAAAATTTCCACGCCCCAAATGAACATTTCCATTTAGAAAATTATGATAAAGGCTTACAAACTATTTGCCATTATTGGTTTGAACTTGCAGAAGTCTGGTAAGAAAACCAAAAAAATTACTTACTAATAAAGCAGCAGCCAAAATACACTTTGTCACAGGGGCTCTCCCCTGTTTCGCGAAACATCGAGTTCGTGTATTTCGGCTGCTCCGTTTTACTTATTACTTCCAACCACTTTTAAATTCATCTATCTTTTTTTAGAAAAATATTATCTTCCATCAATTAACTCATAAGTATCTTCCTTTATCCACTCAAAATATGGATTCAGAATTCCATCTTCTATATACATAGCTAATCCATGCATGGCTCTTGTGCAGGCTGTGTAAAACAATTCCTTTTCTAAATCGCCCTTATAGCTTGATGCATTATAAAGAATCACTCCATCAAACTCGATTCCTTTAGCTAAATAAGCAGGGATAACGGAAATGCCTTTTTCATAGGATGTGGTGCCCTTTTGAATAAATCTTGCTTCTACTTTCTCTTTAAGCATTTCGTATACTTTACTGCTTTCTTTAATCGTTTTACAAATAACTGCAATTGTTTTATAGCCATTACCCTTCCAGTCTTCGATTCGCTTTAATAAATCATCTATTTGCTTAGCCGAATCTCCTACACTTACTACATGTGGTTTTTCACCATGACGATTAAAAGGTTCGATTTTGTCTCCATTTACAGCAAGGCCTCTTGTAAACTCCACAATTTCCTTGGTCGAACGATAGCTTTTCATTAAAACGATGCTTTCGACATCTTCCTTTTTTCCATTAGCAACAATCTCATTATGCTGGTGGGCATATATTGCTTGATTAATGTCGCCAAGTAGCGTCATTTTGCTATAAGGAAATAGCTCTTTTAAGTAATTAATTTGAAAATCAGAATAATCTTGTGCTTCATCAATAAATACTTGACGAATTCCCGAAGTGGATTTTTTTCCTTCCAATTTATCCTTTAAATACGCAAAAGGTGTAGCATCTTCGTACGACAGTGTTCTATTTTGCAGGTTTAAGATGGTTTGCTCGCCAATCCTTCTCCATTCGTCCATCGTTAATTGTGCAGGACAGCTTAAATCGAAAATCCCTTTATACATAGCAGAAACATCAATAAATCGCAATTTTTTAATAGCCGCATAGATAGACTTAAAGTGCTTATTAACAATAATTTTCCGCAAGAATTTTTCCTCTTGATCGAAATAGTCGAAGTCTTCTTCTTTTTGAGCTGCATGAAATGCTTCCAAATACTCCTCTTTATCCAACAGCTCCATTTCGTTATCAACCCAACCTTGTTTTCTTTCGGTTCTTGCATGCTTTTTCATTTCTTTTTGGGCCCATTCAATTAATAATTGCATTCGGTTTGGTATGGATATATGGCTCTCCATTTCATAAAATTTTCTCATCAATTCTTCACTTGATATAAATACTTTGTTTTGAAATACGATATCCTTAAATACGACACCATCTTTATGTAAATTATCTAAATACTCATCGATAAGCTTTTTAAACGCTTTACTACTTTTAAACTGAATACTTTTTAATCTATTTTCTTTTTTTAGTGAGTCCGTTTCCGTTAACAAATATTCTAATTGGGAAAAGGAATCCTCTACTTGAAAAGATTTTCCAATTCGTGATTGTAAATACTCATAAAAAGTAGACTGGCGCATATTTTCTTCCCCAAGCTCCGGCAAGACTGTAGACACGTAGCTATTAAATAATGGGTTAGGTGAAAACAGCATAATATTATCTGATTTCAATGTATCACGATGCTTGTATAACAAATAAGCTACACGTTGCAATGCAGCAGATGTTTTTCCGCTTCCTGCCACGCCCTGCACAAGTAAGTATTTGCTTTTTTCATTGCGTATAATTTGATTCTGTTCCTTTTGAATCGTCGCAACGATTGATTTCATCATGGAATTAGCATTATTGCCAAGTACTTCAAGCAATAGCTCATCTCCAATCGTTACTCCTGTATCAAATAAACTGATAAGCTTCCCGTCTCGGATGATAAATTGTCTTTTTAATAGTAAATCACCCTCAATTTTCCCACCAGGCGTTTCATAAGATGCTGGTCCTGGCGAATAATCATAATAAACACTTGAAATAGGAGCTCGCCAATCATAGATATAAAATGTCTCATTTTTTTTATCCATAAAAGAAGCAATGCCAATATATATTTCTTCTGTGCCTTCCCCTTCCTCATCGAAATCAATTCTGCCAAAGTAAGGAGTATCCTTCAATTTTTGAAGAACCTTTTGTTGCTGATGAATTTGCCCATAAGTTCGTTCCCGTTCTCCAAGGAGCTCTGCTTGTTGTTTTATACTCGTAAAGGTTTCAATAACATCATCTGGTTCATCAAGGTTTACCGTAACATCCTCCCAAAAGGTTGAACGTAATTGACCAACATCACCGCCAATATTGTGAATGTCTTTTTCCATCACATTCAACTTATCGTCGATTTCCTTGCGAACAAAATCTATCCTCTTTTGTTCCTGGACCTTTTCTTTCGCTTCTTTATTACTCATATTGCATACACCCCTAATCAATTATCTTGACAAGCAGAACAATTATGTGATATCATTATAATAGATAAATTATATGAATTTTACTGAAGATAAATTGATATCACTAAAAGATTCATTTATTTTAACATATTCCGAATTAATTTTCCACTTTAATAAGCATAGACATCCCATAGCCTTTACGGATATGGGATTTATTATGTGTATTTATATTTTTGCCATCTTGCGTTTGAATGAAACTCCTTCTCTCCTCTTTAAATATATATAGAGGAAAAAGAAAAATATCCCACTAAAAGCTCGTAAAAATCCAGAAATATTCATCGCTGTATAAATATTCGTTGTTTCCAAAATAAATACACCAAATTGTGGGGCAATAAAAGCAACAAACGCAAGTAAAATATTATAATTAGAAATACATAAACTGCGATTATCCTCATTTGTCACATCCAATAATTGATTAAATAGCATTAAGACAGTACCTGACACAAATAATCCAGCAAATATATTCGTTATCACAAGAAAAACAAGATTGGTTGAAAAGATCGTGATGAATGGGGCGATTGCCATTCCAAGCGATACTAAGATAAGCATCTTTGCATTGGAATGTTTATCTGCCATTCTTGCCCACCATTTAAAACTAATAATTTGACCAATTGAATTAGCAACGGCAAATAAACTGATCCATAATCCTGTAGCTCCAGCGTATTTTATTTGATAGATACTAAACAAGGTCCAACACATTTGCCATGCAAAATTAAAAAACAAGGCGCTAATGATAAAATATAAAAAAGCTTTATTTCTAAACACAGAAATCCCAAAATGCGTAGTCCTTTTTTTAGGCAATTCTTTCTTTTTCGGCTCCACATGCTTCTTCAAATAATTTATTTCAAGCAAACCTAATACAAAAGCTAATAAATATAATCCAACAAAAGGAATTGAATCTGTTTTATCAAAAAATTGAAGAAATATGCCAATAAAAAAAGTAGAGATCATCCCGATTAAAGTCATCATTTTATTTCTTGTGCTAAAAAAATCACTTCGTCTATCTTCTTGAATAATGTCCCCTATAAATGCCTGCCAGCTTAAATTCGCAAAGGAAAAAGGAAAATTCATGATCCCAACCAAAACAATAAAGACGATTACTTGATATTTATCAGGTATAAAAACGACTAATGCAATACCAACTAAAAAAAGCCTTGCAGCTAAAAAAGAATACACGGTAAACATCTTCTTCTCCTGAAGCCTATTAATGATCAATGAACCAATAATCATCGCAAACATTCCAATAAATGGAGGAAGCGAGCTAATTAAACCAACTTGATAATTGGTTGCTCCTAAAACACTTATTGCAAAGAGTGGAAAATAGTTATTAGAGATGTTCAAAATTATCGTTGTGTAAACTCCATTCTTGATGCTTAGCCTTTCATTTTCTGAATTCGTCTGTTCTGATTCCATCATTCCTATATCATCCTTTTTCTTATCAAAATTATTTCAATTTCTGAAATATTCATTGTTATCATACTCTCATCCTTCTTAACCTGCAAGTCTTTTTTAAAAGAATTTGATGAAATATTTTTGAACATTTAGAGCCTTTTTATAAGCAAAAAAAACAGCTTCAAACATCCGTATTTCAGCCAAAGAATTATAGATTCTTTGGCTTTAGAGATTATCTATTATAGTATTTTTCTGCCTTTCTTTTTAAAGACAAAAAAACCTCTTTCCAAATTGGAAAGAGGTTTTTTATTTCACATTATTCTTCTACTGATTCCTCAGTTTCAGTTGTTGTTGTAGAACCTTTTATATAATTATAATCATCACGATTAATTGGCGTGAATCCATCCGGCTGATGGAATCTTAATAAATCTTTCATGACAATGTTGTCTGATGCTTGTAATTCTGCAGCAGCTGCTTCTGCTTGTTCAGCACCTTGTTCTGCATCAACTAACTCGCCATCAGCATTATAATAGTTATCACCAATTTTTGTTAGGGTTGGAGACACATAGTCACCATTTCTAAATGGAACTGTTTCACGATGCTGTTCAGATAGTAAATCAGAACCTACTTGTAAATAATCCTTTGTATCAATACCTAGAAGATGCATTAATGTTGGCATAACATCTACTTCGCCACCAAATTCACTTACTACATTTCCTTCTACACCTGGTACATGGATAAATAACGGTACTCGCTGTAGCTGTGTGTTCATAAATGGTGTTACTTCATCGACGCCAAGCACTTGAGCCATTGCTTTATTATGATTTTCAGAAATACCATAATGGTCACCGTACATAACAATAACTGTATTATCATATAATCCAGATTCTTTTAATTCTTCAAAGAATAAGCGAATCGATTCATCTAAATAATGAGCTGATTGGAAATAATGGTTTACGGCATTATCACCAAAGTCCCCTGCTGGGAAGTCCGTATCGCCTTCATCCATTTCGAATGGATGGTGGTTGGATAACGTAATAAACTTCGTATAAAAAGGCTGCTTTAATCCTTCAAGTAAAGGCATACTTTGTTCGAAGAACGGGATATCCTTCATTCCATAATTTTTCGTATTTTCCTCTGACATATCATAATACTCAGCATCAAAGAAATAATCGTACCCTATCGTTTTATACATTTCATTACGATTCCAGAAAGTTTTATAGTTACCATGGAACGCAGCAGAAGTATATCCTTCCCCTTTAAGAATGGCGGGTGCTGATTGTAAGGTATTTTGTGCTTTATTTACAAAAACAGCTCCTTGAGACATTCCATATAAGGAATTCTCCATCATGAATTCAGCATCAGAGGTTTTTCCCTGCCCTGTTTGGTGGAAAAAGTTATCAAAATAGAAAGTATTATCATCTTTAATTAACGAGTTTAAAAACGGCGTTACTTCTTCTCCGTTTAATTCATAATTAATAATAAAGCTTTGCAGTGATTCCAATGAAACGTAAATAACGTTTTTACCTTCAGCCACTCCAAAATATTTATCATTTGGCTCAGCATAATTAGCACTTATAAAGTTTTGCACTTCAGTAATATCACTGCTATCGGCTAAAGCTCTTTGACTTTCAGATCTAGCGTTTTGCACGATATCATAAATGGTAAAGTTGTATGCGCCTAAATATTTTACTAAATAATTTCTATCAAATGAACGACTTAATAATTGCGGGCGATCTGCCTCTGCTAATCCTAAATTAATAACAAATGTCAAAATAGCTAGTGCAAAAACAGATTTTGCTGCTCTTCTATTTTTTTGTATCGTAGGTTTATACGCTTTTGTTGCTAGTAAGACGATTAAAATAATAACATCTAGGAAATAAAGAATATCATATGGTTTAAGTAATGATAAAATACTGTCACTTAACTGTCCACCATTAACTTTTACCTGCATTACAACTGGAACTGTTATAAAGTCTGTAAAAAATCGATAATACACAATGTTTGCATACAATAAAGCAGACATTAACGCTGTATTAATCGTAATATAAACAGGCTGTGCTTTCCCTTTAACAAATAAAGCAAGTCCGATAAAGAGAAGTGCAGAGCTTAATGGATTAATAAATAATAGAAATTCCTGCATAGGTCCTTGTACACCAATGCTGAACTCTACCTTATATCCAATATACGTTTTCATCCAAAATAAAAATATGGCGATTAAAAAGAAAGAAGAATGTTTAGATAACATTTTACGAAATAATTCTGCTGTACCTTTCAATCCCGTTCACCTCAATTCAAAATTTACAATTTCTAAAGTAATTTGTTTATTTTCCCTTAATTAGTGCTACCTTATCTACATATGTTACTGCCCTTCCTTTTGTTCATCCTAGTTAAGAAGTAGCAGCTAATGAAAATGCCGTTATCCATTATAACATATCATTTTCAAAATGGTTATTCCTTTTACTTCCTATTAATAGAAATTTACATAAAGTAGATTTCAAATTAATCACATCTTACATTAAATTAATGAATATTTCCAGCAATATCTATATTTATACGAAAAATAGGGCGAAAAGAACAGAATTTGTGTTTTTTCGACAAGAATGAATAATAGCAGATATTTTCTAAAATGAAAATGGTAAATACTCACAGCCCTCTCTTTCTTCCCCATTCATAAGTATGATAAACAGCGAACAAGCATATTTAATATTCATTTTTTTAATAGTATAATGGTGTAGATAGTAAAAGGAGGAATTTCATTTGATACATATTGATCAAAAAGAATATTTAGCTCTATTAGAGCAATTGCTTAATGTCACTAGTCCATCAGGGAATACAGAAACAATTATTCAATTTATAGAGAAATATTTAAAAGAGGCCAATATTTCTACTTATCAAAATAATAAAGGAGGATTGATTGCGACACTTCCTGGAAAAATTACAGACAAACAGCGCATGCTTACTGCACATGTTGATACACTTGGAGCGATGGTAAAGGAAATCAAACCGAACGGCAGACTGCGCTTAGATTTAATTGGCGGTTTCACATACAATAGCATTGAAGGAGAAAATTGTATAATCGAAACTTCTTCTGGTATGACATATACAGGAACAATCCTTCTTCATCAAGCATCTGTCCATGTATATAAAGAAGCCAGAACGCTTGAGCGTAATCAAGCCAATATGGAAGTTCGCATTGACGAAATGGTTAAGAATCAAGAAGAAGTGAATAACCTTGGCATTGCTGTGGGTGACTTTGTATCTTTTTACCCACGTGTAGAGGTTACTCCTTCTGGCTTTATTAAATCAAGACATTTAGATGATAAAGCGAGTGCAGCGATTCTTTTACTATTAATAAAAAAATTGAAAGAAAATAACATTGAATTACCGTATACAACAAACTTTCTTCTTTCGAATAACGAGGAAATTGGCTATGGCGGAAATTCCAATATTCCTGTAGAAACTGTTGAATATATGGCTGTTGACATGGGAGCAATGGGAGATGGTCAATCAACAGACGAGTACACTGTATCCATTTGTGTGAAGGATTCAAGCGGACCTTATCATTATGCTTTAAGAAAGCATCTTATTCAATTAGCAGACAAGCATGAAGTACCATACCAACTAGATATTTATCCATATTATGGATCTGATGCTTCTGCTGCCATTCGATCTGGTCACGATATCAAACATGCGTTGATTGGGCCAGGAATTGATTCCTCACATGCCTATGAACGTACACATTTTTCTTCTGTTGAAGCAACAGGAAAATTAATTTATCATTATTTACTTAGTGAATTAGTCTAAATTGTTAACAAAAAGAGGATGACATTATCATGTCATCCTCTTTTTGTTATTCTGGTCTTTTGCCCTTTTGCAAATCTTTCATTGTTAATCCAAAATCCATTTGAAAATGGGGATAATCCTTAAAATTAGCCCAGTCTCCTCCCCACTGAAAACCTAATTCTTTTGCTATTTCAACCACTTCCATCCAATCACTTTTGCCATTTCCATTCCCATCATAGTCCATATCCCAGATGACTACACCGTTAATATCTAAAAGAGCGAAGTCTATTGCTAGTCCATAATTATGATAAGACTCCCCGCCCTTTGCATTGGTTACAATTGAACCATCTGTCGTTCTTCCTTGCTCATATAAACGATCTTGCTCTTCTATACTTCTAAAGTCCTCTGTAATGACAGTCCGAATTCCAATATCACCTGCCTTTTGAACAAGGATATCTTTCTTTTCCTTTACAATAGGATTCAATTCAGTAGGCATTGGCACATCACTATAGTCTCTTTCAGGCACATTTAATTTCCAATATATTAGAAGAATAAAGATAAAAATTAATAATATAAAAATGCTTCTGCCATGCTTCTTTCTTTTTTTTCGCAAAATTACGCTCCCATACTTCTGATGTTGTTTTCATTCATTAAGCCGATGATTTTGGACCGATAGTTAATTTTTTGGGGACATGAAATAGATGCCAGATCATGGACAGAAGGATTCCCCTTTTCTAGATTTGACATGCCAATACAGCCACTGACTTATCCATCCCGTCTCTACCATATTTTAATGTAAATATTCAAAGCGAGTAGTGCTTCCAGTCTGTCCAGCAATAACCTCTAATCTAACTTCCATTCGATCCTTTAATTCAGGAACGTGGGAAATGACCCCGACTAATCGTCCTGCATTTTGGATATCCATCAGTGTTTCAATTGCTTGATCTAGCGACTCTGGATCTAGCGTTCCAAAGCCCTCATCAATGAACATCGTTTCCAGTGAGATTCCACCAGCAAAATTTTGTACGACATCACTTAAACCTAATGCTAAGGATAATGCTGCCTTAAAACTTTCTCCTCCTGATAATGTTTTAACATGCCTTTCTTGTCCAGTATATTGATCAAATACGAGTAATTCTAATCCACTTTGCACATTTCCCTTTGATCGATCACTCTTTCGGACAAGCTTATATCGCCCACTAGTCATTTTTTTAAGTCTACTGTTCGCTTGAAGTAATATTTCATCTAAAAAGGATGCAAGAACATAGCGCTCAAATGTAATTCTTTGTGCATTTTGACCTCTTGAAATATCATATAAATGCCCAACAAGATTAAATTGATTTTCTAATTCTTTTACTTTCCGGTTTATTTCAAGTACTTGTGCTTGGATTTCTTTATTATCTTTTTGTTTTATTATCATATTTGTATGCTCTTGCTGGAATCTATTTTCTTCTTCCACTATTCTTGTTAGCTTCGTTTCGAGCTCTTCTATATTTGGAACCGCAATATCTTTAAGTGCAACTTCTAAATCCTTTAAGCGATCAGAAGCAGAACGACACTCTTCTCGATATGCTTGAACCGCTGCTTTTAGCTTTTCTACTTCTTGTTCCTGCAATTTACTTTCTGCATAGGATCGATAGGTTGGAAACCCTTGCTTTGCCATTTTTTCTAAGAATATATCCCTTTCTGTCTGTAAGCTTTCGGATAGCTGCCTAATTTGTTTTTCTAGGCTTTCTAAACGAACTAACTCCTTTTGTGATTTTTCTTTCGTATTCTGCAACTTTTCTTGAGCTAAAGCAAATTGAGCTTCCAATTTTTCTAACCGCAGCATACTTTCTTGCGATACTTTTTTATATTTGGGTAATTCTCTCAAGTCGGCCGGAATCGTATCCTGCATTTTTTTTAAGGTTGTATTTTGTTCCGTATATTCAATAGTTGTTTCTCTTATTACTTCTGTTGTTTGTTCAAGTAGTGCTTGCACTTCTTGAAATTGCACTTCAACATCAGATAGAGACAACTTCATTTTTTCCATCTCTATTGTTTGCGCCTCTAATTTCTTTTGCTCAAGACTCAATTCCTGCAATTGATTTTTAATTGTATTTGCTGTTATCTCGCTATCCCCATCACTAAATAAAGGATAGACATCGACAACCTTTTTTAGCTTATTCTTTGCATCTTCTGTATACCATTTCCATTGTGTATTGGCCTCAAGCCAAGCAGTTTCTGCTTTTGTTTTTTCTTTTTCTATGCTTTCAAGATCCTTTTTTGCACTTTTTCGATCCTCCTCAGAGAAATCTTCGGTATGAAGATGATTTGTTGCTGGACTTGGATGATGTACACTTCCACAAACCGGACATGCTTCATCCACTTTTAAACTTGCTGCTAAAATAAGCGATTGGTTGGCAATCCACTTATTTTCAAGTTCTTCTACTAATGCTTTTGCATCATCATATCTATTTAATACTTGATCTAGCAATTGTTTTTTTGAATTGGCATCAGACTTTCGTTTCATGCTAGTATGTTCTACTTCCATATATTCATTTATTCTTTCTAATATAGTTTGCAGATTCCGAATTTTATCTTTATTATCTAGAAGTAATTCCTTCATACCGTCTAGCTGTTTTATCCGCTCTTTATACTTTTGAATAGTAATCTCTTTTTCTTTTCGTTGTTTTTGAAGGATTTCTTGTTTAGAAGCATGGCTTTTCATCGCTTTTGTTAATTGATGGAGCTTTCCTTCTACTTCCGCATACTGCAGAACATCCTTTTCCATATTTTTCAATTCAACAAGGTAATTAGCTAATTGTTTACGCTCTTCTTCTTTCGTTATCTCTTCCTTATATAGTTGATCTGCTTCCATTAGTTGTGCTTTAAGCGCTTCTATAGATGTTCGAATTGCCTTTTCTTCTTCTTTTCTATCATCAATTTGTCTTTTTAAGTGATGACAAATTTCCTCTTGCTGTGCAAGGACGGCAGCTTTTTGGGCTAAATCGATTTTCTTTTCTATTTCTGTATATTCCGTTTTCTGACTTTCCAATTCCTTTAAACGTGTGGAAAGATCTTCTTTTAACTTCATTTGCTTAATTATCGATTCTGCTTCAAATAAATGCTGTTTAATGACATCTCGTTCTTTATTTTTCTCGTCGACCTTCGTTTGTAATCTTCCTACCTCTTTTTCCATCGACTCTATTTCTCGCTCTAATAGCGGGAGAATGGCGACATCGTTCTCACTATCTTGTGCCATTTGTGCAATTAAATCTTTATTAAATACTGCAGCTATTTTAGATAGTGAATTTGTACGTAATATTACCTTTTGCTCAACTTCCTTTTTTAGTCCTTGTGCCTGCTCCTTTAGTTTATCTTCAATACGCTTATACATTTCTGTATGGAATAAACGTTGCAAGATATTCTCTTTTTCTTTACTGTCTGATGTAAGTAATTTGCGAAATTCCCCTTGTGGAATCATCAGTATTTGGCGAAATTGATTGCTATCAATTTGCATAATTTCCTTCACTTTTTCATCTACATCACGAACAGAGGAAGCAACAAGCAATTCCTTTCCTTCTTCATCGAATGTAAAGAGTTCAGCTTTCGCACCAATTGTCGTAAATCCATCTCCTCTTTCTTTTTTCTTCTCTTGCTGAGGAGATCGAGTGATGAGATAACGTTTTTCCTTTAATTTAAATTCAAAACTGACTTCTGTTAATAAGGAATCATCGGCAAATTGACTTCTTAATTCTTGCCCATTGCGATCTTCCCCGCTGGCTTTGCCGTAAATAGCATAGCTAATCCCATCAAAAATAGTAGTTTTACCTGATCCTGTTTTTCCAGAGATGACAAACATTGTACGATTGCCTAAAACAGTAAAATCAATAACCTCTTTGTGAGCATATGGACCAAATGCCTGCATGGTTAGTTTTAATGGTCTCATTTTCGTCCCTCCTCTCTTAGAACTTGATTAATAACACTCGCCATCCAATCCTTTTTCTCTTCTGAAAAGGTTGCAGTAGTCATTTCTTCGTAAAAAGATGCAAATAATTCCAGTTCATTTTGCTGTATTTCCTTTTGCACTTGCAAAACAGACTTATCTTTTCGATCTTTGTTTTCTATTTTTCTTTCTAAGTGCAGAACATTTGGGTAGACTTGTCTTAGCTTTTGGATTGGATCAAGTATCGCTCCTTCATCAAGCAAAGTTATTTTCAAATAATCATCTACTTTTTGTTGCTGATAAAAATTTATATCTAGCAGTTCTTCTATATGACCTTCTAGCTCTCTCATATCTTTCTCCGGTGTTAGCGCATGATATTTTTGCGTAAAATTCCCTTTTTCATCCATTTCAATAATGGACACAGATTTCTTTTGCTTCGCTTCGGAAAATGAATATTTCATTAAGGAGCCTGAATATTTAACCGTTTGATGATTAATAGCCTCCGGGCTATGCAAATGACCTAAAGCACTATAAGCAAAGGGGGCAAACAATTCAGCTCCGACACAGCCTGATCCACCGACAGATAAAATCCGCTCCGAATCAGATGTTTTCCCCCCCAGTACAAAGCTATGTCCAATCAACACATTTGGTTCATTAATCTGCAAATTATTTTCCATTTTACCAATAATGGCTTTCATTGCGTCATGATGATTTAGAATCGAATCATCCTCTAGCATTTTTCTGACTACTACTGGCTCGCAATATGGTACTAAGTAGAAATTAACCCCAGCTAAAGACACCGGTGAAAAGCTATTTTCGATTTTTCCATTTAAATAAAATTGATTTTTCTGGTACCAAGAACTTCCGAAAGATAATCTTTCTGCACTATCATGGTTTCCAGATATAGCAAGTATTGGTGTATTTAGCTCAACATTAATAAAATATAAAACCTCATCCAGTAAATTAACGGCATCTGTAGGCGGAATGGAGCGATCATATAAGTCGCCTGCAATAATGACAGCATCTGGCTTTTCTTTCTCTACCAGCTCCATAAATTGTTTCAGCATAAAGCGTTGATCTTCTGTCATGTATAATCCATGAACTAATTTCCCCAAATGCCAATCGGCAGTATGAATAAATTTCACTATTTTCACCTCTAAAATTTTTTATGAAAAAGCATTTTTGGCTGTTTTCGTAAAGTTTGTTGCTATATCTGCACCCTGTATACACTTCGTTTACAATCGGGCGCTACATTCTAATCTCATCAGATTGTACGTATATGCAGAGTGCTTCTTATTACTAATAATTTTTGTAACCCTATGAAAATGCAACTATTTATAAGCTGCATTTACGCTTATTATTTACTTCAATTTATTCCATGCAGTAAAGTCATAATGCATTTACATGGAGATAAAAGCATATATTCTATCATTATAGCAAACATTTTGTAAGAGAAGGAATGAGAGAAAAAGTAAACCAATTATTTCTATTTACATAAATCTAATAGAGCTGGTTATATATAATGAGGGATATGGTATAGAAAAAGGTCAGACCTTTTAAGAGATCTGACCTTTTTTATATGAGGAATGCTATTATTATATTTTAGTAACGTTAGCAGCTTGAGGTCCACGAGCACCTTCTACTACTTCAAATGAAACGTCTTGGCCTTCTTCTAAAGATTTAAAACCTTCCACTTGAATCGCTGAATAGTGAACGAATACATCATTTCCGTCTTCTGCTTCAATAAAACCAAATCCTTTTTCTGCATTAAACCATTTAACTTTACCGTTTTTCATGTGAAAAAATCCTCCTAAAAAGCTTTGCTAGCTTCATCTTTTAATTACCATTTTCATCGCATAAGCATTAAACTATTAATCTCTTAAAATATAAGTTCGATCAATAAATAACATACTAAATACGTTAATAACGGTTAATGTAAATTTAACATTTTTAACTATTATTGTCAATAGAAAACCCTTTCATTTTTCAAACAATTATAATTAATAGAGAAGCTCTTTCATTCTATCCTTTTATTAATTCGGGTAAACTTTGAATTGATTTGATCATAATATCCAGTTTCGTTTCAATTCTATTCAGCAAATAGAAACTGATTACAATTGGAAATCCAACTTGGCTTATAAATGAAATCAAGTCTTCCATTATAAGTTCCTCCTCATAGTATCTCTTTATTACCTTAGGGCTACTGGCATGGAAACCATTAGCCCTTAAGCAATTTGTTCAAAAACCGTTACTAATCGTTAAATCTCATAATCAGTTACATTTCTTTCAACAAGGCGTATTCCTTTCACTGCAATTAATTCTCCGTTCGCACTGCTTAATGCATTAGCTGAAATAATACTTTGCATGACTGTTGATACTTGTTCCGCATCTACTGGTTCAACAGGACTTTCAAGGGAAATTTTTGTTGACTTCCCATTACTCGTTTCAAAAGTTAACTCTAATGATTTCGCCATTTAAGATTCTCCTTTCATTCCTATTTAGGTGTTACTACGGCTGAATAATTTCTGAGACATCATTTCTTTCAATAGAAAATAAAGTATAAGTAACTAGCGATGATAAACTTGCTGCGATCTCAGCTAGCTGTTCAGGGGATGCCGTTTGCTTAACATTCCTAAACGTCTTTGTTACATAATTAGGATCCCCGTTTTCCTTCATACCATTTTGAAACGTTAGCTTAATACTTGATTCATTCCAAATTGCTTCTGCCATCTCCATCACCTCCTTTCACTCCCTAAATAGAGGAAAGGAAAGAAAAAGGACAGTGTATGAATAAATAAGATGATTTTTTCTTAGAGTGTTTTCTGTCATAGGTTATGTAACAATCATTTTTCTTCCTTAGTACATATGCTAGTAATATAGAATAAAAGGAGGGAAAATACTGTGGAATGGTTACAATCTTTTTTACTTGACCATTATTATATATTAGTACCGGTTCTATGGATCATCGGCTATGCTCTTAAGCAAACGCCAATAATACCTGATTGGTCTATCATTTGGATTCTTCTCCTAGCATCTATTGTATTAGCCACTTTTGCATATGGATTTAGCTTTGAAGCAGTTACTAACGGCATTATAGCTGCAGGAGTATCTGTATTCGGACACCAGCTTGTCAAACAGACAGTTAAGGATAGAACGAAATAGTTCTATTCTATAGATACATGGTAAAGGGATGATTACATGTTTTTGCTAAAAAAGAGCCGATCTTCCTTTTGTTTATACAAAAAGATCGACTCTTTCTATTTATAGCTAATTATAATGTAAAATGGGACACAGTTTTTTGAAGCCTTGATGCAATTTCCGATAACCTTTTAGCTGAATCTGTCATCTCGGTCATAGATGCTAACTGCTCCTCTGTTGCTGCAGACGTTTCTTGTGTAAAGGAAATACTTTCTGCCGAAATTTTATAAACACTTTCCATAATCCGCTTCATTTCATTGCTATTTTTTGATAGCTCTTCTATTTCATTCGTTACTTCTTGTACATTTTCTGATACATCGGAAACAGATTGAAAAATTTCTTTAAAGGCGATACTTGTTTTTTCCGTTTCTAAGAGACCTTTACTTACAATCGAGTTAGTATTATTCATGCCATCAACTGCCAGGCTTATTTCCTTTTGAATCGTATCCGTTACATGTTGAATTAAATGGGCAGAATTACTGCTCTCTTCAGCAAGTTTTCTAACCTCGTCTGCCACAACAGAAAATCCTTTACCATGTTCTCCTGCTCTTGCAGCTTCGATGGCTGCATTTAATGCCAATAGATTTGTTTGCTCTGCGACATTCGTTATTAATTCAGCAATTTTTTTAATTTCTACAGACTTTTCTTCCAGCATTTTGATGGTCAGGGAGGAATCTTCAACAGAATAACTTATGTCCTTCATTTTATGAACCACATCATCAATGGAGCGATTACCGTCCTTTGCCTTCTGCATGGAGCCAGTCATTTTTTCTTTCATACTGAAACTACGTACGGTTATTTCTTCCATGCTTTTATTCATAAGACTGTAATTCTCAACTGCAATTTGAAATTGGTTTAATTGGCTCTCCACTTGTTCTACCGTTTTTTCTGAAATACTAGAAACCTGTTCCGCCACAATCGCCGTTTCTTTTGCACTATTTTCCATTTCCGTACTACTGGCAGTAACGATATTAGCTGTCTCTCTTACCTCCTGGATAATTAAGCCTAATTCATCGTTCATTATACTTAATGATTGGACCATTTCTCCAAATTCATCATTTCGCTTTCCTTTCACTTCTTGCTTTGTAAGATTCCCTTCACTAACCTTTTTGATAATACGAGAAGAATCTCTCATGCCTCTTGCTATCGTTCTACTAATCCACACAGCAAGTATGACTGCTGAAATCATCGCAAAGGCACTTATTGCAAGGACTATATAAATATAAATCTTTGTTTCACTTTCTACTTTGCCTCTTATTTCACTCATTCTTGTTTCTTCATATTTAATTAACTGATCTGTTTGATTACTAAATTCAGTACGAATGTCATTAGACTGATTAATAAGGGAAAGATAATTTTCTTCATTTTCTAAAATTTTTTCCTGGACTGCCTTGTCACCTAGAACTAAAAAATCAGCTTGAAGCTTTTGGATGCTTTCAAATAAGTCTTTACTAGTAGCATCGTTTTCCATACTATTTAATGTATCAAAATCATTCACCAGTCTTTTCGAACTACTATCATAATTTGTCAGATAGGAGGTTTCTCCTGTAAGTAAATATCCATTTATACCATCTGATTGGAGCAACATGTCTATTTTCATGTTTTTTAAGATGATTACCTTATTTACTTGCTGATCAATCACATTTGTGTAGTTTTTATCAACCTTTGCAATTTGTGTTATAGAGAGAGTCGCAATTAATAAAATACATATAATAACTAAGAGAAAACCTAGCCCCAACTTTTTTGTAATTGTAAATCTCATAACCTTCTCCCTTCTATATTAACCAATTAAGATTTTTAAGAAATTAATGACTTTTTCTATTATTCTATGATGATTATTCTATTATACTAGCAATTAAGACTTTTTTACTAGATAGTTTTTTAGTAAAAAAATTTTTTCCATCGTTACAGATTTACTCCAACATAAAAAACTAGCAGGAATTCACACATGAATTCCTGCTAGTTTAGCGATATTTACCTTAATGGACAGTGCTTAATTTTTTTGCCAGCTTCTTGTAATTGAAATACATAGAAATTCGCCAAGGTACTATCATACAGAAAGCTAGCATCCAGAACATGCCTCCTAATGGTCCCACATCAATTGAACTGCTTAAAATAAATTTAGCAACAATTCTAATGGCTAATAGTCCAAATAAAATATAGACAAATGCTTTCGAATTAATTAAATATATATCCTGATCCTTAATTTCAAACTTTGTTGTTTTAATTAAAAGAAATGAGAATAATATTCCCGCAATGGCTGCTTCCAAAATTTCCTGTCCAGTAATCCGAAAATAAGGAAAAACAAACATAAGTGCACCTGTACTCATAAAAAATGGAGGAAGAATAATCTTTTTTGGTGAAACTGGCTTCGTAGCCGCTTTCATTCTTAACACCATAAAAAAGACACCCATAAACACTGCGATACATGTTGAAATTATGACAGAAGCCATAGAAAAAACCCCTTTACTTACCTTTTATCTCATAATAATATTTTTAATCTTACCATCAAGATTAGTCCTCTGTCCATTTTTTATAGAACAACAGTGTCTAATTAAAGGCAAAAAAAAACGGATACGATAAACATATCCTTTAATACTACACAATCGTTATTTTAAAACTCTATTTATTGCATCTAGTACACGTGTATCATCAAAAGGCTTTACAATAAAATCCTTTGCACCTGCTTCAATTGCTTCAACGACCATTTTTTGTTGCCCCATTGCAGAACACATAATTATTTTTGCCTGCGGAAATTCTTGTTTTATTTCTTTAACAGCGTCCAATCCGCTCATCTCTGGCATTGTAATATCCATTGTGACCAAATCCGGATCTAATTCACGATACAATCTTACTGCTTCTTTCCCGTTTTCTCCTTCACCAACTACTTCATGATTTGATTTAGTTAAAATATTTGAGAGAGTAATTCTCATAAACTTTGCATCATCCACAATCAATATTCTAGCCATCTTGCTTCCTCCTCAACACCCAAAAACAAAAAATCTATTAATATAAATTTATTTACTATCCCTTATTTCAATATAGCGAATCTTTATGATAATTTCAATCTATTTTGTCATAATATATGACAAACCATGGCATGTATGTGTCTAACTTTTTGAGATTTTAAACGAATTTTCTATCCTACTTTTTAACTATCATTATACAGGAACATAAGACTATTAAAAGCCTTGAAAATCGCCAAATATTGGTGAAATGACGCGTGTTAACCATTTCATTCCATCCATATATAACAATATACCCATTAAAATCATACAATAACCACCAATTTTCATCCAATAATGACTATACTTTTTTAGCTTGTTCAAATGTGAGACAAAATAAGACAATAAGATAAACGGAAAAGCAAATCCAAGAATGTAGGCTGTTAAATATAGTAAGCTCGTTTCTGGATGAAGGCTTGCTAATGATAAAACTGTTGCTAGAATTGGACCATTGCATGGAGTCCAGCCTGCTGCAAAACTTAAACCGATTAAAAAGGAGCCAAGATACCCTGTTGGTCTTGTTTTAAAGGAAAAACGATATTCTTTCATCAACCACTTAGGCTGCCATAACCCAATTATCATGAGACCAAACAAGATAATAAGAATGGATCCTATCTTTCTAACTTCTTCTTGATATGTCTTAAAGTATGTCCCTATGAAGGACGAACCGAAACCGAGCGTTATAAAAATAAGTGAAAACCCTAAAAGGAATAATAGTGTATGCCAAAAGCTAGCATTTTTAATGATACTTCCCTTTTCAAGCTGCCCAATTGACATTCCAGTAATATAGGATAAATATGCTGGATATAATGGTAAACAGCATGGAGAAATAAAACTTAAAAAACCTGCACCCAAAGCTATAAATAAATTTATATCAACCATTATTTATTTCTCACCTTCTCCCATATATTAACTATATGCTTGTTCAATCTGTTTATGTACTTTTCAATATTTTTGCATTTACTTCCAAAAATAGATATAATTAAATAAATCATTTTCAAAAAAATAGAAACTTGCATTAGTGGGGATACTTCCTACTATCTTGTATGAGTAAATTAATATCAAACTATGTTTCCTAACGATTTCACAACTATTAGAGTTATCAGGATTAATATACGGAAAGGACCATATACCATGCTAAAAAAGCAATTACTAACTCAAATTGAATTAAAACGGTCAGAGCTAATTGAAATTGCTATGAAACATGGTTTTTCATCGTCCTCAGCCATTATATGCAGTCAAGAATTAGATGTATTACTAAATAAATATAATGAAATGAATCTAAAAAAAGAATTTCCTAACTTTCGAAAATCAAAAGAGCAATGGAATGTTTAAGCAAAAAAACCGAAGTTAACCGCAAATACTGCGGAAATCTTCGGTTTTTTATTCGCTTAAAAGGCTTTTTGCTATTTTAAGTAAGTTCTACTTGATGCTCTACCGTTTCTTCAATAGAATCTGCCGCTCCATTTTGAAGAAGATACATTTTATAATACAATCCCTTTTGCTGAAGCAATTGCTGATGATTACCTCTTTCAACAATATTTCCTTTATGAAGGACAAGAATTAAGTCCGCATCTTGAATAGTAGAAAGACGATGAGCAATTGCAATTGTTGTTCTACCTTTACGCATTTTTGATAAGGCAAACTGAATTGCCTCTTCTGTTTCTGTATCAATATTTGCGGTTGCTTCATCCAAAATCAAGACTTTCGGATTGGTCAAGATTGTGCGCGCAAACGCAATAAGTTGGCGCTGTCCGCTAGAAAATGCAGAACCTCTTTCCACCACTTTATGATTATATTGATCCTCTAGCTTTTCTATAAACTGGTTCGCTTGCACAAATTTTGCCGCTTCGATTACTTCTTCGTCCCGAACTTCCCTATTATATAGACGGATATTATCCTTTACTGTCCCATAAAAGAGGAACGGATCTTGTAGTACCAAGCCCATTTTCTCGCGGAGTTCATGCTTGCTGAAGGTCTTTAACGATTTGCCGTCAATAAGAATATCCCCTTTTCCAAAATCATAAAACCGCATAAGTAGATTAACAATCGAGCTTTTTCCACTTCCGGTATGCCCTACTAATGCAACAGTTTCTCCTTCGCGAGCAGTAAAGGAAATATTTTTCAATACATCTTGTTTGCCATCATAGGAAAATGTAACATTTTTGAATTCAATAACTCCATTTTCAATTTTATTCTTGCTATCGGGCACAAGAGTTGGCTCTAAATCTTCCTCATCCAAAATAGTAAATACGCGAAACGCAGATACAATTGCTTGTTGGTATAGCGATAAACGCATCATCATATTATTTACAGGTTCGAAAAAACGGTCTAAATAGCTAACAAACGCGTATAATACACCGATTTCAATTGGATTCGTAAAAGAAGATATTCCAAAATAACTTAACACAAGAATTAGACCTAAGACATAGACTAGATCTATTGCTGGTCTAAGCAATAAACCTTCAAGCTTTATATTCTTCATTCCTGCTTTATAGTGCTTTGTATTAATATCATCAAACTCCGCATTTAATCTTTTTTCTTGTCTGAATACTTGAATAATATTCATTCCCTGTAAAGATTCGCTAAGTTTCGCATTTAACTGGCTTAATCGTTCTCTAATATCCTGATAAAAGCTAGCACTATACTTTCGATACGTATAAATAATAAATCCAAGAATCGGCAGTAAAATTAAACAAATGGCACCGAGCTTTACATTTAACACAAACATCGCGATTACGATGCCAAATATCATAAATCCACTTTGAATAAAAGTCGCAAGAACGCTAACAAACATATCTTTAATTGCCTCTGTATCATTCGTAACTCGCGAAACAATACTTCCAGCGGGAATTTTGTCAAAAAAGCGTAGTCCTAGTGTATGAATTTTTGAAAATACATCAACTCGAAGCTGCTGGATAATGTATAACGCTATTTCTTGAAACTTAAACAATTGAAAATACATAATTACGACATTCATTATTTGAATAAGAATATAGGTTATGCCCAATACCGCTAATGGCTGTAATTCTAAATTTCGTGGTGTTAAATAATCATCAATAAATACTTTAATTAAGTACGGTCCTGCAAGTTCTCCCAATGTTGATAAAATTAGAAGAGCGAAAGCAATCATTACCGCTTTCTTGTGTGGTTTAATATAACGCAATAAACGAAACAATACTTTTCGCTGTTGTTCACTCGTCAATTTAATTGTCTTATCCATTTGTATCCCCCATGCTGACCATTACTTCTAAAGCTTGGCGATGGTACATCTCTTTATACCAACCATTTTCTTTCACAAGCTTTTGATGGTCCCCACTTTGAATAATTTGCCCCTCATCTAATACAATGATAAGGTCTGCATGCTCAATTGCACTTAATCGATGTGAAGTAATGATCGTTGTTTTCCCTTCCCTATTTTCCTTCAGGGCTGTTAAAATGGTTTCCTCGGTTTTTGCATCCACCGCTGAAAGGGAATCATCTAAAATAAGAATTTCTGGATTCATCAGAAGTGCTCTTGCAATAGAAATCCGTTGTTTTTGACCACCAGATAAGGAAACTCCTCTTTCTCCGACAACTGTGTCGTAGCCATCTGTAAACATAAGGATATCCTCATGAATATTTGCCAACCTTGCAGCCTCATGGATTTCTTTCTCAGAAGCATTCGGATTTGTAAAAGCAATATTTTCTCTTACACTAGCGGAAAAGAGAAAATGCTCCTGTGGTACATACCCAATCGAAACTCTTAATGCATCTATATCTATTTGTTTTATTTCTGTCCCGTTAATCATTATCTTTCCATCGTAATGATCATATTCTCTAAATAACAATTTTAAGAGTGTTGTTTTCCCAGCCCCAGTTTTCCCTACTATTCCAAGTGTCTGCCCTCGTTTTAAATGATATTGGATGTTTTGTAGAACGTCTACTTTCTTGTTATAGGAAAATTTTTTCAAATCGTACATAATGTCTCCTGCTGGAGGAGTCTTGATAGCTGCTGGATTATTGATAATATCAACTCTGGTTTCAAGCAACGCAGTAACTCGGTCGTAAGACGCTCTCCCTCTTTCCATAATATTAAAGAGCCATCCAAATGCAAGCATTGGCCAAATCAGTAGTCCCAGATAGGTAGTAAAGGAAACAAGCTGTCCTAAACTGAGTTCACCATTAATAACATAACGAGAGCCAAAAACAATCGCTAAAAAGAAAGAGATACTTACAATAATAGAGATGGTCGGATCATATAACGCATCCACACGAGCCACCTTAATATTCTTATCTACAACATCAAGAGAGGACTTACGAAAATCTTCTATATCTTCTTTTTCTTGCCCAAATGTTTTTAATACCTTTATTCCCGAAATACTTTCTTGTGTCTTATCATTTAAAGAAGAAAAAGCAGCCTGTGCTTGATGAAAATATTTATGTATTAATGAGCCATAATAGCTAGTCAATATTGCCATTAAAGGCATGGGTAATAAACAAATAAGCGTAAGTTTCCAGCTTATGGTTGTAGCCATTGCTATAATAACAAATCCGCCTGTTGCTAATGAATCAACTAGTGTAAGCACTCCCTGCCCAGCTGTTTGCTGGATAGCTTGAACATCATTTGTTGCATGTGCCATTAAATCCCCCGTGCGATTTCGCTGATAAAAGGACTGGGACATCTTTGTAAAATGACTATATAATTGATTCCTCAATAATTTTCCAAGCTTGACAGCTGATCCAAATATCATCACTCGCCAATAATAACGTAGCACATACATGGCTATAGCTGATGCAACTAGAATTCCTAACCACTGTAATAAAATGGACCAATTCAACGTCCTTCCTTGAATATGGTCAACTACAATACCAACTACTCTTGGAGGAATAAGCTGCAGAACTGCAACTAAAATCAACAGGAAAACTCCTCCAACATATGCCTTCTTCTCCTGCATAAAATACCATTTTAAATCGAAAAAAACTTTCAAACTTATACACCTCTTGTCTGTTGGAAACTAATTATGTAAAAATACCCTTCATTAGTTTAGCAAAATATTTAGGAACTGGAAAGAAATTTTATTATATTTTCAAAATATTTAATGGAGTAAAAATATTAGTTCTTTTAGGATGATATTACTTTATTAATCGTCTTTTTATCTAGTGTGTATGTTGCTTTATATTTCTCGATAATGTTTTGTCTATTTCCCGTCTCTCCCCCTAATCGAATATGTGTTCGTATATAAATTTAGTTTAATATCGCCATTGTTAGCTGTCAATACAAAAAGGAATAAATGTTCGAATAACTCATCTTTTGTAATATGGTTTAAAAAAATTTAATTAAATTAATTTTCTGTATATATGTTATAATAAAAAGGTTGTTTATTTAGAAATCAAATTTGTTAAAGGAGGCGTTCATTATGACAAACAAGCAATTTAATCATATCGATTCCAAGGGGAATATGCCTAATTAACAAAACTATTTAGGATTCCCCAAATTTGAAAAGGGGAAAAAATGATGAATACTGCCAAAGTAAAAATTGTAGAACTGAATGCTGATAATTGGTATACATGCTGTGGATTAAACTTATCAGAGGAACAAGCAAAATTTATGGAACCAAATGCTATATCTATCGCTCAATCTAAATTTGCACCAACTTTGAATCCGTTTGCTATCTATTATGAAGAGAATGTAGTAGGTTTTTTAATGTTCAATTCTTCAATCGAAGAACTTGGTGGACATTGGATATATAGAATCATGATTGATAAAGATTTCCAAGGACAAGGGATAGGAAAAGCAGCCACTTTATTAATGGTAGCGGAAATGAGAAAAATACCTGATCTCAAAAAAATTGTGGTTGGCTATCATCCCGAAAATAAAGCAGCCCATTCTTTGTATTCCAGTTTGGGGTTTATTGATAATGGAGATAGATTTGGGAAAGAAATGGCTGTTGTTAAAAATATAAAATAAAGCTTCTATCAGAATGGACATCTATCCCTACTGCAACTAAGGTTGGGACATAAACATTGCAGCTAACAATAAATACGAACGATTATGCGGTTAGTTTACATAATCGTTCGTATTTATATTTTAGAAAAAGGTTTAAAAATGAAGTGAAATGGAGCGGAGGACGGTCGACTCCTGCTGGAAGTAGAGCAAGCTTTAGACCCCACAAAACTTAAGCCGAGGAGCCTTTTTTTAATTTATTTACATTCTTTTTAAATAATCCAAAAAGGAATCCTTCATTTCATCTTTTAAATAGTTGCATCTATATTTTTCATATTTTTGGTCTGAATTAAGAGAAAAAGATAGGTGGAATGTGGTATATTCACCTTTTCTCCTATCTAAAATAAACAGACCTTCACCAATTGTACTAACCTCAAAAGTTAAATTCTTTATTATAACTTTTAGCAATCAGTATAAATTTAGGAGAGGGTTTCTCATATTTCATTAATTAATTCGATAAAATCTTCAGCAGAAAGAACATTGAATGAATATTGTGATACATCGAACATGCCGCTTTTATAGTCATTTGAAATAATAAAGTCTGCGTTATAACCTATGGCACATTGCACAAACATTAAATCTGTTTTATCTTTAATCTCAGAAACATCATCCATATCTGCTATATTTACTGAACTACCATAATAAAATAATTTTGAAATGTAATTTAAAGTTTTCAATCTATCATTTTTATCATCGATAAATTTTCTAGCGAAATTTTTAGTAACATATAATAATTCGCCTATACTATCTTGTGAAAAACCTAAATATATTTTATTATCTCTTATTAGTTTAAGAATAGTTTGGCAATTTGAATTACCATAAAACCATCCTTGAATGAAAATGTTTGTATCAATAACTACTTTATACTTTTTCGTCATCTTCTTTTATAATCTAATGCTTTTTTAATTTCATCAGGAGTTAGATTTTTTTCACTAATTGTTTTTTGAATAATGTCTTGAAGATCATCCATGAAGTCTAATACTTGGTCTTCTTTTTTTACGACTGTTGCCATGTCTTTTTCCTCCCTATTATCCATATAGTAACACCACCTTAAAAGAAGTTATTACTATACTTTATTGCCTATATTGTACCATATATTCCTCTTCGGAAGAAGAAATTCATTGGGATATTTTCTCATTGACAAAACAAAATAATTTGAAATAAAGAATATTTTGTCAATTATCGAGGTTTTTGGAAAAATAAATAAGCCAGGAGTTAAAACCCGTCCTAAGCATTTTCAACAATGTTTTTAATTGTATCTACTAACTCTTCAATACGTTCTTTGTGCGAAATTATATATACTCTAGCTGTTGAATAAAGATTCCCTTACAACATACACGTAAATCAATAACTTCAGTCACGTTTGGAAAATTCTCAGTAGCTTGTAATCCTATAACTTCTGCATCTGAAAAAAAGTTAAACCACTTCCTTCACCAAAAATCGATATACCAAAATCATTAATATATTTGTATTATTAGTTCGAGAAAGGTAACTAAAGCGATTCAACTTTTCTAGCAATCTTCTCTTCATATTTTTTAGATTCAAACCCTAAGAGGAATGCTCTGTGATCTTAAACATTGAAACAATAATTTGAGCTTGTAAACCCTCTAATTGTATGCTTCTAATATAAGCTTTTACATCATGTACTGTTATAAAATCTTACACAGTAATTCCTTTTTTCTCTTGTAGATAATGTTTCATCGCTCGATACTCTTGATTTTTGTTAATAATTTTTTTGTGAATCTAATACAAAAAACCACCTTCCTATTGGTTTAGTTTCCAACAGAATAGGCGGTTTTAACTAGTTTGATGACAGATTAACCAATTTCACTTAAAACTTCTATGTTTGTTTCATCTATCACTAATAATCACGTTATAAAAACGAATGATTGCTATCTAATCAACCAAGAGAATAGGATGTCACCCCTTGTTACCAACGGAGCTCGTCCTATTATTTTCCTTGTTGCTTGTTCATCGCTGTCATCATTTGATTGATTTTCTTTTGAGAAGGTTTCATTCCCATTTGCATCATCATCATTTTTAACATTTGCTCATTAATTGGTGGGTTTTTCTTTAAGTAGTTCATCATGTATTTACGCGCAATAAAAAATCCGATAACAATACCGGCGATTAAGGCTACGACAATACTTAACCAAGCGTACCAAGGCATATCTTTTTTCCTCCTTCATGTTGTCTATACTTTAGTGTACTAGACCAGATAATATTATACAATATCTGTTACAGAATTTCTCCATTTTACACAAAATTTCTTTCTTTTATCGGTTTTAACCAGCCGAATCTCCCATTTTCTACATCAATGGCTAAAAAAGAAGGCTCATGTTTGCGAATAATTTCAAAGAAAATAGATTCTGCATCATAGTAGCCATCTGCTTCTATCGATAAATAATTCTCTTCCACTGTTAACGATGCTTTGCTTAAATTTCCATTATCAATATAAAAAACTCCATCTTTTAATTGAAAGCTTTTATTTTGCTGCAGATCGGCATATAATTGATTTTCCATCATCCATTTGGAAATAGGAAGTGTGATAAAATCAACCTGTTTTTGAAGAATTCTCTTTAATTGTTCATCGTCTGTTTTAGTATGGTCCGAAAATAAATTGTAAAACAAGCGTTCTCTACCGTTATAATGAATGGCGACCTTTTCTTTTATTAAATACAATTGATATCTTCTCATACTTCACCTTCACCAACCTGTCCACTTCTTTTCCTTCTATTATAAAGAAGGTTTATTTCAAGATGTGTCTCAAGGTGTAAAAAAAACAGACTTATTTTGTCGAATCAGAGAAAGTAGGATGGACTGATAGTAAACACAGCCATCCTGCACCATTTAATTTTCTAACAGTGCTTTTAATCGCTTCACTACGTTAGACACGCTAAATCCGTATTCTTCTAAAATTTCATTTCCAGGCGCAGATGCTCCAAAGGTTTCTATGGAGAGTACATCTCCTTCGTCCCCTGCATATTTATGCCAACCAAGAGAGCTTCCCATTTCAATCGCTAATCTTTTTTTCACTGTTTTTGGCAATACTTTTTGTTTATACTCTTTGGATTGCTGCTCAAATCGATCCCATGCTGGTAGACTAACGACTGAAACATTTATTCCTTCTTTCTCTAATTCTTTTTGGGCTTCAACCGCTAGGCCAACTTCTGAACCTGCTGCAATTAATAGGGCATCAGGCGTTTCTGCTTTTGAAGGAGAGATGATATAGCCACCCTTTGATACCCCTTCATAAGCACTATCCTTTGTACCTTTAATCGTCGGTAAGTTTTGTCTTGTTAACACTAATGCTGTTGGCTTATCCTTAGACTCTAGAGCAATTTTCCAAGCGGCAGCTGTCTCATTCCCATCGGCTGGTCGAATGACAGATAGATTTGGCATCGCTCTTAATGAAGCTAATTGCTCAACAGGCTCGTGAGTTGGGCCGTCCTCACCTACTGCAATACTATCATGGGTGAATACATAGGTTACAGGCAATCCCATTAGTGCTGCAAGACGAATGGCAGGTCTTAAATAATCGGAAAAAACAAAGAATGTTCCGCCAAATATTTTTAAGCCACCATGCAACATAATTCCGTTTAAAGCAGCTCCCATCGCAAATTCTCTTACTCCAAACCAAATATTTCTACCTTCTGGAGTTTCAGGTGTAAAATCTTTCTCTCCCTTTATCATTGTATTATTACTTCCTGCTAAATCGGCGGAACCACCAATTAAGAATGGAAGATTTTTTGCAATACTATTGATTACTTCCCCTGAAGATGCACGACTTGCTAAACTGCTTCCCTCTTCATAAACTGGCATTTCTCGATTCCAACCCTCGGGCAAGGTATCTGCTAATGCAGCTTTTAATTGTTTTGCAAGTTCTGGATATTCTTTTTCATAGCTTGAAAAAAGCTCATTCCATTCTTTTTCCTTGTTCTCGCCATGTACAGCAACAGACTCTTTAAAGTGATTATATACTTCATCTGGAACATAAAAATCTTCATCGAATGTCCAATTATATGCTTCTTTTGTTAGCTTAAGTTCATCTGCACCAAGGGGAGCGCCATGAACAAGGGATTTACCGGCTTTATTAGGCGCACCAAATCCAATTATCGTTTTCACTTCAATTAACGTTGGTTTCGTTTGATCATTTTTCGCTTCTTCAAGTGCTTTTGCGATCCGATCTGTGTCATTTCCATCTTCTACACGGATATACTGCCAACCATATGCTTTAAATCGCTGTTCCACACTCTCGGAGAAGGATTTATCTAAATCGCCATCTAAAGAAATATCATTGGAATCATACATTACAACTAATTTGCCTAGCTTTAGATGTCCAGCAAGAGAAGCAGCTTCAGCAGATACCCCTTCCATTAAATCGCCATCCCCACAAATGCTATATGTATAATGATCAACGATTGCATAGTTATCTTTATTGTAAACTCCCGCTAATTGTTTTTCTGCAATCGACATCCCCACAGCCATCGCAATTCCCTGTCCAAGAGGACCTGTTGTAGCATCAACCCCAGCAGTATGTCCATATTCAGGATGCCCTGGAGTCTTACTTCCCCATTGTCTAAATTGTTTTAGGTCGTCAAGGGTTAAGTCATAGCCTGATAAATGCAATAAGCTATACAGTAATGCAGAGCCATGTCCGGCAGATAACACAAAGCGATCACGATTAAACCAGTCAGGATTTTTAGGATTATGATTCATATAAGATGTCCATAAGGTATACGCCATCGGAGCTGCTCCCATCGGCATTCCTGGATGACCTGATTTTGCTTTTTCAATTGTATCAATGGATAGAGTTCTAATCGAAGCAATCGATAAATGGTCAAGCTTTGTATTCACTATTCAACATCCTCTCATTTTCAAATAATAATTATGCCTAAAAGATTCTTTTTCTCCAATAAACTAAGAAAATAAGCACCACTATATACTTTCGACATTTATTTCGTATTTTACCCATAAATTCCAATAGAAAACATAAAAAAAAACCTTAACAACGTATGTTAAGATTTTTTCATAAAGATTACTTTATATATTTTTCTTCGTTCATAAACAACAGCCCTTTATTTAGGACGCGAGCATGAAACTTAGTGCATCTTTTTTTTGTTTTGTATATCTTTCACTTTTTGTGGTGTTACATCATTACCTTTTGGATCAAAAATCTTTACATTTTCAATCGTATTTACCATTGTGGAACGGAAATTTTTCAAATACTCACCACGGAGCTTAGTTTGTTCTTTTGCTTCTTCATGTGTTAGGCCCTTCTCTTTTTTCTTTTTTGCAAGTTCATTTATGCGATCAAGTTTATTTTTAGGAAACATTTTAAACTCCTTTATAGAAATAGTATATGATTTCTGTTTAATAGTCTTCTTCATTTACTTTTGCTGTGTTTACATGTATGGACTAAAGGTGGTTATTTATAAAAGCAAAAATAAAAAGCTCAGTCTATAAAAATGAACTGGCTAATTGAAAATCTATTATATCATAAATACATGTACATTCCTATTTTTAAGCATAGCATAGAAGTAATCTAGTCTTTCCTATTATAGCTTCTCCATATATTCTTGATATCTGCGATGAATAGTCGCCTTTGAAAAATGATATCCAAGTCCCTTTAAAGTGGAGGTTATTTCTGTAAATGTTAACCCATTTTGCTTTAGTTTTACGATTTCCTCTATGGGAACATCTAACTTCTGTCGACCTGAATGATCCCCTAAGTTTTTTAAATTCTTGTCTGGGCGATACCCATTTTCTACAGCTCTTCTCATGCCTCTTTTTATCTTTAAATTATGTATTTTCCGTTGATATTCTTCCACTATGCTAACAATCTGTAAAACCATCGTATCGGCTTCTGAAAGAGTAAGCTCTCCTGATGAAGAAATACTATAAAGCTTAATATTTTCCTTTAAAATGCAGTGAAGAATAGCAATTCTTGCATTTCCTCTCCCTAATCTTGTTTCATCCTGAATTAAAATCGACGATATTTCCTCTTCTTTTATCATGGATAAGAGATCAAGCAGTCCTTCTCTATCGAGATCGTATCCACTTGCTCTTTCAGAGATGGTTCTCTTTACATGAAAGTTCATTTTACTTGCTAATTCTAATAATTCCTCTTCTTGCCTTTTAAGAGACGTTGTCTGTTCTTCTTTATCTGTACTTACTCTACAATAAATGATTGCATTCTTATTATTTTTCATTACTTGCTAGATTCCCTTTCTATTATTCTGCAGCTAACATTAATTGATGGTCCTCTACTCTTACTGGGATGACCAATTCTTCCCCAACTTTAATATTATTAGCAGCTATATTGTTGTGCTCTTCTATCCATTTGATAAATTGTTTTTTTGTCATATTATACGTACCTGCATATTCATTAGATAATTGCCATACAGTTTCTCCATTTTTCACCGTAACTGACACATATTTGCTAGAATCTGTTTCTCCAGTATTCGCCACAATCATTATACACGCTATAAAACCACAAATTAAAAGAATAATAGTATAAGAATATTTTTCCCACAATTTAGACATAAATAATTCCACCTTTTTAGAATATATGTTCGTTTATGAATTTAGTTTAATACGAACACACGTTTCCTGTCAACAATAAAACAGAACTTATGTTTGTATCCTTATATAGAACGTGCTATAATTAGTACAAGAATAATATAACGAGGTGCGTATAATGCAGAAGCTTTCAAAGAGGCAATTAGACATACTAGAATACATAAAAGAAGAAGTAAAGCTAAAAGGATATCCACCTTCTGTTCGTGAAATTGCAGAGGCTGTTGGACTTGCATCCAGTTCAACTGTTCATGGCCATTTAGCAAGATTAGAGAGTAAAGGATTAATCCGTCGTGATCCAACAAAACCTAGAGCTATTGAAATATTGGATTTAGAAGAAAGCAATATACCAAAATATAATATTATTAATGTACCTGTAGTCGGAAAAGTTACAGCGGGGTTGCCTATCACTGCTATCGAGAATGTCGAGGAATATTTCCCGTTACCGGAAAGACTAGCACCAAGTGATGAACAAATATTCATGCTAGAAATTATGGGAGAAAGTATGATTGAAGCAGGAATATTAGATGGTGACTATGTTATCGTTAGACAACAGCATTCTGCTAACAACGGAGACATTGTTGTTGCAATGACAGAGGAAGATGAAGCTACGGTTAAACGATTCTTTAAAGAACGCGACTTTATTCGCCTTCAGCCTGAGAACAGTACAATGGAACCAATCATTCTTCGTAATGTAAGCATTCTTGGGAAAGTAATTGGCGTATATCGTCATATTCAATAATAATTCTCAATATAAGAATATAAGAATATAAGAATATAAGAGCACGCAAAAGGCTTGTCCCATTTTTGGACAAGCCTTTTCTATGTATCATTTATGCTCATAGATGGAGATTCCTTTTATTCCCATCCCTTACAGACATCTACCCAATCAACTGCATTGCTATATATATATAGCTCTTCATTGGTCAATTCGATCGCTGAATTACTGCTTCCACATGCTGGGAACACAGTGGTAAATCGTTTTAGTGATTCATCCATATAGACAGGCAAATTTTCTACTAACCCAAAAGGACAAACACCACCAACTGCATGGCCTGTTTTTTCCAATACTTCTTCTGGCGCTAGCATCCTTGCTTTTTCTGCAAAGATTTGCTTAAATTTTTTGTTATCAATTTTCGCATCCCCTGCTGTAACTATTAATATGGCATCATCATCTTTCCGGAAAGATAACGTTTTGGCGATTCTTTCTGGCTCTACCCCTAATGTTTCAGCTGCTTCTAAGACAGTAGCGCTAGACGTTTGAAATACTTGAATATCTTTTTCTCTATTCCATTTACTTAAATGAATTTGAACATTTTCTAATGACAACGCATGACACTCCCTGAATATTCCTTTTTTTTTAATAATTTAAAATATATCATTAATTGCTATAAAGCTCAAATTCTTTAAATGAATCGGAATTATAGCTTTTAATAAGCATACAAAAAAGGAGTCCTTTTCACTAAAGAGGACTCCTTTTAACTAATTATTCCATTTAGAATGTATTATAAACATTTTCACATTCTTCTGCTGTTGGTTCATAAAAGCAATGTAGTTTATATCTTCCTACATGTGGTTGATTATACCAGGTATTAGGACAATCACCTGGAGGACGAAAATACCATAAACTATATTTTGCTGGCCAAAAGGATTCTCCGTTTACTACTCTCCTTGCCAATCTTCGGTCACTTTCTCTTGGTCGTTGATAAAAATAGCCTTTTGTTGTTGCTTCAAATGCATGGGCTTGATAAACCATATCATTTACAGTGCGAAGACCTTTGAAATCGGAACAATCTGCTCTCATTCGATTGATCCCTACATTCCCAACTAATAACATGCCTAATTCTCCTTCTCCCTCTGCTTCTGCACGAAGAAGTCTTGCCAATAAGTCAATATCCGCATCATTAACACGTACGACTGCTATTTAACCCCCCCCTACCCTTTCATCATATTTTTCCATACCTTATCCTATTCCTATAGGAAACATTACGATGAAAAGTGACTTTGGTGATGATTTTTGTTAAAAATTGATTAGTTTTTTAAATTCTTTAAATCCAATTATATAGCTCGCTGCAATTAATCCATTAATAAACAAAATATAGAATAATCCAATGATATATACCTTGTATTTTTTCCACTTTTTCTTCATCCCATATCCCCACCTTTAATACTCTCTAACTTCCCCTCATTTGGTAAATTTATGTATACATAAAAAAACTAATAATTTTCTATTTTTGATTCATACTAATTTAATAAAATCTTCCTTTTTATTACCCATTTAGGAGGAGTAAAAGTGGTGAGATATATAAATTTTTTTTTATTGCACATCCCTAGTAATGTAGAAATTGATAACGAAAAAGAAAAATTATTTCATCTGTCCATTGAGCATTGGTTTCAGCATGATTTATTTTCTTTTAATTGGTGGATACTTTTCCTATCAACAGTAATTCCATATTTTATTTTTTGGAGAGTAGTAGATAAAAAACGTTATTTTGAAATATTTTGTTATGGAATGGTATGTGCCATTTTATGCATGCTCTTAGATATTATGGGCACAGAGATGTTCTTATGGAGCTATCCGGACAAATTACTCCCCATCATTACCCCGCTTATTCCTGCTAATTTGGTCGTAATCCCTATCACCGCTATGCTTGTATATCAATATTTTAGCACGTGGAAAAATTTTTTGTTCGCCACGTTATGCTGGTCCATCCTATTTTCCTATATTATTGAGCCATTATTTATGCTTAGGAAAATGTTCGTATTAGGGGAAAATTGGTCCCATACAAAGTCATTTATTGGCTTTATTGTTCTAGGTATTTTCTTAAAAGCAGTTTTTGAAACCATAAAAAAGCATCTTTCTAGATAAGAATGTTCTATTTATCACATAATATTATTCATTTTCCACAAACTAAGCAATGAATCTTGAAAGGAGAGAAAACGATGAAAGATCCCAATGCGAAAGACACAAAGCAGCAAAACAAATTAGGATTGGATGCAGATGAACAAGAAATGAATGGTTTATATGGAATGGCTGAAACGATGGAAGAAGATGCGTTAAATAGCCAAAATAAGCAGCAAAAAATGTAATTTTCAGCCTCCTGCATACTTCGTTCGCTATGCAGGAGGTATTTTCCTTATCCGTTTCGATTAGCGATGGCTTTTAAAATCGCTTTCTCGATTTCCTCATAACTCGTACAGCGACATATATTGGATTCCAGCCATTCTTTAATCTTTTCTTTATTAGGAATAGCTTCATTAAGGAGGAGTGCATGACCATTCATAATAAATCCAGGTGTACAATAGCCACATTGAAAAGCAAATTCTTCGATAAATATTTGTTGAAGGGGACTATTATTCAGTCCTTCTATCGTAATAATCTCGTTGCCTTGTGCTTCCACTGCGAGCATTAAGCAAGATTTCATCGGCATCCCTTCCATAATTATGGTGCAAGCACCACAATCTCCGTTGAAACAACCTGGCTTCGCACCTGTTAAATAGAGGTCTTCGCGCAATGTAGCAAGTAATGTTTTCGATGAAGGAATAACTACTGAATGGTTTTCCTCGTTTATCCGCAGTTTTACGATTACTAAATTTTGTCTACTTTCCGCCAATTACACTCCCTCCAATCGATCAATTATTTTTTCTAAAAGGTCAGAAAGTACAAATAATCGGTATTCATTTGAACCTTCGACATCGTTAAGGATAGGGGAAGGGAGATGGGCTAATGCTAAATCGATTCGTTCTTCTCTACTCATGCTTTGATTATTTATTATGCGCTCCACTTCAAATGCTCGAAACGGGAAAGGGCATAATCCGCTGATGGCTACTCTAATTTGACCATCCAGCTTTAAGGCAGCTACTGTAATTAATGGATACCCTGTCTCCCACTGCTGTCTCACTTTTATTGCTATATATTCTTGAGTCAAATATCGTTTTTCAATAAAAGCCTGCACCAATAATTCTCCCGTCTGAAGCAATAATTTTCCCTCAAATACATGATGGATAAATTCTGTTCTGATTCCAGATTCATTTGCAAGCACCAACACACTATCTGTTAAAAGGAATGGCAGTACTGCTTCTCGATAAAAGATTTCACCACAAATATTTCCACCAACCGTAATCTTATTTCTTGCTGTTCGATCCGCAATTTCTTTACAAACCATTGTTAATAAGGGAAAATAATTGCTTTCTTCTACTTCTGTCAATGTGATACAGGAACCGATTACAAGGTATTCTTCTTCCATCTGGTGAACATTGCATGCCGCTATTTTGTTTATATCAATTGTGACATCCACATTTAATTGGTTTATTCTTCTTAGCGTAATAATTTCTGTACCGCCCGCATAATAGGCTGGATGTCTATTTTGCGATTTTGTTTCTGTATATATTTGCATTGCCTGTTCCATGGTGGAAGCTTGTTTATATTCAAATGCCATTATGTGCCTCCTTCCATTGTCTCCAAATAGCTTCTGGTGTAAGTGGGAGACTTTTCAATTCAGTGTTTATGGCATGCGAAAGGGCATTTCCTAACGCCGCCGGAATGCCAACCAACCCATGTTCCCCTGCTCCCCTTGCTCCAAATGGTGCCTCTAAGTGAGGTGTTTTTATAATATCGACTTCATATTGCGGATGTTCACCAAATCTTAAAGGTCGATAGGTTCTCAATTGGGGGTTTAGAACTCTACCAATTTCATCAAAATAAAAAGCTTCCCTGCCTGCCCAGGCAATACCCATACTCATGGCTCCTTTTATTTGCCCAAGAGCTGCCTTGTAATTAAGGACTTCTCCTAAATCAACGACCGTAATTGCTTTTAGAATTTTGTACCGAAATGTTTTCCTATCCATTTCAATTTCGATTCCATGTGCTGCTACTGCCCATTCAGGACCAGGATTTCCTGCACCTGTTTCTGGATCTAAATTAGTTAAACCTGTCAGTGTGTAACTACCATTTGCAATGATTTGTCCGCCAATTGAATTTCCATTTGGATAGGTATATCCATACACAATGTCTTTAAATGGCACGAATTGTTTCGGGTTATCTCGTAAGAATACCGTTTCATTCGCTACATCTAAATCATCTTCTGAAACCCTTAAGACAATCGCTCCCATTTTTTTCAGTTTACGAATGGCATCATCTGCTGCAGCCATCACTGCTCTCCCTGCCATTAACGTTCCTCTACTTGCTACTGTCTTCCAATGCTCTGGTACTGTTTGTGTATCAACAGCCATACGTACATGTATTCGATCCACACTCATTTTCATTTGCTCTGCTAAAATTTGTGCTAATACCGTTTTCGTTCCTGTGCCTATTTCGACTAATCCAGACATTAGATTGATACTTCCATCTGAATTAAAGGTGAGCACTACTCCAGAACTAACTGCTGGACCGATTGTTGAGTTTTTCCAGCTACATGAGATTCCTTTTACACGGACCATATTTTGAGAGATTGCTTCCAATTGACCGTTTTCCCACTCCATTAATTCCCTTAAGCGATCTATGCATTTTTCTACATCTCCTATTTTGCTGCTCGTTAAAACTACTTGTGTCGGAGTCGTATCACCTGGGTGAATGACATTGATTTTTCTGAAATATAGAGGATCCATATCTATTTTTTTCGCAAGCATATCCATCGCTCTTTCAAAAGCAAAATGGACTTCTCCATGGCTAAATCCTCTGAATGGGGATGCATAGGGATGGTTTGTATACACACATAAAGCATCACACCAGACATGATCGATTTTATATGGTCCTGTACAATCTACTGCCCCTGCTGTACTAAGATGAGGCGATTTATCTGCATATGCTCCGCCATCAAATACATATTTCAATTTTGCAGCAGTCAGCTTGCCTTCCGCTGTACATGCAAGCTGAACCGTCGCTTCTAAGCCAACATGTACTGGGGAAACCGTTAAATCTTCTTCACGCGTATTAAATACACGTACTTTTCTCCCACCAACTGCTTTTGATGCAAGGTATGCAAATATTTCTAAGTGAACAGAAGCTTTTCCACCATAACCTCCACCTACAAATGGCGTTTCTACGACTACTTTTCCTGTTTCCACCTTAAAATCTCTACTGATAATTTTTTTCACCATATAAGGTGCCTGTGAGCTTGTGACAATTCGGACGATTCCGCTTTCTCCAATTTCACACAGTGCTGCTCTTGTTTCCATAGAAGAATGATCAGATATCGGAATAGAAAAATGGGATTCAACTATCACTTCCCCTTCCTTCATTCCTGCTTTTACATCTCCTTTTCTAATCTTTGTGTGATTGATAATATTTGTTCCTTCCACAGGATAAATCCCTTCGTCTTTCTTGTAATCGAGTAAATTGTCATGAAGGCGTGGTGCATCTTTCTCTAGTGCTTGTAATGGAGAATTAACAACTGTCAGGGGCTCATATTCGAAGTGAATAAGTTGGGCTGCTTTCTTTGCAATGGGGATTGTATCTGCGACAACTAAGGCAATGACTTCTCCATAATATCGAACTTTATTGACAGCAAGTGGAGGTCGATCAATTACTTCTTCTCCTATCAAAGGTAAATTATCTCCAAGGATGATTGCTCTTACCCCTTCTGTCTTTTTGGCTTCAGCTATTTCAATTGAACGAATAGTCGCATGGGCATACGAGCTTTTTACCATCTCCACATGTAATGCATCACTTGCTAAGTAATCTGCTGTATACTTTGCTTTTCCTGTCACTTTTTCAAGGGATTCTTTCCGATAAACACTTTTTCCGATATATGTCACAGTTTCCCTCCTCATTTTCATCGATAAATATTGGAATGAAGTATGTATTCTGGCCAGTAATTTAATTTCATATCTTTCGGATATTAGAAAAACAATTTAAATCTTTTCTTGCAAATCTTTATATGTATATGAGATAAGGAAATAAATTAGAAAAAGTAATTTCAACCATTTTAGTTCTGATAACTTTTACTT
>NZ_CDRJSZ010000019.1:0-69584 GCF_976954375.1 Niallia sp. Marseille-Q9988 | reverse complement strand
CCCCGGCGCATCGACCGTCTGTAGCGCAATGGAACGACTTAGTTTTTACACTTGAATATATTTAAAACCATAAATAACTAATATGAAAAAGTAGCTTTATTTAAGAGCTAAATTAGAGATTGTTCGTCTTTAAAGATTAGTTATTTAGATTTGTCCCAGCCTCTTTAAAAATACAGATCTATTCTTAAAAATAAAGGTAGATATTCCGTCCGAAATTTTCATATCTACATGAAAATCAAAATAATTATCCCTGTGATTTTCATTTGATGTTCTATTTTTATAAGCGTATACTAATAATGTCACTAATTTTTGGAGGAACAAAAAATGATTAATCAAGAGCGTTTATTAAATCAATTTTTAGAACTAGTACAAATTGATTCGGAAACAAAGTTTGAAAAAGAAATTAGTATTGTATTAAAAAAGAAATTTGAAGAGCTAGGTTTAGAAGTATTCGAGGATGATACTACTGCGATTACAGGTCACGGTGCAGGTAATTTAATCTGTACACTGCCGGCAACAAAGGAAAATGTTGATCCGATTTACTTCACCTCTCATATGGATACAGTAGTTCCTGGAGTTGGAGTAAAACCGTCCATTAAAGATGGATACATAGTAACAGATGGCACGACAATACTTGGGGCAGATGATAAAACTGGTTTATCTGTTATGCTTGAAATACTTACTGTAATTAAAGAAAATAATATTCCTCATGGAACCATTCAATTTATCATCACAGTAGGAGAAGAATCTGGATTATTAGGAGCAAAAGCACTTGATCCAAAATTAATTCAAGCAAAATACGGCTACGCATTAGATAGTGATGGTAAAGTAGGAAATATCGTTGTAGCTGCACCAACACAAGCAAAAGTCAAAGCAACGATTCTAGGGAAAACAGCTCATGCAGGCGTGGCACCTGAAAAGGGAGTTTCTGCTATTACGATTGCTTCTAAAGCGGTAGCAAAAATGCCTTTAGGTCGTATAGACAAAGAAACAACAGCCAATATCGGCAGTTTCGCTGGAGGAAAACAAACAAATATCGTTTGCGACCATGTAGATATTCTTGCAGAAGCACGCTCATTAGTAGAAGATAAAATGCTTGCACAAGTTGCTAAAATGAAGGATGCATTTGAGTCAGCTGCTAAAGAAATGGGTGGAGAAGCTATTGTAGAAGTGGATATAATGTATCCAGGTTTTAAATTCGGTGAAGGTGACCATGTCGTGGAAGTGGCTAAAAAAGCCGCTGCAAAAATTGGCAGAAGCTGTGAATTACAACAAAGCGGCGGAGGTAGTGATGCCAACGTAATCTGCGGTTTTGGCATTCCTACAGTTAATCTTGCGGTAGGATATGAAGATATTCATACAACAAATGAAAAGATGCCAATTGAAGAATTAAATAAATTGGCTGAGATGGTACTAGCTATTATTGAAGAAGTAACAGGTAAATAATCAAGGTTATGTAAGGGTGTGTCCTAATTTAGGATTCACTCTTTTTTTGTATATATATCGAAACAAATGTTTCTATTTTACTTGCATTTATTTAGAAAACAGAGGAAAATATTTTTATAGGAAAATACTACTGTACATACTAATTTTGGGGGAATATAGATGGAAGAGAAGAAGGTTGTTATTTTTAAAGTTGCTAGCGGCGAATATTCAATAGATGTTTCTTATGTGATATCGATTGAGAAAGAAGAACAAATTACACCTGTTCCTCAATTGCCTTCCTTTGTGAAAGGGATAAGAAAAGTAAGAGACGAGCTCATTCCTGTTATTGATTTACAGATGGTATTATATAATCAAAGGACAGAAGAAAATGAAACAAATAAATTAATTGTGGTGAGAACAGAGGATATTTCTTTTGCCATGATTGTCCATGACGCGAAGGAAATCATTGATATTAAAGAAGAGGTTATTAAAGAGGTCGGAATCTCTGCATATCAGAAAACAGAATATATAACAGGAGTTCTTAATTTAGAAAAACGTTTGGTTTTAATGTTGGACCCTACTATTTTGATTGAAACATTAGATGGGGTAAGAGAAATTAAAGACTATATGAAAAATCAGCCTGCTTAATTTCTTCCAGAAGGATAAATGTATTAAATAATCTATAATGATCAAAAGAATGGTGAAGGTAAGATGAAAGAATTTTATCCAAAAAAGGTACGAGTTATACTACATGTAGATATGAACAGTTTTTATGCATCTGTAGAAATGGCCTATAATCCACAGTTAAAGGGGAAACCACTGGCAATTGCGGGGAATGAAAAAGAGCGCAGAGGTATAATCGTCACTTGTAGCTATGAAGCAAGAAAATTTGGAGTAAAAACAACCATGCCTTTATGGGAAGCAAAAAAGAAATGCCCGGATTTAATCGTTTTACCTCCAAATTTTGATCGTTATCGAACGGCATCCCTTGCCATGTTTCAAATTCTCCATGAATTCTCGGATATCGTTGAGCCAGTTTCCATCGACGAAGGCTATGTTGATATTACGAATTGTCATGAGTTAGGAACCCCGATTTACATTGCAAAAACAATCCAGAAACGAATTTATGAACGCTTAGATTTACCATGCAGTATTGGGATTGCTCCAAATAAATTTCTCGCCAAAACGGCATCTGATCTAAAAAAACCGATGGGTATCACCATTTTAAGAAAGCGGGACATTCCACAAATCCTTTGGCCAATGGAAGTAGAAGAAATGCATGGTATAGGAAAAAAAACAGGGGAAAAACTAAGGGCAATTGGTATCCAAACCATTCAAGATTTGGCGATGGCTCAATCCATTCCACTAAAAGCAACAATAGGCATTAATGGTATTCGCTTAAAGGAAAGAGCCAATGGAGAAGATAACCGGGCAGTCGATCCGGAAGCAGCTAATGAATTTAAAAGCATTGGGAATTCTACTACTTTGCCTCGTGATGTAAAGAATCAACAAGAATTATTTCAAGTTTTGGAAACACTAGCAAATAAAGTTGCTACGCGTATGAAAAGAAAACATGTGCATGCTAATCATGTTACTGTCACGATTCGTTACGGAAACCGTAAAAATTATTCCAAAAGCAAAAAATTAGCAAATCCAATTAAAACAGAAGAAGAGATACATCAATTAAGCAAAGAGATTTTTATTTCAGCATGGGATGGAAATCCAGTCCGCTTACTCGGAATAACAGCAGGAGATTTAATAGACAATAATATTGTAGTAAAACAACTGGATCTCTTTTCTTTTGAAAAGGACGCAGAAAAAGAACCTCTCTGGACTGCTATTGATAAGCTAAAAGAAAAATATGGCTCATCCATAATCGAACCAGCATCTGAAAAAAATAATATTTCAAAAAAGGAAGAAAATATCGGTACACTGACTAGCTTCAATAAAGATTTTCTACAAGGAAAGAAATTTTAGTTCGGTTATTTTTAATAAAAAAATTTTTTTGAAATAAACCGGAAAAGTAGTTGCATTTTAGTTGCATAACTTAAAAAATCTTGCTAAAGTTAAGTGAATTCTACTATAAAGGATACATAGTTTAGAAGGGACGTTAGGAAAAAATGACAAAACAGCAATTTGGTGTAATCGGTTTAGCGGTCATGGGCAAAAACCTTGCGATGAACATCGAAAGCAGAGGATATACTGTTTCCGTTTTCAACCGTTCAAAAGAAAAAACAGAAGAAATGCTTAAAGAATCAGAAGGCAAGAATATTGTTGGAACATATACGTTAGAAGAATTTGTACAATCTTTAGAAGTTCCACGTAAAATTATGCTAATGGTAAAAGCAGGTCCAGCTACAGACGCTACAATCGAGCAATTAAAACCTTTATTAGATAAAGGGGATATTGTTATCGATGGTGGTAACACATTCTTTAAAGATACACAAAGACGTAACAAAGAATTAAGTGAACTTGGTATTCACTTTATTGGTACAGGCGTTTCTGGTGGAGAAGAAGGCGCTTTAAAAGGTCCTTCTATCATGCCTGGTGGTCAAAAAGAAGCATATGAATTGGTTGCTCCTATTTTCCGTGATATCTCTGCAAAAGTTAATGATGAGCCTTGTACTACTTATATCGGTCCAGATGGTGCTGGCCATTATGTTAAAATGGTCCACAACGGTATAGAGTATGGAGATATGCAATTAATCTGTGAAGCATACTTTATCATGAAGCATGTTCTAGGATTAGAAGCGCAAGAACTTCATGAAGTATTTGCAGAATGGAATAAAGGAGAGCTTGATAGCTACCTAATCGAAATTACTGCAGACATCTTCACTAAAATAGATGAAGAAACAGGTAAGCCTTTAGTAGATCTAATTTTAGATACTGCTGGTCAAAAAGGAACTGGTAAATGGACAAGCCAAAGTGCCCTAGATTTAGGTGTTCCACTTCCAATGATTACAGAATCTGTATTTGCTCGTTTTATTTCAGCAATGAAAGACGAACGTGTAAAAGCAAGTAAAGTACTTACAGGTCCAGAAATCAAACCATTTACAGGCGATAAAGCAGCATATATCGAATCTGTTCGTAAAGCACTTTACTTAAGTAAGATTGTTTCATATGCACAAGGTTTTGCACAAATGAGAGAAGCATCTGACGAATACGATTGGAACTTAAACTATGGAGAAATCGCTATGATTTTCCGTGGTGGTTGTATTATTCGTGCTCAATTCTTACAAAAAATTAAAGATGCATATGACCGTGATCCAGAATTGAAAAACCTATTATTGGATCCATACTTCAGTGAAATCACTGAAAACTATCAAGCAGCATTACGTGAAGTAATTTCTGGTGCTGTCTTAAACGGTATTCCTGTACCAAGCTTTGCAGCAGCATTATCATACTTTGATAGCTACCGTACAGCAACTTTACCAGCAAACTTATTACAAGCGCAACGTGACTACTTCGGTGCACACACATATGAGCGTCTTGATAAAGAAGGAATTTTCCATACAAACTGGATGGAAAAATAAGAAATATGTTAAAACACATCACACTTTTAATTGTGGTGTGTTTTTTTTGTTGGGATTAAATAAACTGAATGATATATCAACGGTGAAGGTGCATAAATTAGGGGAATGATAAAAGGGGTATAGCGGAAGTTGAGGGTATAGTGGCATTTATCAAGGGAATGAAAACCAAAAGACGAGCTGGAAAGAGAAAAGTGTGTTCATCAAGCGTATCATCAAATAGAAATTTTCCGCACCCAATCATTTCTTCTACCTACTTAAATTAAAAAATACTATAAAAAATATGCTGCTATATTTTTTCAGCAGCATATACAAGAGTGTTTATTTTTTCAAAATAATAATAGTTAACTCGTTTTAAGTAAATTTAATTTCAATAGAAACGATCTCTGATCTACTGCCAATTCTAATTGGTGGTCCCCAGAATCCAAAGCCGGAGGAAACAATGGCATGAAGTTGCTTCTTTTGTTTGTATCCCCAATCTAATTCAAATACTCTTCTAGTTATAAGATGATTTGGTGCCATTTGTCCTCTGTGTGTATGTCCTGATAAAATGACGTCAATTCCATCATTCATGGCAGCTTCAAGCTCATCTGGCTGGTGATCCATCATGATGATTGGAAGGCGGTTGCTCTCATTTTCTAATAGTGCAGGAATGGAAAGCCTATCTTTATCTGTTTTATCTTTTCTACCAATTAGACGAATAGTTTCGTCGATTGTGATTTTTTCATCCATTAAGATGTGAATGCCAATGCGGTTCATTTCTTTAATAAACGTAGGTATCATTTTTCCATAATACTCGTGATTGCCTAATACACCATAAATACCTAATGGAGCATGTAATTGTTTCAATTGCTCTCCCATCTTCTTTTTCATAAAAGGAATTGGGTCGTCATCAATGATATCGCCAGGTAATAATATTAAATCAGGCTGTAGGCTGTTTATTTGCGTTACTAGCCGATTTAAATGACTTTTCCCAGATAAAGTGCCAAAGTGCATATCAGAAGCCATAGCGATGCGTAGAGTGTCTCTTTTTGCTTGTTTTTTTTCTACAGTAAGTTTATATGTTCTAATAATTGGCGAATAAGCATTATATGTTCCAAAAACAAGTAAAAATAAGAGTAAGGATGCAGTGATAGTACCTATGATTATGGTCGCATCCATCGGATCCATCAACATCTTTAAGATAAACCAGCTAATATTGGCTAGGGGAAAAAGGATTAGTCCATATTCAAAAATAGCTAGCCAATAGGCACCAATTATTTTAAAGATCGTAATTGATTTAAGGAAGTGACTAATAAAATACGCATAGGAAAAAAGGATAATAGCTCCAATATAGAAAGCTGGGTAGGGTGTCAGTTGAAAGGATTTAAGCCATACATAACCATTCCAGCCAATGTAATAAACAAGTAAATTATATATGAGAAATACTAGCAAAATAGTAAAGGCAAATTTTATTTTTTTCATCAGGAGCTCCTATTATTCCATTTTTGATAAGCAAAAAAACGTGAATTCAAATGAGGATTCACGTTTTTTAAAAGTTTCTAGAAAAAGTTTTACTTAGCAAACATCTACTTCAAATTGATTGACCGGCCACCAGAAGAAGCCATCTTTTTCTAATAACTCATCTGCCTCTTTTGGTCCCATTGTCCCTGATGCATAATTTGGGAATTGAGTAGAAGGAGTTTGTTCCCACGCTTGTGAAATTTTATCTACGTAGCTCCAAGATAACGCAACTTCATCCCAATGGGTAAAGTTTGTAGCATCACCGTGAAGGCTGTCATCAATTAGTTTCTCATAGGCTTCTGGTGTATTTATTCCTGCAATTCCTGTATTTGCATAGCTCAGTTTAATAGGTGTTGCTTCCATGTTTTGTCCTGCTTTTTTAGCATTTAAATGCAAAGTGATTCCTTCTTCTGGTTGAATATGAATGACAAGAAGGTTTGGTGTGATCTCTTGATCAGGTCGATTATATAGATTCATTGGGATATCTTTAAATTGAACAACAATCTTTGTTGATTTGCTTTCTAATCTTTTTCCTGTACGGATATAGAATGGAACGCCAGCCCAACGGAAGTTATCGATCATTACTTTACCAGCTACAAAAGTTTCAGTATTGGAATTAGGATCAACCATTTGTTCTTCACGGTAGCTTGGTACTTCTAAATCTTCTACTAATCCTTTGCCGTATTGTCCTCTTACAAAGTATTTGTCCATTTCCTCTACTTCAATTGGACGCATTGCACGGAAAACTTTTACTTTCTCTGAGCGAATTTCATCTGGAGTAAGTTTAATTGGCGGTTCCATTGCAAGAAGGGCAACCATCTGTAGCATATGGTTTTGAACCATATCACGAAGTGCGCCACTTGTTTCATAATATCTACCACGTTCTTCCACTCCAAGTACTTCACTTGAGGTTACTTGAATATTGCTGATATAACGGTTGTTCCACAGGTTTTCAAAAATCGCATTAGAAAAACGAATCGTTTCAATATTTTGAACCATTGCTTTTCCTAAGTAATGGTCAATTCGATATACTTCATCTTCAGAAAAAGCAGTACGGATTTGCTCATTCAGTTCTTTAGCGGATTCTAAGTCATGTCCAAATGGTTTTTCAATGATTAAACGTTTATATCCTTTTACATCCGTTAATCCATCCTGATTTAAATGAATCGCAATTGGTCCGAAGAATTCTGGTGCCATTGCTAAATAAAATACACGATTGCCGTTTAAGCTATATTTGACATCTAATTCATCTGCGATGTTTTTTAGCTCCGCATAAGAGCTTGAATCTGTAACATCATGAGAATGATAGCAGAAATAAGAAGCGAATGTCTCTAAGTCATCATTTTTAGAACCCGCAATGGCTTCAGACACAGAGTTAACAACATTTTGTTTGAACTGTTCTTGTGTTAACGTTCTTCTTCCTACACCTACCACGGCGAAATTTGCTAATTTACCTTTTTTATACAATCGATAAAGAGATGGAAAAAGCTTTCTATTGGCTAAATCTCCTGTAGCTCCGAAGATCATAATAAGTGCATTTGATGTTTGTTTTTCATTCACTTTCTTGTACCTCATTTCATTTATATATGTATGAAAATTTTTAAATTGCTGCTTTACAAAAGTACATTTTTCTTAAAATAAGACATGTACCTATACAGTTATAAAATTTTATCTTTTTCTGAAGGATAAGGCAACACATTTGTTTGTAATTTTTGCAAATATTTTTACTATTTGTATTTTCAGCAGAAATTTTTCATTCATCCAACATGATATTACAATAGATTAGCAAAAGTTACTAGTTAAAAGATTTAGGAATTTGGATATTCCATCAGCTGTAAAGTATACTTAAGGCAACTATTCTGATTTAGTATTTAATGATACGGTTTTATTTATACAGCAGGATTAGGTACAACGAAGAAAAATGAAAGGGGATTATCGAGTAAACATGAAATTGCAATTTTTAGGAACTGGTGCAGGGATTCCGGCTAAATCGAGAAATGTTTCAGCAATTGCTTTAAAGCTTTTAGAAGAAAAGGGTAGTATTTGGCTATTTGATTGTGGAGAAGCAACACAGCATCAAATTTTACATACTAGTATAAAACCAAGAAGAGTGGAGAAGGTGTTTATTACCCATTTACATGGAGATCACATCTATGGATTGCCAGGCTTTCTTTCGAGTAGATCTTTTCAAGGCGGAGAAACACCATTGACAGTATATGGACCAAAAGGAATTAGGGACTATATACAAATAAGTCTTGCTGTTAGTCAGACATACTTAAAATATGAGCTACGAGTCGTGGAGATAGAAGAAGGCGTAATCTTTGAAGACGATGATTTTATGGTAGAAGCAAAAATATTAGAGCATGGTGTAACAAGCTTTGGCTATCGTGTAATCGAAAAGGATCGCCCAGGAAAGTTAGATACCGTCAAATTATTGGAATATGGGATAAAACCAGGACCTATTTATAAAAAAATTAAAGATGGAGAAGACCTCAAGCTTGATGATGGTACAGTCATAAGCAGTCAAACTTTTCTTGGGCCGAATATTAAAGGAAGAATTATTACTATTTTAGGGGATACAAGAACGTGTAATGCTGCAGAAGTATTAGCTAAAGAAGCAAAAATATTGGTTCATGAAGCAACATTTTCTGAAAAAGAAGCTTCTATTGCCACCGAATATTATCATTCCACAACTGTACAAGCTGCCGAAACAGCGAAAAGGGCTAATGTTGATTGTCTGCTATTAACCCATATTAGTGCAAGATATGACCAATCGTTAACTATACAGCTATTGAGAGAAGCAAGAGGCATATTTCCTAATACATATATTGCAGAAGATTTTTCAGAGTTTGATATTTAGAAGGAAAAAAGGCTGTTGTCACATTGAAGCCAACAGCCTTTGGTATTGTATGAATACATTAGAGTGATAGTCACTATTTATCCCACTGTGTCTTAAACACCAGTAATAAGATTTAAGCATATGAAATGCACAAAAATAGGTGGGAAATGATTACTTTCCTTTATTTAGGAAGCTTCAAATCGTCCGTAAGTGCTTTTCCCATTCGTTTCGATTGGACAGTTGCTTCTTGAATACATGTAATAAAAGCTTTTTGCACATCAAATTCCTCTAGTATTCTTATTCCTGCTTCCGTTGTTCCTCCAGGACTTGTCACATTTTTACGGAGCTCTAGAGGCGTTTTAGATGATTTTGCGATCATTTCAGCAGCACCAAGTAAAGTTTGTACAATTAATGCATTAGCTACATCACGATCTAGCCCGATTGTAAGACCACCTTTCTCCATTGCTTCTACTAAGTAATAGATATATGCGGGACCGCTTCCTGAGAGCCCAGTTATTGCATCTAATTGTTCTTCCTCCACAAATGTAACGAAGCCAACAGTCTCAAACATCTCATGGACGAATTGTTTTTGCTCGTCTACTACAAAGGGGTTGAAGGAAATTCCAGTAGCAGATTTGCCAACTGTTGCCGATGTGTTTGGCATCGCTCGGGCAATTGGAACTTCTGTGCCGATTAATCGTTGTAGGCTGTCCATACTAACACCAGCGAGAACAGAAATTAGAAGGGTTTTTTCCGAGAGATAATCCTTCCATTGAGCAATTGCCTCCTTTACATCTTTCGGTTTCATTGCGAGAATGATGACATCTGCTTCTGGAATGATTTTTTCTAAGTTGAAGGAGTAATGAATGCCATAACGCTCCTGTAATTCAGTAAGTCTTTTGACATTCCCACGATTTGTGACAGTTATAGCGGTTGGTTCGATTATTTTGCTTGAAACTATTCCGGAAATTAATGCTTCGCTCATGGAACCAGCTCCAATGATAGCAAGATTGTTCATTTTCTTTCCTCCTTTTTATAATAATTACAGTTACTATGAAACAAGAAAAACCTCTCATCCAAAAGAAAGGACGAAAGGTTTTTTCCGTGGTACCACCTTAGTTTCCATATAAACAGCAAATGGCATGTTTATACAACTCTTCACCGGTATCGACGGATTACGTTTGGGTTTGCCCAACTACTCCTAAGTAGGTGTAACGAAATGGACATTGATGTAGTTTTTCAGCCTTAGGAACTTCACTCTCTTGCAAGCCATTACCATCTACTATTCTTAATCATCGCATTCATTTTATAAATTTATTTGATTATGCAAGATGGAGGGCTTGTCTGTCAATAGAAAATTTGTGTAGTAGGAAAATTAGCTACAAAAATGTATAATTTAACTAAGTAAATTTAAATAAGGAGATTGCTAATGAAGAGTAGAACAAACGGTTCTTATGTATATTTTTTGATAGATGATCATCTCATTTATAGTTACAAAATCGAGTCACATACATATATTACTTTACATGACTTAAAGACCACAAACCATTCTGCTCTATATGAAATTAAAAATAAACAAGCGTTTCAAGATTTTGAACATGAAAGTAGCGAAGCAGTTGTAGGTACTGGATTATTTTTAGATGAAGAGAGTTTAAAAGAATTAGTTACACCTATTAATAAAGTAATCAAAAAACAAAAGAAGAGAGAGACAGTGAAAGAGAAGAAAGCGATTCATTTAGTTGCCTCACAACATATTGCAAGTAGATTAACTATGGACCTTAATGAGAATATCGAAGTAATCGGCTTAGATGCAGCCTTTATGTATGGTCCAATTCGTCAACTTGATGAGCATTATGGCCAAAGAGAACGGTCTGAATGGATTTTCGAAAACATAAATCGGGAATTTGAGGACAAAAATCCATACATGATTGCACTAGCTAATAAAATAAATAGTTTAGATGAAATCAATGACGAAAGACCCGTCTATATCTGGTGTGGGAATAATATCGAAGAACAGTTAGCATTAAGATTTTTTATCTTTATGTTGGAAAAAAAACCTAATTCCATTTCCATTATCAACACATCGGAAGCCCTTGAAAAAATAGCACCAACTGAAAAGTTAGTGGCAAATACTGCAGAAATAAAAAGCGGGATATTACAATCTATATTTGAACATATTGATAGCAGTTATGTTATTACAACAAATCAAAAACAAAGATTTGGAATGGAGTGGCTATCAATAACAAACGCTGATGAGCTTTTACGAATATGGGAAAATCAAGAGATTATACCGGTAAATCTGGGTTATTATGATCAAACAATTTTGAAAGTATGGAAAAGAATGAATGCGAAGGAAAGAATAGAATACATAATGGCTAGTCAGCTTATTTGGAAAACGATAGAGGAAGAGAATCTTTACATCGATCCTGACTTTCTTGAATATCGGATTCGCCACCTTGTATATGCAGGCGTGTTTGAGATGAAAGGTATCCCTAAGAATATGAGACGCTATTTTGTTTGTTTGAAAAAAGAAGCGTAAAGAGCTAGGTTGTTATTTTTTATCTTCTATGCAAAAATAGTTATGAAAATTTCTCTTATCAAGAACGTGAAGACCAAGAGACTAAATATAGATTATAATATTTTAACATAGTATTTGCTATTAATAAAAATAGTGCGCAGCATTTTTTCTATATGTTTGCGCTTTTTTGAGGTGAATGATGAAGGAATTAAATGGAAAGAACATTGTCATTACAGGTGCTTCATCTGGCATAGGAGCGAAAATTGCTTTAAAAGTAGCTAGCTTGGGAGCTCGTCCCATTCTTCTTGCTCGATCAGAAGATAAGCTTGCTTCTATTTGCGAGAAAATAAATAATCAATTTCCCGTTAAAGCTATTTATTTTTCTTTAGATGTTAGCAATACGAACCAAGTAAAAGAAGTATTTGCGAAAATATATCAAGAGGTCGATTTTATCCATGTCTTGCTGAATAACGCAGGTTTTGGCATATTTGATATGGTGCATGAAGCCACTATGACGGATATTGATCATATGTTTCAAGTGAATGTGATGGGGGTTATAGCTTGTACAAAAGAAGTTTTGCCTTCTATGTTAGAAAAAAACAGTGGGCATATCATCAATGTCGCATCACAGGCAGGTAAATTAGCCACACCTAAATCGAGTGCCTATGCTGCGACAAAGCACGCTGTTTTAGGTTTTACAAATAGTTTAAGAATGGAAGTTTCTCCATTCCATATCAAAATTTCTGCTGTAAATCCAGGACCAATCGAAACGGCCTTTTTTACTACTGCAGACAAATCTGGAAACTATGTCAAAAATGTTCAAAAGTATATGCTATCGTCCGAAAAAGTAGCAGATAAAGTAACAAAATTAATCATTCACCCAAAACGTGAATTGAATCTTCCTGTTTGGATGAACTGGGGAAGTGTGTTATATAATTTATTTCCAGGGATTGCTGATAAGTTAGTGGGTGGTATCTTGAATAAAAAATAAACACACTAAAAATAAGGTGAATCTGTAACATAACCATAAACAACATCTTGAACAATATCATAAAGCTTATATGTAGGATGTCGTTTTTTTAGATTGATTATTTTGGTAGACAATTCATTTATATCATTGGAAGAAAGCATGTTGCTTTCGACTTGATACTGCTTAAGTGCTTTTTGAATCATTTTTTGAAGAAGTAATTTATTCATTGATAATGTTCCTTAATACAATAAAATAGTATCTTTCTCCAAAGTATTATATACTAATTTTAATCGAATAGGAGAGTTATAGATAATTTTCTTAAAATAATATGTTGAAAAATTAATTGTAGCAGCTAGGGAGATGGGAATTATGGAAAAAGCAATGTTTGCAGGTGGATGTTTCTGGTGTATGGTATCTCCATTTGAAGAACAGCCAGGGATTGGAGGAATTGTTTCTGGCTATAGTGGGGGACATGTGGAAAATCCAACATATGAACAAGTTAAAACAGGAACAACTGGTCATTTTGAAGTCGTGGAAATTACATTTGATCCAGACTTGTTTCCATATGAGCAGTTATTAGAATTGTATTGGCAACAAATTGATCCGACAGATCCAGATGGGCAATTTCATGATCGTGGACCTCAATATCGAACAGCCATTTTTTATCATAATGATAAACAAAAAGAACTTGCTGAGAAATCGAAACAAGCAATGGCCGAAAGTGGAAAATTTAAGAAGCCAATTGTTACATTAATAGAACCAGCTGCGACATTCTATCCAGCTGAAGCCTATCATCAGGATTATCATAAGAAAAATAAGACGCATTATAAAGAAGATAGAGAAAAGTCTGGAAGAGATGTGTTTATTAAAGAGCATTGGTAAAAAGATAAAAGCGAATTTTGCTAAGCAAGCTATCTTTAATGATAGAATGTAGCAAAATTTGCTTTTTTGTATCTATTTAAGTTTTTTTACTATATTTTTTCCTGAAAGTTTCGTTATTCGAAATTTTTTTGTTTTTTTAGGCTAAAGTATTGTCGATGTATGTCGATATGATAAAGGGATTAAATTAGTGAAATGAGGTAGCTTCAATGAGATTTTTACAAAATATTAATATTTCAAAAAAAATAATGATTATCATTATGTTTAGTGCAATAGCATTAATCTTAATCGGACTATTTGGGATATATGGCATGAAGGAAATGTCCAAAAACACTCAAAAGATGTATGAAGAAAAACTATTACCTAATACATATATTACAAAAATACAAAAATATCGATATACAAGCGATAGCTACATTATCGAGTTAATGATTACAGAAGATGAGAAGAAAAATCAGGAATTGTTAGAAGCAATAAAAAAGAATACGGAGGAGTCCGACAAGTATATTAAAAAACTTGATTCGATAAAACTGTCAGAGGAAGAGGCAAAGGCATATAAGATATTTAAAGATGTTTCTGCTGGCTTTGATCAACTACAAGATCAGGTTATTTCTTTATCAATCAATAATTTTAATGATTCAGCGTATAGTTTATATACTAAAAATTTACGAACTAAAACAAATTTTATCAATGAACAATTGGATGAACTTCAAAAAGCAAATGAGGAAAAAGCAGAACAGATATCCAATGAAAATAACAAGTATTATACGACAATGATCTATATATCTTGGGGAGTTATAATTATAGCTGTAGTACTTGCTGTATTATTTGGTCTCTATATTTCTGCTATGATTGTCAACCCAATTAAACGTCTAAAAACTTTAATGGAAAGAGGAGGACAAGGAGATTTCTCAGAAAGGTCGAGTTATAAAGGGAAAGATGAAATAGGTTCTCTATCTGATAGTTATAATAGGATGGCTGAAGGAATGAAGGGCCTTATTGAAATGTTATCGGAAACATCCCATCATCTTGCTTCATCTTCTGAACAATTGAGTTCTAGTTCAGAAGAAAGTAGCAAAGCAAGTGAACATATTTCTGAAACGATTCAGGAGCTTGCCGAAGGTTCTGAAACACAAATGAGATTGATGGAATCAAGCTCAGCCGATATTCGTAATGTAAATGAAACGACTGGACTTATAACAGTACGTGCAAAAAAAGTGGCAGAAACAGCAGAGCAAACAGCAGAAGTATCGCTTGAGGGTGCGAAACGTATTTCAGAAGTAACGACACAAATGAAATCCATTAATAATAATATGGTGACGCTTGCCGAATCAATAGCTACATTAGAATCTAGAATAAATCAAATATCCGATATTACAATGGTAATATCGGATATTTCTTCCCAAACAAATTTACTAGCATTAAATGCAGCAATCGAGGCAGCAAGAGCTGGCGAACAAGGAAAAGGTTTTGCAGTTGTTGCAGATGAAGTAAGGAAATTAGCAGAACAAACTGCAGGTTCTGCAGAGCAAATTACCAGCCTTATTAGTCAGATTCAAACTGATTCTAAGAATACTTCTTTATCGATGACAACTGCTGCAAATGAAGTGGATGCAGGCATCGGTATCGTTCGAGATGCAGGAGATTCTTTCATGAAAATTGAGAAATCCATTAATGAACTAGTCACACTTGTAGAAGAAGTAAGTGAATCACTTGACCATTTGAAAGAGCATACAAATACAATCAATTATTCTATTCTAGAAGTTAATAGTATGGCGAGTGAAGCAGCAGCTAGTACAGAAAACGTTTCTTCAGCTACTGAAGAACAAGTAGCATCGATGCAGGAAATAGCAGCATCTTCGACTTCATTAGCACAACTCGCAACCGATCTACAGGATAAGATAAAACAATTTAAGATATAATAAGAAAGAGGAGACATGCTAAAGAAAAGCATATCTCCTTTTCTTTAATCACTTTTTACATATTCCGTTAAAAAGTCATCAATCGCTTTCTCATAGGCTTCTTTGTTCTCATTATAGCTTTGAGCATGAAATCCATTTACTGCGAAAAATAATTTTTTGGGACCCTGTTTTTTATCAAAAAGTTTTTGAGTCATTTCTGGCAGAATAAAATCATCTTTTTGACTATGGATAAATAACATTGGGCTTTTAATCTTATCAATAACGGAAATAGGAGAGATATCCTTTATGGAATATCGAGCCCTTGCTCGCAGAAATAAATTAGCAATGGGGATGAAGACTTTCCCAGGCAGTTTTATCTCCTGTTTAATTAGATAATTTAGCTGTTCGGTAAAATCCGAAAATGGACAATCTGCTATATAAAAGTCAGCGCCATCCTCAATTCCTCCAGCATAAAGAATCATCGTTGCAGCACCCATCGATTCCCCATGGATGCCTAAAATAATATCTTTTCCTTTTTCTCTTTTTACCCAGTCTACAATTTGTTTTAAATCAAATTTTTCATAATAACCGAAGCTTGTATTTTTTCCGCCAGATTCTCCGTGTCTACGATGGTCATAGATGATTCCATTAAAACCTCTTTCTAAAAATAAGTTCATGTATTTAATCGAACTCGTTTTATTTTCCGTTACTCCATGTGAGATGATGATATATTTCTTCGTATCATAAGGTTCCACTAGAATAGCTTTTAACTCATAGCCATAAGGAGAAGGAATTGTAATTTCTTGTTTAGTTAAATTTTCAAAAGTAACTGGATCATATCTGCCAGCTTCTTTCTCTCTTTTTAAAATAAAAGCATCATCCTTTTTCTTCATATACATTAATCGATTAGAACAATATACTCCAATGGATGTAATAAACAATAAGACAGAAAATAGATAACGAAACAGCTTTCTCAAACCGATTCCTCCAGTTAGTACAGAAATTTAGCAGAAACTAATTTGAGTGTATCACTTCTTCCAAGAGAAACAAAATAGACAGTCGCTTCAATTTAAAAAAATAGACAAAGAATAGGGGCGCCTATGATAAAAAATCTTATGCAGAAATGATCAAATGGTTACATGATGGAACTAAAAGGGCGGAAGTTTATATATAGGAGGTAAGAAATAAAGAAAATCCTACACCCTCTTTAGGAATAGTAGAAGGTGTAAGATAAGTAGCTACTGTTTGGAGTTTTGTCTATTTGTCGGATGAATGGCTTTTTCCAAATCTTCTGCTGCGATTGTTTGTTTGACAGTATCTGCATTTGGTTTCCCAGCTTGGCTATACCCTTTTTCTCGTTTTTGACCCATTACTATCCCTCCTAAATGAATATAGTGATACTAGCAAGACTATTTGTGCTGTATCCAATTCTCTAATATAACTTGAGTAAAAAAATATGTTATTATACATACAGCATAGTAAAAAAGAAGGGTTGAATTATGGCAGAACATCATTTTTATTTAAATGCAGATTGGCCAGGCTATCGTAATGATGTCGGTACAATTGAAAGTGGAAATTTAAAAACAAAAATATCGATTCCTAAAGAAATGGATGGTCCTGGTGTCGGTACAAATCCAGATGAAATGCTACTTGGTGCTGCAGCAACTTGCTTTATTATTACACTTGCAGCAATGATGGAAAGAAGTCGACTTGAAAAGGAAAGCTTAACATTAGAATCAGAGGCAGTGGTGGATGTGACAAACGGTGTATTCACATATCAAAAAATTATTCATCGCCCGAAGATAATACTAAAAAAAGAGGCTACTGAAAAAGACATAAAGCTTGCAGCAAAACTTGCCCATAAAGCGGAAGAAAGCTGCATGATTACAAGAGCAATTAAAGGGAATGTAGAAGTCGAGCTAGATGAAACCATTGAGCTTGCATAGTAATGAACAGATAGTTGGAGGATAAACGTATGGCAAAAAAGCGGAAAAATATCCAAAAAGAAAAACAACAAGATAAGCCTGTTACATTAGGTGATCTTCTGAATGATCAATTAGCAACTCAACTCAAAAATAAAAAACAAGAGCTTAAAGAACAAGAAGAGGCTAAGCTAAAAGCAGAAGAAGAAAGAAAACGGGAAGAACGAAGACAAAGAGAGAAAAATAAAAGCTTTGAAGAATTGTTAAATGAAAACTCCATGAACTGGAAAGATTTTAAATAGGAATTAAAAGGATACCTTGCTTTAGCTAATGGTATCCTTTCCTTATATCTTAAAAGCTATTTTTTTCATATCCCATGACCTTGGTGAAATCTGTTTCTTTTATAAGTTTATTTTCTGGTAAAAGTAATGCCTGAAATTCCCTAAATAATGCCTGAATCTCCACATTATCATTGATAATAGCAATGTTCTTATGATAGTCTTCCTCACTAGAATAGGTTGTCATCTCCATCCATTTTGTTGGATCATCGTGACTTTGTAAGTAGGTTGTTTCTGTGTCCAGATAGTTTTTATAAATTTTACATGCTTTTTCTTGAATACGAAAATATTCATCCATTTTCTCCTCTTGTATATGGAATTCATATACTTTTACATACATACTCTCTCTCCTTTTCCAATGTTATCGATTGTCTTGTATATATATTATCATGAATATAAATAATAATTATTGCTTAATCACTCTTCTTCAGTAGAACTTCTAGAAAAAAGATAATGCTTTTAAAAAAGTAATAGAGGAATTAACAAAAACGCAGCTGCCAGAGTCAGAAATATTTGGTCTCGAATAAAGTAATAGTAGTATAAATGGGAGGAACATAAAGTGATTAGGAAAGAATTCCATTGTTAAAACTATAAAAATAATGATCGAATAGTGGATAATTAATCACAAAAAAAAGAAACATTAAAGGGATTGAATCTCCTCATTAATGTTTCTCTTATTTATTTACAAGTCTTATTTATTTAAAGTAACGGATGTTCATGCTTCATTTTTAATTTTGTCCATCTTTTTTCTACTTCTTGGTCAAAATCTTTTAGCATTTCTGTATTTTCATCTTTTAGTAAATGCTTGGTTTTCCCCATATATTTCAACCACTCTGTTAAAGGAATTTTTTTATTTTTTTCTTCTGGGTTATAAGTAATGGTTGTTATACCATTTTCCACTTCATATAGTGGAAAGAAGCATGATTGGACGGCTGCTTCCACTATTTTAGATCCGAATTTGTCATCTGTTTTCCAATTTAATGGACAATTAACAAGAATCTTCCCATAGACAGTACCAACATTTTGCGCATACCATTGTGCTTTTGCTCCTTTTTTTATTAAATCCAATGGAAAGGCTTCAGCACCTGTAAATACATATGGAATATTTGTAGCAGCCATAATTTGCGCGGTATCTTTATGATGAAATCCTTTACCTTTTTGAGTACGTCCTATATTACTTGTACTAGTCATATGACCAATTGGAGTAGAATAAGACATTTGTGAACCAGTATTCATATACCCTTCATTGTCGTATTCTAACATAATTAAATGATGATTTCTTAAAGCTGTTCCAATGGCTGACCCCATGCCAATATCCATTCCGCCATCACCAGTGACCATCACAAAAGTTGTATTATCAGCAATCTCTATTTCTCCTCTTTTTTGTAATTCCAAAAAGGCTTCTAATGTCCCGGATAATGTAGCAGGTCCGTTTTGAAATAAGTTATGCATCATTGTTTGCTTATGAGAAGTATGGGGGTAAGCTGTTGTCACTACATAAGCACAGCCAGTTTGGAATAATACAACAATATCTCCTTCAATGCCTTTAAAAAAGAGTTCAAGACCAGATAAAATTCCACAGCCAGGACAAGCCCCATGACCTGGAGCAAAACGTTTTGGTTTTGCAGTAAGGGTACGAAGGGGAGGAACTTTAACTTTTATAGTTTGTGTTTCTTCATCTTGGTTAACTTCAATTAATCCAGTATTAAAGTCGTCTTCTCCAAATTGTGGTTCCATCAATGGTTGTAATTTTTTATCTACCTCCCCTGGATAATGTCCATAATAATCAAACGTTTTAACAGTTTTCGATTGATTCATCACTTCAATGGCGAAATAAAATAAATTTTCTGCATCATCTGCATAAAAATCTTTTCCGCCTAATCCAAAAACACGACTTAATACAATGGTTTTATTAGATTTATCTTCCTGCAAAGCGGATTTTACTTCATGTGTAATATTTGGACCATGTCCACCGTAAGAATCAGCACGTTCCCCAACTAACAGTGCCTTTACATTTCTTAAAGCTTTTCTAATTTCTTCTGCAGGAAAAGGACGAATTAGATTTGGACTAATTACCCCAGCTTTTATCCCTTTTTCACGTAATTGATCTACCACATCTTTAGCTGTTTCAGCGGCAGAATTCAGTAGGAACAATGCAACATCTGCATCATCCATTCTATATAGGTCTAACAGGGGATAGTGTCTCCCGGCAATTTTTTCGAATTCCTTTGAAATCTCTATAAAAACATCTTTTGCTCGGTAGATTGCTTCCGATTGTTGGAAGTGGTTGTTTAATAAATCATCACCATTCATGTGTGCGCCAATGGTAACTGGCTGCTTTGGATTTCGAATAGCTGGATATTCTGTTGGGCAAGGACCAACAAAACGTTGAACAACTTCTTTATCTTGAAAATAATGGACTTTTCTTTTTTGATGAGAGGTAAAAAAGCCATCATAAGCTACAATTACAGGTAATCGAACTTTTGAATGCTCGGCAATTTTCAAGGCCAAAATATTCATATCATAAACAGCTTGAGGCGTTCTTGCTGTTAAAATGACCCAACCTGTATTTAGAGCAAAATATAAATCTGAATGATCGCCTCTAATATCGAGAGGACCGCTTATCGCACGGGTAACAAGATTTAATACCATCGGAAATCTTGTGCCAGATTGGACAGGAAGTTGTTCAAGCATATACATAAAGCCATTGGCACTTGTTGCATTAATTACGCGGGCACCTGTTGCAGCTGCTCCGTAACATATTCCTGCAGATCCATGTTCTCCATCAGCTGGAATTAATTGAATGTCGTGTTCGCCCCTTGTTTTCATTTGATCTAAATATTGTGCAACCTCTGTAGAAGGGGTTATAGGGAAATAGCCCATTATATGATAATTTATTTGCGCGGCAGCCATAGCAGCCATTTCATTTCCAGATTCAAATGTGGTTATTTGAACTGGTCTATTTTTGATTAACAGATCATTTTCTAATATAGACATTTAGGAAATCCCTCCTGAAATATAAGGAAAATTTTGGGATACTTTGTTATCATGCGTGAATCCTTGTTTCTCTTGGACTGTACTCAGTGCACTTGTTGGACACGCTTCAATACATTTTAGGCACCCCTTACAATATTGATAATCTATTCCTTGTAACGTCATTATTTGCTTCCCACGCTTATTTACTCTTTTGTCCCATACAAAGCAGAGGTCTGGACAAACAGTATCACAAGAAGCACAATTAATACAACTTTCTTTGTCGAATTTTGGAATATAACCTTGGCGAGAGCCGCCTAAATCCTTTTCCATACTATTTCCTTGTGTCGTTAGGACACCGCCGATAGTTTGGGTCGCAAATCCTAATGATGAGAGAGGGCGTGAGAAAGCATTTTGATGAGTATCTTGAGGTGTTTCATATTTTTTAAATACAACTTCTTCATAACCTCGGTCAAATGTTCTAATATTTGCTTCTACTAAGTGAGGATATTTTTTCTCGAATGTCCTTTTAATAACATTCCTAATAGCTTCTGGGTCTAGAAAATCACATATGCGAAATAGAGCACCAAGCATTGCAGTGTTCACTCTTGTCTTTTCTTTAACCGCAATTTTAAGTGCATCAACGATAGCTAATGTTCCGTGCTGAAGGTTTAAATCTCTTTTTACTTCGTCAAAATCTCTGGCAGAATTAACTAAAATAATTCCATCTGACTTTAGGCCACTTGATACATTTACGGTTTTATATAAGGCTTCATGAAACACCCCAATAACATGTGGCTCTTCAATAGGACTGTGGGCGCGGATATCTGTGGTGACATCACAGAAACGAATGAAACTCTTTACAGGAGATCCTTTTTTTTCAGAACCATAGGAAGAAAAGTTAGATCCGTTTAATCCTAAGCCTAGAACACCAGCTTCTGCTAACATTTTTCCAGCTAAGTTTGCACCAAGACCTCCGATGGATTCTAACCGAATTTCATAGAAACCTAGTTCATTTTTTGTTGGTAATATAGACATTTTACTCCCCCTCTTTAGAAGTTAAATCAACAGATTGTCTATTCCTTTAGTAGTATGAAAATTTAGAATTTTTAGTATAAACAATCAATATATCTATTTTAAGGGAAATTCAAAAATATAACTGTGTCAATTTTCGTAACTTTTTAGACGGTTTTCAATGAAAGTAGCACTTATTTATAAAAATATTCTCTTTCTGTCTATAATTCTACAAATCTATTTATACAGAAAAGTACCAAAAACAAACTTAACGCTCTAAGAAAATAAGGAAGGCTCGTTTAATTCATTTATTGAGAATAAATAATCTTTCCCGTTTCAGAAATATCATACCCACCAGCTGAAAGTTCACTTTTTAGCTCCTTTGTTTTAAGTAATTCAACTACTAATTGAATAAGCTGCTCGTTTGCTGATGACCTTAAAATCACCAAATCGTAGTTTTCTTTTACAAGTGGTAAAAAATCAATTCCAGATGGATAATTGATTTTTTCCATTCCAATTCCAAAATCAGCCTTATTCTGTGCAATTCCGACTGCTACGCTAAAATGACTTGTAGCAACTTCTTCATAGCCATGAATAGATTGGATTGTAATATTATTCATTCTTAAATGTTCATCTAACAATGTTCTAGCACCTGATCCAATTTCGCGATTCAGTAATTTAATGTCAGAACGTTGTATATCTTGCCAACTAATAATTTTTTTTGGATTTCCATGTTTTACATAAAATCCAGCCCATCTGTTTATAAAACGAATAACAATAAAAGAATGACTTACTAATAGCTTTTTTAAATAGGGCAGATTGAAAGTGGAAGTTTCCCCATCAAATAAGTGAACACTAGCGATATCTACCTCCCCATTATACTGGCTAATGATTCCATTTAAACTGCTTGCGTATGAACGGAGAGGGCGGAAGTAGTCTACGCTGTTATCCAAATGTCTTGAGAGTATATCTAAAGAAGGGTCTTGTCCACTAATTATGATGGACCGAATATTGGTAAAAGGATCATGAAAGTGATTGGGAGAAAGGATAGGCAATCTAGATGATTCATTTGTTGTGGATTGTTTTTCTTTTGCATTCCATTTAAATTTCTCTAAGTCGGCTTCATCTACTCTCATTTGTCTGCCAACTCTATATGCAGCTAACTTCCCCTTTTTTATCAAGTCATAGACAGTTAGCTTTGAAACTTTGAGAATATCTGCAATTTCCTCCGTAGTATAAGATTTTTTGTGACTCATTTGTGAACACCTCGATTTTATTATTAGAATTTTCTGTATTTTATATTTACTAAGGTATTATTTATTCCTATAATCGTTATAACTAATTATAACTATTTATAACTAAATAGAATTAATTTCCTAGTTTCTTCTATTATATATTATACCTAGTTATAGTTAGATAAAAATAGAGTAGGAGGATCAAGATGAAAAATCAAGTTTGTATTTTTTTAGCCATTCTTATTTTGTTTATGTTACCAGGATGTAGCAACGATAAGGAGGCATCAGTTCAAAAGGAGAAGAAAGATGCAGTGGAACTATCGATTGCTGCTGCTGCAAGTTTACAAGAAGCAGTGGGAGAATTACAAGATGCTTTTAAAAAAGAATACCCCCAAGTAACCATTACTGTCAATTTTGGTAGTTCTGGTCAATTAGCACAGCAAATACAACAAGGTGCGCCAGTTGATATTTTTTTATCTGCTGATCAAAAATGGATGAATATGCTAGAAGATGAGAATTTAATTGTAAAAGAAACGAGAAAGGATTTTACAGGCAATAAAATAGTTTTGATAGGAGAAAAAGATAGTGATAAAGATTTCTTAACTTTTGAAAATTTAAAAGGGGATGAAATGGGACAAATTGCTATAGGAGATCCAGATAGTGTACCTGCTGGAACATATACGAAAGAAATTCTAGAAAATCTGGGTAAATGGGAAGAGCTTAAAAATAAATTTGTTTACGGAAGTGATGTAACACAAGTATTAACCTATGTTGAATCAGGAAATACAGATATTGGATTTGTGTATTCATCTGACGCACTTATTTCAGAGAAGGTACAAGTTTTAGCAGAAGCAGATTCCTCTTTGCATACACCGATTATTTATCCTGCCGCAGTATTAACTGACTCCACAACACAAGACACAGCAAACAAATTTATCGAGTTTCTACTTTCAGAACAGGCACAAACCATTTTAGCTGAATACGGATTTATTAAATAAATTTAATAAGCGAAAGGAGAAAGTTCTCTAGTATTCGAGGGAGAATATAAAAAGATGGATTATACACCCTTATTCTTATCGTTAAAAGTAGCTTCCATTGCCACAATTATTGTTTTTATTTTAGGTACTTTTGGTGCAAGAGCAATTGCTAGAGAAGATTTTTTGGGGAAAAGTGTGTTAGAAGCAATTATATTGTTACCACTAGTTTTGCCACCAACCGTTGTTGGGTTTGCCCTGTTATACCTTTTTGGAAAAAATGGTATATTCGGGAAATTATTATTTGAGTCGACTAATATACAAATTGTATTCACATTGTTCGGAGCAATCCTTGCAGCGATTGTTGTTGCTTTCCCACTTATGTATCAAAGTGCTTCTGCTGCCTTCCAAAATTATGACAAAAATATTGAAAATGCTGCAATAATCATGGGAGCAAGTAAGTTTAAAGTATTTTGGACCATTTCGTTTCCACTAGCCTGGCCTGGATTATTAGCAGGGGTTGTTCTCACATTTGCTAGATCACTTGGTGAGTTTGGTGCGACATTAATGATTGCTGGCTTTATTCCAGGTAGAACAAATACAATTCCAGTTGAAATCTACTTCGCTGTACAAGCTGGGAATACTTCTACAGCATCTTTTTGGGTGGTAATTTTAATTGTATTGGGTTTAGTTGCGAATATCTGGTTGAATTGGTGGAGCAAAAGAAATTTATTAAAATATAAAACAGATTAATAATCAAAGACTTTCATTTACAAAGATTAAGAGGTAATCAATTTAGGTAGAAATATTCCAAAAATAAAACAGGTGATATTAATGCTTATGTTAAACATGAAGAAGCAATTACAACATTTCACGATTCAGTTGCAATTTGAATCCAAAGATGACATTTTAATCCTTTTTGGTCCTTCTGGATCTGGTAAAACAACCGTTCTGAATTGTATTGCTGGATTAGATGTACCAGATGATGGGTTGATAAAATTTAACGAGCAGACTTTTTTTGAAAAAAATCGAGGAGTAATGCCGATTCAAAAAAGAAAACTAGGTTATTTATTTCAAGATTTTGCCCTTTTTCCCCATATGACCGTTGAAAAAAATATCACCTATGCAATGAAAAGTCAGTCGTTAGTAGATCATCTTGTCCAAGTAATTGGGATAGAACATTTGCTGAAAAAGTATCCAAGACAAATTTCAGGTGGGGAAAAACAACGAGTGGCTTTAGCCAGAGCCTTATCAACAGAACCACAATTATTATTGCTTGATGAACCATTTTCTAGTTTGGATCAATTTACGAAAAATGTTTGCTATGAAGAATTGAAAAGACTTCATCAGCTATGGAAAATCCCGATAATTATGGTTACACATGATTATGAGGAGGCAAAGATTTTAGGCAATCGCATTTTGTATATGAAGTATGGAAAATTGCAGGAAATGGAGTATTTAAATCAATAAAGTTAGAAAGAGGGATTTTGCTCATGAAAGCAAAATCCCTCTTTCAAATAAATTAGGAATTAAGAACTATTTTTTCTGGATATTTGTGTGAATGTTACAAAATTATGAATAAAAATGCAATTTGTAATCGATTGCAAGAAAAAACCATGTAAAATAATCTGACAATTATATTGAATTTTGAATTTACAGAAAATAATATCTTAGGTAATCAGCGAAAGAATTCCATATATTTACATTAATAATATGGAGATGTTGGAAACCTCTTAGAAATTTTAAAAGGAAGGGGGATGAGAAAGGGAATTACTAGAAACAAGAAATGCATTCGTGTATCAATTTATTTCAGGGAGGAGAGAGTGTGAAAACGATTAATCAAGAAGTGGAAGATCGCATTGCCCGTCATCCCTGCTATAGCGAGGATGCACATCATCATTTTGCCCGCATGCATGTAGCAGTGGCACCTGCATGTAATATTCGTTGCAATTACTGCAGTCGTAAATTTGATTGTGCAAACGAAAGTAGACCGGGAGTTGTTAGTGAAGTATTAAAGCCAGAAGAAGCAGTAAGAAAAGTGTTAGTAGTAGCAGGGGAGATTCCGCAGTTATCAGTAGTTGGGGTTGCTGGACCTGGAGATCCATTGGCTAATCCAGAAAAGACTTTTGCAACTTTTCGTGGGGTGGCAGAAAAGGCACCAGAACTAAAACTTTGCTTAAGTACAAATGGATTAAGACTTTTAGAATTTATCGATCAGATTCAAGAATTAAATATTGATCATGTAACGATAACGATTAATGCAGTTAATCCACAGATCGGGCAGCATATATACTCGTATATTTTTTATGAAGGTAAAAAATACAAGGGGATTGAGGCTGCTGAAATTCTAATTAATAATCAGTTGAAAGGGCTAGAAGCACTGACTGAAAAAGGGATTCTATGTAAAGTAAACTCAGTATTTATTCCAGGAATAAACGATCAGCATATGGAGGAAATTTCGAAGGCAGTGAAGAAAAGGGGAGCGTTTGTCCATAATATCATGCCTTTAATTGTTACTCCTGATACAGTTTTTGAAAGAAATGGAGTTAGGAACCCAACATCTAAAGAAATACAAGAAATACAAGAAAAATGTTCTGGTAGTTTGAAAATGATGAAACATTGCCGTCAATGTAGAGCTGATGCAATTGGATTGCTGGGAGAAGACAGAAGTGCACAATATACCAAGGACAAGATTATGAATGTTCCGATTCAATATGACCCAATAGCAAGAGAAACAATTCAGCAAGAACTTGAGTTGAAAGTGAAAGAAAAAAGCAAGAAAAAACAAGAACGAGAGGCATTAAAAAAAAGGAAAATAGAATCAGGTTCTTCAAGTCTTAGAATAGCTGTAACGACAAGAGGGAATGCAAGAGTCAATCTTCATTTTGGGCATGCGAAAGAATTTTTGGTTTTTGATGTGAAAGAAAAAGAAATTAAGTTTGTTGGTGTTAGGAAGGTTCAGTCTTATTGTGTTGGAAAAGTCGGTTGCAATACAAAACAGGTTCCAATACTTGCAGAAACCGCTGAGATTTTAAAAGATTGTCAGATGTTAATTAGTTCTGGCATTGGCAAAGCACCTCAAAAGTATTTGCAGGATAGAGGAATAGTTTCCATTATCCAATCAGGAAACATTGAAGAATTGCTTTATGAGAGTAGTAAATATTACAAGTATATGAACCATACGTCAGTAGAATATGTTTAATTCATTTGGGAAGTTTTAATTAAAATAGAGGGGGAATTACAATGCGTCAAATCGCTTTTTATGGAAAAGGTGGAATTGGAAAATCAACTACATCACAAAATACTTTAGCACAATTAGCAACAAAATTTGGTCAAAAAATTATGATTGTGGGATGTGATCCTAAAGCAGACTCCACTCGTTTAATTCTAAATACGAAAGCACAAAGTACAGTTTTAGAACAAGCAGCAGAAATGGGAACAGTAGAGGATCTAGAATTAGAAGATGTCATCGCAAAAGGTTATGGCGATATCCTATGTGTAGAATCAGGGGGGCCAGAACCAGGGGTTGGCTGTGCTGGACGTGGAATTATTACCTCTATTAATTTTTTAGAGGAAGAAGGAGCTTATGAAGGATTAGATTTTGTTTCTTATGATGTATTAGGGGACGTTGTATGTGGTGGTTTTGCAATGCCAATACGTGAAAATAAAGCGCAAGAAATTTATATTGTTTGTTCAGGTGAAATGATGGCGATGTATGCAGCAAATAATATTTCTCGCGGTATTTTAAAATATGCAAATAGTGGCGGTGTACGATTAGGTGGATTAATTTGTAATAGCCGTAATACGGACAGAGAAGCAGAGCTAATTTCAGAGCTTGCCCGCCGTTTAAATACACAAATGATTCATTATGTTCCACGCAATAATGTCGTCCAGCATGCTGAATTGCGTAAGATGACAGTTGCTCAATACAAACCAGAAGACCAGCAAGCAAAGGAATATGAATATTTAGCACAAAAAATATTGGAAAACGATATGATGACGATTCCTACGCCAATAGAAATGGAAGAGCTAGAATCCCTATTAATGGAATTTGGTGTTATTGAGGATGAAGAAACAGCAATCAAAAAATTAGAAGAGCAAGAAGCAGCTACTAAATAAAAGAGATTACTAGAAAAGAGGTGAGATTTGATGAGTACAAAAGTTGAGGAGAGTCAGGCATTAATTGATGAGCTGTTAGAGGTTTATCCGGAAAAAACAAAAAAATTCCGAAAAAAACATTTTCAAATTGCCGATGAAGAGACAATCGAATCTGGCAAATGTTCTATTAAATCCAATATCAAATCACGTCCTGGCGTTATGACCATTCGTGGATGTGCTTATGCAGGTTCAAAGGGAGTTGTTTGGGGACCGATTAAGGATATGATTCATATTAGCCATGGACCAGTAGGGTGTGGCCAATATAGCTGGGGAACCCGAAGAAACTACGCAAACGGTAAGTTGGGCATAAATAATTTTACCGCGATGCAAATAACTAGTGATTTCCAAGAGAGAGATATTGTATTTGGTGGAGATAAAAAGTTAGAGGCATTATGTAGAGAAGTGAAAAAGATGTTCCCACTTGCAAAAGGAATTTCCATTCAATCTGAATGTCCTGTTGGATTAATTGGTGATGATATTGAAGCGGTTGGGAAGAAAATGACCAATGAGCTGGGGATTCCAGTTATTCCAGTTCGTTGTGAAGGATTCCGAGGAGTTAGTCAGTCACTTGGCCATCATATTGCAAATGACACTATTAGAGATCACGTTATGGGTACTCGAGAACTGGCAGAGTCGGGTCCATATGATGTAGCTATTATTGGAGACTATAATATTGGTGGAGATGCATGGGCTTCTCGCATTCTTTTAGAAGAGATTGGCTTGAGAGTTATTGCTCAATGGTCAGGAGATGGATCCATCAATGAATTAGGAATCACCCATAAATCAAAATTAAATCTGATACATTGTTATCGCTCCATGAACTATATGGCTACAACATTAGAAGAAAAGTATGGTATTCCTTGGATGGAATATAACTTCTTTGGACCAACGAAAACAATAGAAAGTTTGCGTGCGATTGCGGCCCATTTTGATGAAACAATTCAAGAAAATGCAGAAAGAGTAATAGCTAAATACCAACTTGAGATGGATGAAATCATTCAAAAATATCGTCCTCGGTTAGAAGGGAAAAAAGTAATGCTCATTATTGGTGGATTGCGTGCCCGCCATACTATCGGTGCTTATGAAGATTTAGGGATGAAAATTGTAGCGACTGGATATGAATTTGCACATAAGGATGATTATGAGAAAACACTATCAGAATTACATGATGGAACCATATTGTATGATGATCCAACTGCATATGATATAGAATTTCTATCAGATAAATTAGATATAGATTTAATGGGTGCTGGTGTAAAAGAAAAATACGTTTATCATAAATTGGGAATTCCATTTAGACAAATGCATTCATGGGATTATAGCGGTCCTTATCATGGGTTTGATGGATTTAAAGTATTTGCAAAAGACATGGATACTGCTATAAATAGCCCTGTTTGGGATCTATTGGCAGCACCATATTAAGTAAAGGAGGGGGGATAATTATGGCAAAAAATCCTGAAATTCAAGATCATAATACTTTATTTCAGAGTGAGAAATATAAAAAACAGGCAGAAAATAAACTGCTATTTGAAGCGCCATGTTCTATACAGGAAGTAGAAGAAACAGAAGATTATTTAAAAACGGAAGAATATAAAGATATAAACTTTAGCAGAGCTGCAGCTACCATTAACCCTGCAAAAGCTTGTCAACCTCTAGGGGCAGTATTAGCAGGTTTGAGTTTTGAAGGAACACTTCCTTTTGTTCACGGTTCTCAAGGCTGTGTAGCCTATTTTCGTAGTCACTTTGCTCGGCATTTTAAAGAACCTGTACCAGCAGTTTCTTCGTCTATGACGGAAGATGGAGCTGTATTTGGAGGAATGAGAAATTTAATTGAGGGGCTTCAAAATAGTAGCGCCTTATATAAACCGAAAATGATTGCAGTAAGTACAACTTGTATGGCAGAAGTTATTGGGGATGATTTAAGTGCATTTATTGAGAATGCACGGATAGAAGGAGCAATCGATAAAGAATTTCCAGTTCCGTTTACCAATACTCCTAGTTTTGTAGGATCTCATATTCATGGTTATGATTCTATGATGCGCTCGATACTTTCCTACTTGTCCGAGAAAAAAGGAGATATAGAAAATAAGGTTCCTACAGATAAAATAAATATTATTCCTGGATTTGATACGTATACAGGTAATTTCGCAGAACTAAAAAGAATTTTAGAACTTATGAATGTAGATTATACCATTCTAGGTGATCATAGTGGCAATTTAGATTCTCCAGCAAATGGTGAATATAACTATTACTATGGTGGCACCAAATTAGAAGATGTTGCACAGGCTCCAAATGCAAATGGAACTATTTTGCTACAAAAATATTCTACTAAAAAAGTAGAAAAGTATATTAAGACATCATGGCATCAAAAAACGATTTCATCGTGGATGCCGATAGGAATTAAAAATACAGATACTTTATTAGAAAACATTAAACAATTGTCTGGTAGAGATATACCAGCTGTTCTCAAAGAAGAACGCGGAAGAATAGTAGATGCTTTAACTGATTCCCATGCCTATTTACACGGTAAGCGTGTAGCCTTGGCAGGAGATCCAGACTTACTACTTGGGTTAATCTCCTTTTGCTTGGAAGTTGGGATTGAACCAATTCATATCGTTTGCACGAATGGAGATAAAAAATTCAAAAAGGAAGCTGAAGAGCTTTTATTAAAAAGTCCATATGGTATTGACGGAAAAGTTCACATAGGAAAAGATTTATGGCATATGCGATCTTTATTGTTAACAGAACCCGTTGATTTTGCAATAGGTAGTACACATATGAAGTATTGTGCAAAAGATGCTAAAATTCCTTTGGTAAGAATCGGTTTTCCAATTTTTGATCGTCATCACATGCATCGATATCCAATTATCGGTTATCAAGGGACATTAAATGTATTGACGTTAATTGTTAATACTATATTGCAACAATTAGATGATGAGGCACCAGATCATAGCTATGATACAGTACGGTAAGTAAGAATTGTCAGCGGGATATCTATAATCTCGCTGACAATCAACTTTTTAGGGATTAAGCGGAAATTTTTTGATAGGGGGGGGATTATAGCATGGAGAAATATGTTGTAGAGGCATTTGCTGAACCAGCATGTGAACATAACTCGGTAAATCAGGCACATAAAGGTTGTGTTCAGCCAACTCCTGGTGCGGCATCAGGTGGTTGCTCTTTTGATGGCGCTCAAATTACTCTTCTTCCCATTGTCGATGCAGCACATCTTGTGCATGGACCTATTGCGTGTGGCGGAAATAGTTGGGAAGCGAGAGGAAGTTTAAGTTCGGGGTCCTATCTTTATCAATATGGATTAACTACAGATCTTAAAGAACAAGATATTATCTTCGGTGGAGAGCAAAAATTGAGAGGGGCAATTCGTGAAATTGCAGACAGATTTAGTCCACCGGCTATTTTTGTTTATTCGACTTGTGTGACCGCCCTAATAGGTGTAGATTTAGATTCCATTTGTAAAAGCGAAAGCAAAGTAATTGGAATTCCTGTAATTCCAGTGAATAGCCCAGGATTTGTTGGTAGTAAGAATATGGGCAATAGATTAGCTGGTAACGCATTGATGGACCATGTAATTGGAACAGATACTCCTCCAATAGAAACACCATTTGATATAAATTTAATTGGAGAATATAACATTGCCGGAGAAATGTGGGATATAAAAGAACTTTTCGATCAAGTGGGTATACGCATTTTAGCTAATATTACAGGAGACGGAAGGTTTCATAAAATTAGATGGGCGCATAAAGCGAAATTAAATATGGTTGTATGCAGTAGAGCGTTGATTAACATGGCAAGAAAAATGGAAGAAAAATACGATATTCCATATTTTGAAGGATCTTTTTACGGAGCAAAAGAAACAACCCTATCTTTACTAACCATTTCATATATGCTTAACAATCAAGAATTAATGAAAAAAGTCCGAGCTTTTACAAAAGCGCAAGAAGAAAAACTAGCATTTGATTTAACTAAATTTCGTAAAAAATTATTAGGAAAAAGAGCAATACTTTATACTGGTGGGGTGAAAAGTTGGTCTATCATTTCTGCACTCCAAGAACTAGGAATAGAGGTAGTAGGAGTTGGCACAAATAAAAGTACGATGGATGACATTGAACGTATAAAAGAAAGAATTGGAGAATCGGCAAAATTAATAGAATCCGGAGGAGCCAGCAAGATATTAGAAACTTTTCGTAATGAAAAAGCAGATATTATCATTGCTGGGGGGAGAAATATGTATGTTGCCTTAAAAGAACAGATTCCTTTTCTTGATGTAAACCAAGAACGCCATCATGCTTATGCTGGATATGTTGGATTAAAACGGTTAGCAGAACAATTAGTGTATGCATTGGAACATCCAATTTGGGAATTACTTCAATCTCCTTCTCCTTGGAAGGAGGTAGGAAAAGAGTGACAATTGTAAAACTAGATAAGAAACTTGCCATTAACCCACTAAAAGTTAGTCAAACATTGGGTGGAGTTCTGGCGCTTCAGGGATTATTCCGTGCTATCCCGCTTGTACATGGATCTCAAGGTTGCGCTGCTTTCATTAAAGCACTTATGACACAGCATTATCGGGAACCAGTTTCTATTCAAACGACTGCTCTTCAGGAAATGAATATTATCTTTGGTGGGGAAAGAAGCACAATAGAAGCAATGGAGACAATTCTTAACAAACATCATCCTTCATTGATGGCAGTATTAAGTACTGGTTTAACGGAAACTGCTGGAGATGATTTAATAGGAAACATTAAAAACTATTTAAAAACAAATGAACCAAACTGTTTTATTTTCCCTGTTGCTTTACCAGATTTTGAAGGATCGTTAGAATCTGGCTTTCAATTAACCGTTGAAGCGATGATACGTGGTTTAGTGGAACAGCAGAAGTTTACATTACCGATGAAAAAGAAACAAAACCAAATTAATTTGCTAGCAGGATCTTTTTTAACGGCAGGAGATGTAATGGAAATAAAAAAAATTATCCAATCATTTGGATTTTCTGTCATAACTGCACCAGATATCTCCACTTCGTTAACAGGATCTTTACAAAAAGGTTTTTCCCCATTATCACAAGGGGGGGCTACGAGGGAGCAATTACAGGGATTATTTGAATCGGAAATGACAATTGCTGTGGGAACTAGTTTGGAAAAATCAGCTCAAATGTTGGAAGCAGCAGCAGGAATACCTTATCGGTTGTTTCCTAGCTTAACAGGATTAAAAGCTAATGATGAATTTTTTTCTTTTTTGCAATCGTTAAGTGGAAAAAAAGGAGACTCATTTTACCAGTGGGAAAGGGATAATTTACTTGACTGTATATTGGATTCCCATTTTTACTTTTCTGGGAAAAAAATAGTTATTGGCTTAGAACCAGATCATCTTTTTTCTATTGTTAACGTCTGCAAAGAATTAGGCGGAACGATAGATGGATTAGTCAGCAGCTTTTCAGCTAAGGTGCTATCAAATATGGAGGAAGATATATTCATCGGTGATTTAGACGATTTAGAAACCATGGCTGATAATGCGGATCTGTGGATAAGTAATTCTCACGGTGAAAAGGGAGCAGATAGGAAAAATGTTGCATTCCTTCCAATAGGTTTTCCAATTTTTCATCAAATTGGTAGTTCCTTATTTACAAGTGTTGGATACCGAGGAACAACGAATTTGATTATAAAAATGAGTAATTTATTAATGTAAAAGAAAGTGGGGGGTTACATATGAAAATCGCCTTTGCTACAGATGATGGAAAACATGTTGACACACATTTTGGCTATACAGAGTCTTTTGATATTTATGATATTTCAAAGGAGAAATATGAAAAGGTTCAAACTAGAGTTGTTTCATGTGCTAGCGAGATAAGTGAAAATAATCGAATTGACTATCGAATAAATAGAATAGTAGATTGTAAATTACTTTTTATTACACAAATAGGACCAGCTGCAGCCGCTCGGGTAACTAGAAATAAGATTATGCCCATTAAAGTTAAGGAAGGAACGTTAATACAAGAGCAGTTGGATCGATTGCTGTTGTTGTTACAAAGCAAGCCACCATTGTGGTTAGCAAAAGCGTTAAATAGTGAAAAGGAGAGTAAATTATAGGGATTAAGAAAAGGAGATAGGTATGAGTTTTGAACAAAATCAAGATAAACCGATTGATTTTTCTAGTCGTTATAGCCGTCAGTTAAAGTTGGTAGGCTTAGAGGGGCAACAAAAGTTAAAAGATGCAACTGTATTTATAGCTGGGATTGGTGGATTGGGCGGAACAACAGCCATTTATCTTGCGGCAGCAGGAGTCGGAAAATTAATCATTTTTCATGAAGGGAATATTGCTTTGCCAGATTTAAATCGCCAAATTTTAATGGAGAGCAATAAAGTAGGAAAACAAAGAATACCAAGTGCTCTTAACAGCATTAAACGGATAAACCCAGAAGTGATAGTGGAAGCTTATCCGGAAAAAATTAGTTATGAAAGGGTTTATCCATTAGTAAAAAGGGCTGATGTTGTAGTAGATGCTCGTTATGATTTTCCAGAAAGATACGAATTAAATCGCCTTTGTGTAGATACTGGAAAAATAATGGTTGAAGCAGCTATGTCAGGATTTGAGATATCCTTAACAACCATTAAACCAAAAGAAACGGCATGTCTTGCATGCGTATTTCCCCAGCAGGACCCGAAATGGGAGCCGCTTGGATTCCCAGTACTTGGAGCAACATCAGGTATAGCAGGTTGTTTAGCCGCGATGGAAGTAGTAAAAGTGATAACAGGTATCGGTGAACCTTACTTCAATAAATTATACCGTTTTGATTCTTTACAATTTCAGTCTTCCACTTTTTCTTTAAAAAGAAATCCATTATGCACACATTGTGTTGGAAAGAGGGATGAATGATGTTCGATAAAAACTTACAAGATTTATATGATGCGGAAGATTTTTTTGAGTTCTTTAAGGTGCCATATCATCCAGAAATATTAAATGTATCCCGTGTTCATATATTAAAGCAATTTCAAAAATATCTAAAAGAAAGTGGTTACTTTGAAAGTAATGAAAGTGAAAAAGAAGTATGGAATATTCAAAGAGCTTTATTATTTAGAGCATACCGAGATTGTGTTAAACCTACCCCAATAAGACAAAAATTTTTCCCAGAGTTTTATAAAAAGAATGGAGCTTTTTTTCCTTTTGATCAAATTAGACAAAGGGAGGAGAAAAAGTGATGTATTGGACAGAGGAGGCAACCAACAAATTAATAGAAATAGTAGAAAAACAAAAAAGAAAAGAAAATGGCATTCGAATTATTGCTCAACCTGATGATATAGAGGGCTTCACATATGAGCTATACTGGGAACATCAAGTAATGCCTACTGATGAAACAATAAAACAGGAAGGATTAAATATTTTTATAGATAAACAGTCACATCAGCTATTAGAGGATACAGTCGTTTATTTTACGATTCAAGAAGGTAAAGAGGGGATATTTATCATGAAAACAACCTCTGACTGTTCAACTTGTTCCACTGTTTGTTTTTAATTAAAGGAAAGGGAGAAGGGGTGTAATAGTGAATATTCAATTTTGTGATACTACTTTAAGAGACGGTGAACAAACAGCTGGAGTTGTTTTTACAGCCTATGAAAAACAAATGATTGCAACACTTTTAGCAGATGCAGGTATAGAACAAGCGGAAGTTGGAATTCCTGCAATGGGAGTAGAAGAACAAAAAGTTATTCACTCTTTAGTAGAAATGCAGCTTCCAATCCAATTAATCACATGGAATCGAGCAGTTAAGGCAGATATAGATGCATCTATACAAACGGGAGTAAATTGGGTTCATATCTCGATACCAACTTCAGAAATCATGATGAAGCATAAATTAAAGAGAAATAAGGAGGAAATAGCTCTCCAGATTCAGCGAGTAGTGGCTTATGCACAATCTTTTAATCTACATGTATCTGTTGGATTTGAAGATGCTTCGAGATCGTCTCTTTCTTTTTTGATGGAGTTAATTCATTTATTATATCAAAATGGAGTGAAGCGATTTCGTTATGCTGATACAGTTTCCGCATTATATCCTTATACAGCTGAAAGGAATATAAAGGAATTAGTAAGGAATTGCCCAGAAGATATTGAACTGGAAATACATTGTCATAATGATTTTGGCTTAGCAACAGCTAATACACTAGCTGCTATCCAGGCAGGAGCAAAATGGGCCAGTACCACAGTTGGTGGAATCGGAGAAAGGGCAGGTAATGCAGCTTTTGAAGAAGTAGCTATGGCATGGAAGCACTTATATAACGGCAAGATAAATGTAGATACTACCTATTTTCATTCACTTAGCGACATGGTATTTCAATCCTCAGGTAGACAAATTCCCGAAGCGAAGCCTATTGTAGGATCGAAGGTGTTTACCCATGAATCTGGTATACACGTAGATGGTTTATTAAAATATAGTAAAACCTATCAAACCTTTGATCCAATGGAAGTTGGCCAGAATCACCATTTCGTTTTAGGAAAGCATTCAGGTTTAAAAGCAATCTACTATTTTTTAGAACAAGAAGGCATACAACTTGAAACAGGGAAAGCGCAAGTACTCCTTGATTATGTGCGTTCTAACATGAACGAAACGAAGAAAACAATGGAAATAGCAGAATTGAAAAGTGTTATTTTTCAATTAGACAAATAGCTACTGAGTAATAATTGTTCAAATAAAAAATAGGAATAGTGATACCTATTTTTTATTTGAACAATACAAGTTAAAATCACTATTACTTCTTAATTTATTTCCATATAATTTTCTTCTTATAGCATTGTTTTTTTTTGAAAAGTAATGATTGAGATGCTTAAATTAATGCCAAGTTTTTCTGACTATATTCCTCGATTTTATCCTTTTTTTGAATCCACTATTAATATACCTTTCCAAATGTTTTCTCTTTATCGCTAAATAATATGTTCTTAATAGACAGAAAGACTCCGAATGAATGTTAGAATGATGGGTTGGTGGAAGGAACACCTACATTGATGGAAGTTTCACTCTTCGTATTAGCCCTGTATAAATGTTTGCTTTTCTTATATGATAGGGAAAGAAATAGGGATATGATTAATGGAGAGGATAGTGAGTTAGACATGCGATTAAAGTATGGTAAAAAGATAACAGAACGGAAAATTCGTTATGATTCTACAACAGAAGATTATCCATGCAAACTTCTTCACGCTGATACTAGGAAAATTACACTTTTACATCAAGTTGAAAAGCCGTTTGAAATGAGGGAGGGGAAACAAAAGCTAGTTATTCCAAAAGGGACATTTACGTTTGCCTATTATTGGTTAGATCAGCCATATAATTTATATTTTTGGAGAGATACAACTGGAAAATATTTAGGTGCATATTTTAATATTGTTAGAAAAAATTGGATTCAAAATGATATTGTATTGTTTGAAGATTTAATCATTGATCTTGTAGTAAAACCAAATGGTACTTATTATATTTTAGATCAAGAGGAACTACCAATTCCTTTGCAAACTTTTGAAAATGGCTATGTAGATGATGCCTTACATATGTTGTTAGAGAGGAAAGACAATATCATTGAAGAGGTAAAGGCTGAAACGAAGCTTTTTTTAGATAGAATAAAAACTGTATGAGTAAAATGTTTGTGGGAGAATAAATATCCTTTTTGTCTAGTTGGGGGACTCGTCCCCCAACTAGACAAAAAGGCCACCAAGCGTGAGCGCGGTAGCTGGAAAAAATGAAGCATTAAAAAAGAGAGCTTCCTTTTGTAAAGTAGAATTTGACTAGAAAACTACGAAAAGGAGAGGCTCTCATGAATCAATGTAACACAAAAATGCCATCATTAAAAGAATTGGAAAAAACTTTATTTCGAACACTACAAATGACGTTTCAAGAAATTCTTGTTCAAACATTAGAAAATTGGGATCAAGAGATTGCTCAGCAACGAGACAAAAGAAGATTTGCTTTACGAGATAAGCGAGAAATACGAGTAGATACAGCGTTTGGAGCAGTGGCGTTGAAGCGTAATTATTATTTCGATCGTGTAACCAAAAAATATATTTGTCTGTTAGATCACTACTTACAGTTTCAAGGGAATAAAGGGTTTAGTCCACTATTAGAAGAATGGGGGCTAGAATTAGCGACAAATGGCTCTTCCTATCGAAAGGCGGTGGAAACATTCGAACAATTTTTAGGTTATTCGGCGATGAGCCACGAAGCATTACGGCAACATCTTCTTCATACAAGCGTCCTTCCCGCTAAGGAAAAACGCCCTTTTCAAAAGGTATTGTTTGTCGAAGTAGATGGATTATATGTGAAGAGTCAAGAAAAGAAAAAGCGTGGATGGGAGTTGAAATTCGCCGCTGTACATGAGGGATGGAAAGAAAACGGAAAGCGAGTCAGACTCCGAAATAAAAGGCATTTTCTCTATGAAGGAAAAGAACCCTTTTGGGAAGCCTTTGAAACGTTCTTACAGAATCATTATGCGTATGATCCTACCCAAACCTTGCTTATTATTAATGGCGATGGAGCAGGCTGGATAACGGCATGTCGAGAGTATTTTCGGGAACGCGCCTTTTTCACCATGGATCGTTTTCATGTGGCTCGTTCGATGAAGCAGCTTATGAAAAACCATCCTCGATATCGCTACATGAAAAGAGCGTTAAGAAATTATCAGGTTGATTCCTTATTTTTAGAGTTGAATAGCGCAATAGGAACAATGGATACACCCGAAGAGGAAGAAAAACTAGCGCATTTCCTCGCCTTTTTAACGCATCATCAGGAAACCATAAAAGATTACCGTAGTTGGTTACAAGAGAAAGGCGTGGACACGGCAGCATATCGACCAATGGGAAGTGCAGAAGCAATGATGAATCAATTAGCCAAACGATTAAAAAATGGAAGAGCATGGAGCAAAAAAGGGGTCATGAGCATGGCGCGCTTGTGGATTGGATTGAAGGATGACCTATCCATCCAAACGATATATGGGAAATGGGAAGAGGCCACGGAAAAATCAAAGAAAGAGCATCGACCGAAAAGAAAAATATCCACAAAATTAGTAACAGAAACCGTGCGTCAGAACCTGCCATACTTAAATCAAGCGATTGGAAAACCCATTCACTTTGCCTTACAGGGATTAAAAGGTTTTTAAAAAAAGAGAGAATCAACAGTTGGAAGAACAAAACCAATTAGAAAGCGGATACAATCTTAGAGGTTTTACTTTATAAAAAAGGGAGCTAAAAAAACTCCCACAAAAACTTGACTCAATCGTAACAACTGAGTTGTATTTATATGGAATGCTAAAAGGTAGATATTTCTGCCTTTTTAATTTGCCTTTAATAACAGGGCAATTAATGATAACTCTATCTTAAGAAGGTAGTTTTTCCCCTTTTACTCGAGATCACAGGACATTTGCCTGTGCTTTTTTTATTGGAAAATAACCAATGGAGGGTAAAATAATGGAAAAAGTATGTCTTGAATTAGTAAATATAGAAATTGCGTATTTAGATCGGATCGTGTTAACCATACCAAGATTATCTGTACATCAGTTTGATCGAATTGGTATTGTAGGGAAGAACGGAGCTGGTAAGAGCACCTTGCTAAAATTAATGGCAGGTAGGATTCAGCCAGAGAAAGGAAAAATAAATAGTTTTGTAGATTTCGCCTATTTTGATCAATTAAACCCACCTGAGAAAAAAGAAATAGAGTATGACTTAATCGGAAAACTTTCTATCCCTAAAACGGCATTAGAAAATTTTAGTGGAGGGGAGCTTACAAAACTCAAAATAGCAGAGATTTTCTCCACCTATAGGGAAGGCTTATTATTTGATGAGCCAACAACCCATTTGGATAAGTTAGGAAAACAGTTCTTATTAGAAGAATTAGAGTACTATTATGGTGCGCTTATTCTTGTCAGTCATGACCGGACTGTTCTTGATAAATTAGTGACGAAAATATGGGAAGTAGAGGATGGAATCGTAACGGAATATACAGGGAATTATTCCGATTATACTGCTCAAAAGGAACTACAGCGAAAACAACAGCAGGAGCAACATGAGAAATATGTAAAGGAGAAAACTCTACTTGTAAATGCGGCGGAAGTAAAAAGAAAAAATGCAGACAAAATCACGCAGGCTAACGGCCATATTTCTAAAAAAGGAACAAAAGCAAAAGCTAATAAAATGTTTATGACTAAATCAAAAGATACAAGCCAAAAGTCTGTTCAACGAGCAGCAAAAGCGATGGAACAGCGAGTAGAACAATTGAAAATGGTAGAAGCTCCTAAAAACGAACAACAGTTGCGGTTTCAACAGTCAGAAACGCTTACCATGCATAATAAGTTTCCCATTATGGGCGACAGAATTATGTTGAAAACAGGAGAAAAAATACTGCTTCAAGACGTAAGCTTTCAATTTCCATTAGGAAAGAATATTGTGATTACTGGAAAAAATGGTTCAGGGAAAACATCCCTTTTAAACTATATCATTCATCAAAAAGAGGGAGTTACTATCTCTCCGAATGCTGTTCTTGGTATGTATAAACAGATGGACTATCAATTTATAAAGAACCAATCAGTCAAGGATTATATGAAAGAAAAGAGTGATTATGGAGAAAGTAAAATTCGTTCTGTTCTTCATTCGATGAATTTTTCAGGGAATGATTTAAAAAAGAATGTCTGCCAATTAAGTGGGGGAGAAGCTATTCGATTAACATTATGTCAGCTTTTTCTAGGAAGATATAATGTCCTATTTTTGGATGAGCCGACAAACTTTTTAGATATATATTGTATCGAAGCTTTAGAGCGATTTTTAAAAGCATATGAAGGAACAGTCATTCTTGTTTCACATAATCAAGCATTTATTGAGCGTATTGCAGATTATATATATGAAATCGAAAATAATCAATTAGTTTTGAAGAAATTTGAATAATACATGGAATCTTGCATGAATTGTGCAAGAAAAGTCGGAAGCGTGTTAAATTTGTTTGGTAAATTTTATAAAGAAGGGGAGGGCATGAAATGGATGTAATTAAAGGAATGAATCAGGCTCTTCAATATATCGAAGAGCATTTGTCTGAAGAAATAGATATGAAGCAAGTTGCTAGGATTGCTCTTTGTTCTGAGTACCACTTTAAAAGGATGTTTTCGTTTCTCGCTGGGATATCACTAACAGAGTATATTTGTAAAAGAAGGCTAACGATTGCTGCATTCGAGCTAGAGAATAGCCATTTAAGAATTATTGATATTGCCGTTAAATATGGCTATTCATCACCTGATTCGTTTACAAGAGCATTTCAACGTTTTCATGGAATAGCGACTTCTGAAGCGAGAATCAAGGGAATCCCATTAAAGGCATATCCACGAATGTCCTTCCAATTAACCATTAAGGGAGGAGTCGAAATGAATTACCGAATAGAAGAAAAGAATGCTTTTCATATAGTAGGTATGATGAAGAAAGTACCGATTATTTTTGAAGGGGAGAACCCGGAAATCAATGCTATGTGGAAGCAGCTAGGGCAAGAGAAGATTAGTGAACTACTACAACTATCAAATGTGGAACCAAGAGGGATAATTCAAGCATCGACAAATTTTTCAGAAGAAAGGATGATGGAAAAAGGTACTCTTGATCATTACATTGGGGTTGCTACAACAGAATCCTGTCCAAAGGGCTTTGCAGCTTTAGAAGTGCCTAATCTAACTTGGGCTGTGTTTGAGTCAGAGGGTCCTTTTCCGGAAACAGTACAGACAGTATGGGGAAATATTTATGCCGAATGGTTCCCATCTTCAGGCTATCAACAAATGCAAGGACCTGAAATCCTATCAATTAAAAGTAAAGATTTACAGTCTCCGAAAGTACCATGTGAAATTTGGATACCTGTTAGTAAAAGGTAGCAGCATTTGTAAATAAAGTTTTTTAAGACGGTTTAATAAGAGAGAGTTACTTAAGAGAGGGAAGGCGACTCAAAATTTGCCTTCCCATTGCTTAATAATCCAAATGCTTATAATACAAAAGATATTCTTTTTCATTAAGTTTCTTCAATTTATATTTTCGAATATCGTTTTCTAGCTTCTTTTGATCGGTATTTTTATTACTTAGCTTCAATGCAAGCTGATAAAAAATTTCACCTAGAATGTATATGGTACCAGATGAACCTAATTCAAGACCTAATGTTTCTGTCTCTGACAGCTGTGTTTTTGCCAATTCCTCGATTTCTTTTTTATAATCCTCTTTAATTAAAATATGGGATTCTTTGTTTGCAAAGGCGAGCAGTAAATCCTCTGTATTGTATACTTCAAAATAGGCAGTGTTCTTTTCTAATTGCAAAAGTTCATCTAATACTGTTCCTTCGCTTTTTTCGACTGTTTCAGCAATAGCTTGAATGGTTTTTACTGAATAGCTGCTGACATTCTTTTTGTTGACGGCAGCTAGCATTTGTTGACTTATGCCAGTTTGTTTAAAAACATCATAACGCTTTTTTCCATTCTTTTGTAAATAGACGTCAAGTAAGCTCACAATATTAACCACCTTTACTAAAAATTTGTTTACTAAAATATATTTTAGTACAGATGGTTAATATTGTAAATGGTAATGTGGTCTTTACGTCATATTTCCAATTTTTGTTGTATTATGATTATTCTTTGTTAAAATAAAAAATTATAGTTTGAAAATGAAATGGGGGAGAAGGTATTGAAATTAGTTTTTATTGTAGGCCCACAAGCAGTCGGGAAAATGACTGTTGGCCAAGAACTATCAAAAGTAACAGATTTAAAGTTATTCCATAATCATATGACCATTGATTTAGTTAGTACATTTTTTGATTAATGGAACAGTAGCTGGTAAGAGGTTAGTGGGGCTGTTTCGTAAGGAAATATTCGAAGAGGTATCTAAAGTGATTTGAATGGCATCATCTTCGCTTACGTGTGGGCGTTTGACATGAAAGAAGATTGGGATTATGTAAGTCAGGTTTGCGAGCTTTTTGAATCAAGAGGGGCATCGGTTTATTTCGTTGAGCTAGAAGCAGATGTAGAGGAGAGAATTGAAAGAAATAAAAGTCCGAATCGGCTTGAACATAAACCTAGTAAAAGAGATATCGCTTGGTCTGAAAATGATTTGAAAACATCCATGGAAGCCTATCGCTTAAATTCTTTACCAGGAGAAATAAAACATAGAAATTATTTGCGAATTAATAATACAAACAAAAGTGCAGAGGAAGTTGCAAAACAAATTAAAGAAATATTTAATTTATGATAGTAAAAAGAAAGAGGAGTTTAGCAATAATTTATTGAAAGGATGAAGGCATATTTTCCATGAATTTGGTATCATCGAAAATTTTAATAAACAGCAAGTATACAATCAATACACACCTGATCTTTATAATTGTGTCACAGTAAATGATGATTTTATAAAAGAGATGATAAAACAATTAGCGATGATGAAAACATATTTCCATACATATGAAAGACCTGCTAATGGTTTAGCATACAACGGAATAACGCTCATTCCTCCTGAGTCGTTACCAATATTTTTAGATATCGTTTTGTCTAATAAAACAAGAAGAAAATCGGAGGAGCTTATCGATCTAGCTATAAAAATAAAAGAAGCACAGGAAGCAAAAAAATACATGATTCACTATGGGATATAAGATTAGAGTGGATTATGTATTTTTTTGCGAGGATAATTTCATTCTTCTTCGTCTATATCCCTTTCTCGCTTATTTCGTAAGTAATATGTATATAAGACGGGAGTTAAACAACATATAAATATTATTCCACCAATTAACACACCATTCATTAATTTATACCCATCAGTATTTATGACAAGCTGGCCTATAAAAAAAGAGAGAACAGTGATGATTAAAATAGAAAGATATAATCCTTTTTTAGGGTCCTTTTTACGGTTTTCATGGTCCACATTAACATTCATAGATAGATAGGCGGAGACAATAGCAGTAACAATGAATACATACCATACAGGATTGTCTGTCATGCCATCCATCCCTTTTGTTACTAAAACATAACCTAAAATTCCAAGTATACCAATGGTTTGAATAATATAAGCGATACGAATGTTTTGCAAGTTTTTCATTATTAATCGTTCATCATTTATTTTTTTCATCATTATTCCTCCTTGTCTACCCAAAATAATTCATCTAATGTTCTGTTAACGGTGTAACAGAGTTCAAGACAAAGTTTTAAAGTAGGGTTATATTTCCCTTTTTCGATAAGACTAATTGTTTGCCGCGTAACTCCGATTTTATCTGCTAATTGTTGCTGCGTTAAATCGGCTTGAATTCGAGCGATTTTTAGTTTGTTTTTCAATAGCATTCTCCTTATGGATGGAATATATATATTACATTATATATACTATATATTACTTAATGCAATATATATATTCCGTTAAGGTCATAATCTTACAAATTATATTAATTAATGCCAGAATGAAAGAAAATAAAAAGGTTTATTAAAGAGTGGAACTAGATTCATAAAAAAAGGGAGACATCACTTTGAAGATTCTCCCTTGATAAGGCTAAATATATTTAAATAGATTCCATAACTTCCTTCAATGTAGGGATGGAGGAAGCGGCACCTTTACGTGTTACAGCAATAGATGCTGCTTTTGAAGCGATTTGCAGAGCTTTCTTTATGTCGGCATGCTGAGAAATCTGGCTTAAGAAATATCCTAAAAATGTGTCTCCAGCTGCGGTGGTATCAACCGCATTGACTTTATAGACTGCTTGACTAAACTCTTGTGAACTATCTTTATAAATGACTCCTTGTGTACCTAATGTTAAAACAATTTTCATTTGATTGTTCAAGGATAGAAGCTGTTGAAAAATCTTATCCGTTGAATCTTCACCTGTAATAGATTTTGCTTCAATTTCATTTAAAATTAAGTAATCTATTTTAGAATAATCTAATGTTGTCAAACTCTCATCAATTGGGGAAGGGTTAAACACAATTTTTATGCCTCTTTTATGTGCTGTTTCCACTATGTATTCTAAATGGTTAATTTCGTTTTGCAATAGGAGAATATCTTTCGTTGAAAAATTTGCAAGAACGTGATTAATTTGCTCTATCGTTATTTCTTTATTTGCTCCACCAAATAAAAGAATGCAATTTTCCCCATTGGAAGACACTTGTATGATGGCATGGCCTGTCGTGCTTCCATTTTCGTCAATCCAATCCGTATTTACATTGGATTCAGATAAAATGTCTTTTAGGAAAAGACCATCTTTGCTAATCTTACCACAATGGAATACCTTTGCTCCGGCCTTTGCTAGAGCGATCGACTGATTTAACCCTTTTCCTCCAGGAAATTCTTCATAATTAGTAGAAGATAATGTTTCTCCCGCAGAAACGAAGTGAGGGACAGTATAAACTTTATCAATATTTAAAGAACCGAAATTTAATATTTTCAATGATTACACCTCTTGAAAGTTACTTATTTATAGAATAGCATTGATTTTTCTTTATATAAATGGGAGAAATTTGTTAAAGTAGTAGAGAACAGGAATATTTAGGAAGTATATATAAAAAGGACTTCAAAAAAATACCTGTCTTATAAGTTAATTTGCAATAGTCTTTAGATGCTTAGTGATCATCATTTTCAGAAACCAAATGAACCACACTAGGATAAAAATACATGATAAACAACCCAAAACCAATAGAATTTTGGTGATATTATACTGAATTACGATAATAATACAAATTTATTATAAAAAGTAACTTTTGTTATATCTATTAGAGTTAGGAGATAAAAATGCTTACTCTCTACATAACAAGACATGGAGAAACAAAATGGAATACAGAAAAAAGGATGCAAGGATGGAGTGATTCATCGTTAACGGAAAATGGTGTAAAGAATGCGATATTATTAGGCAATAGATTGAAAGACATTGAGTTTGATGCTATTCATACGAGCCCGAGTCAAAGAACCATAATAACAGCGAATCTTATTAAAGGGGATAGAAAGATTCCCCTTATTCCAGATGATCAATTAAAAGAAATCAATATGGGGATATGGGAAGGAGAAACATTAGCTGATTTAAAAGATAATTATCCAGAACAATTCGACTTCTTTTGGAATGCTCCTCATCAGTATAAATCCATAAATGGAGAAGACTTTTTTGAAGTGAAAAAAAGAGTATCTAAAGCTTTGAAAATGATACAAGACAAGTATTCTTCCGGTAATATTCTCCTTGTTACACATTCAGTAGTTATAAAAGTATTATTAGCTATTTTTAAAGAGTTGCCAATCGAAAAAATTTGGGAACCTCCTTTTATCTACGATACGAGTCTCACAGTTGTAGAAATGGTTAATGATACAGCTCAGATTGTATTAGAAGGCGATTTAACGCATAGGCAGGATAAATAATTGATAGGAGTGTACATAAAATGAAAATCTTTGATTCACATTTTCATATTATAGATAATCATTTCCCTTTGATAGAAAACCAAGGCTATATACCAAATACATTCACTTCAGATGACTATTTAAATGCTATAAAAAATTTAAATATAGTAGGTGGTGCAATTGTTTCAGGATCATTCCAAGGCTTTGACCAATCTTATTTAGTTCAAGCATTAAACAATTTAGGCAGTAATTTCGTAGGTGTAACACAACTACCTGCTAGTGTCTCAGATGAAGAAATTATTCAATTAAATGAAGTTGGTGTGAAAGCTATTCGATTTAATTTAAAACGTGGTGGCTCTGCCGAAATTTCACAAATGGAGTATCTAGCAAGAAGAGTATTTGAATTAGTTGGTTGGCATTCAGAAATCTACATCAATTCGAATGATTTAGAAGACATTGCTGCATTAATAGAAAAACTACCTGCTGTGTCTATTGATCATCTAGGATTATCTCAAACTGGCTTTTCAAGTCTACTATATTTGGTCGAAAAAGGAGTAAAGGTAAAGGCAACTGGTTTTGGGAGACTTGATTTTGATCCAGTTACAGCTCTCCAAAAAATACATGAAGTAAATCCAAATGCCTTAATGTTTGGTACAGATTTACCTTCTACAAGGGCGAAGCGGCCATTTCAAGTATCTGATATAGACATTATTTTGAATGCTATAAGAGAAGAATCACATCTAGTACTATATCAAAATGCAATGGATTGGTATTTTAAATAAATTGTTTACTGAAATCTGGAGTGAAATAATTATAATAGGAAGGAGAAAACTGTTGGATAATATAGAGTTTATTGAATTAACGACAGAAAATATAGAGGAAATAGGTTGTTATTGTTTAAGAAGCAAAACGAAGTCAACAGGCTATCAAGGGAAAAAAGGTTGGTTAATAGATCAATTTAGACAAGGCTTAACATATATTCAAATGTTGGAGAATGAAAAGCTGGCTGGTTTTATTGAATATACACCAATTGAACATTCCTCAAGGGTAGTATATGGGGAAATTTACTATGTCATACATTGCCTTTGGGTTAATATAACTGGGAAAGGCTACGCCACTCACCTAATTGAAAAGGTTATTCAAGATGCCAAAGATCATAAGAAGAATGGCGTTATTGTTGTAACAAATCCAACAACTTCTTGGACACCAAGTAAAGAAGTTTTTATAAAAAAGGGTTTTGTTGAAGTAGATCAGGCTCCATATGGATTTGAGTTATTAGTCTACAAAATGGAAGATGCACCAAATCCTTATTTTCCTAATGACTGGGAAGAACGGCTAACTCGTTATAACAATCAATTAACCATCCTTCGAACAAAGCAATGCCCATATATAGACATAGCAATCGATAATGTAATAGAAGCAGCAACAAAGTTAGATATTAAGGCAGAAATCCAACTTTTACAATCGCGAGAAGAATTATTAAGACTGTCTCCAACTCCATATGGCGTTTATGGTGTGGTTTATAAAAATCAATTGATATCCTATCATCGGCTTACGGTTCATTCTGCGATGAAACGAATGAGGGAAGTATCGGTATTAAAAATATAAACGGAGAATTACTGAAAGTGGGCCTATTTGAAGGACTCCACTTTTTATTTTGTGAAAATATTATAAAAAAGTAAAACTTTTAAAGACTTCATCCGTCTATACATAGAACTTTTTTAAAAGGAGGGGAAAAAGTGGAGAAGGAAAAAGACAAAATTATCTTAGAATGGTATGAAAAGTTCGGGGATGCTATTTTTAAATATATCTTAATTATGATTCAAGATTATCAGCAGGCAGAAGATTTAACAAACGAGACTTTTTTTAAGGCATTTCTTCGTTTGGATACTTTTAAAGGACAAGCCAGTGAAAAAACGTGGCTTTATCGAATTGCTCATAATCTTACCGTCGATATGATTAGAAAAAAGAAGCCGTTACTACTTATAAAAGAAGCCTTTTTACTAAAAAAAGATGATTGTCCATTGCCAGAAGAGATTTTACAAATGAAGGAGCAATCGCTGAATCTTTATCATGCATTAAGTTCATTAAAAAAATCTTATCGAGAGGTCATTATACTAAGGAAACTGAAGGAGTTTTCTATAGAAGAAACGGCAGAGATTTTAGGATGGTCAGAAAGCAAGGTGAAATCTACTTTATTTCGGGCTATTCGATCATTGGAGAAAGAATTAAAAAAGGAGGGAGAGTTAAATGGGAAAGTCATATAAACAGCTTGATTTAGATTTAACAAATTTAGAAACAGATATCATTTGGGATAAGAAACGAAAAGAAGCTACCCGCTTAAAGCTAGAAGAGAGGATGCATGTTCATAAGGAAAAACAAAACATATTTCAACCGTTTCCTTTCGTAGCATTTATAATAGCATCGACTATTCTCTTTTTATTAATTCGTATTGAATCTCCATTATTACATAAATTTCAGGATATAAACGCAATGGATGAAAAACCAGCTGATCTAGAAGAATTGGTCATTATTACAGCGGAAGAACAAAAGAGAGTCGAAAATAAAAACACCGTATTTCTTTCAGAGGAAGCAGGAATTCCTTATTCTCTATATACACTTAAATTATCTTCATTAAAGATAACTGGAGAACCGAAAATAAGTGCGACGAAGGTAAAGAATTCTATTCTAGTAAATGCAGATTTTCCATTGTCAGACGGAAGCTTTCTTTCCATACATACAGAGAAAAAACAAAAAAATATATATGGTAATGATAAAAATGGTTTTGTAAAAAAAGAGCAGGAAATAACCATTAATAAACATTTAGCAGTACTTATCCATGAGAAAAATGATCTCAAATTAATTATTCCAACAAAGAACTATCAATATACGATTACAGGTGTCGAAGATGAGCAGGATTTAATAAGCATTGCGGAAATGATTGAATTTTACTGAGTTTGTGTAAGTACACTACAATATTTGATGAGAATTTAGCTATTATAGTTTTATAATTCCATTTCACGTATATAATTGAACCAATATCATGGCGAAAAGTTAATGCGAAATAGAGGCTCAGTAGTTATTATGGAAGATAATAAGCTATGTCTTATTAAAAGAAGTAGAAATAATTCTATCTATTATGTATTTCCTGGTGGTGGTATCGAGCCAGAAGAAACGCCTAGGGAAGCAGCTAAACGTGAAGTATTTGAAGAATTAGGTGTAACCGTCCAAATAAACGAATGCTTAGCAGAAATAGAATATGAAGGAACCCAGTATTTTTTCTTAGCAGATATCGTCAGCGGCAGTATTGGAACAGGTCAAGGAGAAGAATTTACGGAAAGATCTCTAGACCGAGGAACATATTTGCCAATGTGGGTAGAAATAGATGATTTATCAGCTATTGATGTAAAACCACTATTCGTAGCTAAAAAGTGAAAGAATACTTTGATAGAAGAATCTCTTTTTAGTAAAATGGCCTTTGTTCTTGAAGGTCATTTTTAATTTCGTCGGGTATCTGAATTTTTCGAAAAAGTGAATTTCTTCTTAATGATTAATGTTATAATTTTTGAAGGTAATGAGGAGGGAAACACAGCCATGTTATTTAAAAGTTTAGGAGAAAAAGTTTATATTAAACAGCCGGAGTGGAAGGAACTAGAGTTTGTGGAATGGCTTTGGGCTGACAAAGATACCATGATGGATGTTGGAGGTACAATTGAGTTTGAGGAAAGTCGGAGAATAGGATGGTACCAACGAATGGTTCAACCAACAGATGGAACCAACTTCTACTGCTTTATTTATACTTATGAAGACATTCCAATTGGGGAAGTAAGTTTCCATCGATTTGATCATGAAAAGCACCTAGCGGAGTTAAATATAAAAATAGCTTATAAATATCGTAGAAATGGTTATGCAAAAGAGGCAATTCATTTACTTCTGGATTATTTCTTTAATGAATTTGGCGGAGAAGTGATGGCAGACCGTGTGGCTATCCATAATACTGCAGGACAACAACTATTAATAAATTATGGATTCAATCTTATTAAAGATAGTAATCAAGACATAGTTCTATTCCGGTTAAGGAAAGAAGATTTTATTAAAATACACGATTAAATATAGGAGTGAGAAATTGAATCTAATAGAAAATATAATTCCCATGAAGGAAAAAGAGTTGAAGCACTTTCTAGGGAATAGAAAATCTGAAGAAATAGAATGGGATGAAAAAACAAAACAGACAGTCGTAAAATCTATGCTTATACATATTGGTTCACCAGATAGCGAGCTAAGAGATAATTTGATTTATCACACCTTTTGTCAATTAATCATGGAAAATAAACTAGAAAAGCATTTTTTATGTGAAGTGTTAGAAACCTGTTTAAGTGATCAATTCTTGTTTAAAGGAATTGGTGAAAAGGATACGGATTCTGTTTTCACTCGTTCTTTTACATCATTACTAATTGCACTTATTCTTTATCAAGATAATCGCAATGATTTTTTAACAGAAGCCAAGGTTAATGAAATTAAAGATAAATTGATCAACTATGTAAACCTTGAAAAAGATGTAAGAGGATATGTGAAAGATAGAGGCTGGGCTCATAGTATGGCGCATGTAGCGGATGCTTTCGATGAACTTGTCAAAAGTGAAAAAATAAATCAAAGTACATACCCGGCAATAATGCAGGCGATTTGGCAAAAAATCTATCAAACGGAAAGTGTATATATTCATGATGAGGATGAACGAATGATTGTTCCTCTTATACAAATGATAGATAACGGTTTGGAGCAGGAAGTGTTAGAAGGCTTAATAATTAATATGAAAAACGATTTACACCAGTATAGAAATCAAATAGAGGAAGAAAGTTATTGGTTTTTGGTGGCAAACTGTAAGAATTTCCTGAAAAGTTTGTTGGTAAATATGATAAATAATCCTAAGTTATCTTCTATGCAGTCAGTCGTGAGCGAAACTTTAAATGAGATATATGAAATATGAAATTTTCAATGTTTGATAAACTAGATTATTTACGAGAAGGAAATGCTAAGCAGCAACAAGCATATTCAGCATTAAAGAAATTAAAAATATACGAAATTTTACATCCTTATAAACCAATTCTTTGTGGAACCATTCCAATTGGAGTGAATATAGAGGCTTCTGATTTAGATATTATAACACACGCTTAATCTTCCATCTAGTCTACATAAAAGAAATCCGCCACTTACAAAAAAGGGAATGGACCAAGCAAAGAAACTTAAAGATCGTTTTCCTTTAAGCACTCAAGATATTGTGTTCATTAGTCCATTAGTAAGAACTATGCAAACAGCTATGCTGTGGGCTGATGGCGTCGATTGCAGAAAAATAGTAACTCCTTACGTTTCTCCAAGAATGTTCCCTCTCTTATCAAATAAGCAGACATTGCCTTGCGATGTAATGATGGAAAAGGAGAATATATTACATGCATTTCCTTCCTTTGAACTAGATGACAATCCACCAGTAGCCTTATGGAAGGAAGGATTTAACACCGCTACAGAAAGGGATTTTACAAGATACGCTGAAGAATTTTTAGCAAATTGTAGTCGATTAAAAAAAGAGAAAATCTATATTGTCTCACATGACGGCACAATAACTTCCTATCGCCAGTTAATAACGGGTAGACAATTAAGTAGAGATGATTTTCCGAAAGAGACAGGGTGGTTTCGGATAAATTGTTGATATAGTTGGGTGAGTATGCCGGTAAAAAGAAAATACGGAAACCATAAAGGTTGGAAACGGATATTAGAAAAGCAATATGCGCAAATGTTTATAATAACGGATGAGTTTACGGGATATTTGTCCCTATTTCATTCCATAAAGGTAGCGGAATCAGTAACCAAAAGGTATAACCAGAAAGAGGTTTGTATACTTAATGACGGCTATATGTGGCTTCACCAATATCCATTAAATAAAAATCACTCTATCACTACTATGTTTAATAAAGATGGAGATATTGTCCAATGGTATATTGATATCTGTCTTGAACATGGAACAGAAGATAAGGTTCCTTGGATGGATGACTTGTTTTTAGATATTGTAGTATTGCCAACTAAAGAAATTTATTTACTGGATGAAGAAGAACTGGTGAATGCGTATAAAGACAATTATATTTCGAATGAACAGTATGACTTAGCATGGAAAGAAGCGAGTGATATTTTAGAACAATTAAAACAGGATCAATTCCGCTTATTAGCATTAGCCGATCAACATAAAAAGCAGCTGGAGAAGAAGTTAAAATAATTAAATAAATCGCTCGAAAGGATTGATACCAATTATCATATCAACACTAGTATTAGGCTGGATAGGAATCGTCTTATTTGTCATCCTTGCTGTAAAGTTTCCTAAGCTTGCTAAAAATAACGAATTTGGATTTATACATATTCTAATGGCGATTATGTATGCAATGTGGTTGCCTATTCCGATAACATTATATGAGATACTACATACTGATAGCCTAAAAATGGGTATGATTTTTGGGACAGTATACTTATCTATGATGATTATGACAATGAGTTTACAGACAGGTCATATAGTACATAGCGAAAAAGTAAGTCAACCGCAAGCAATAAGCAATCATTTGATGGCAACCTTATCAGGACCATTTGAATTAATGGCCAATATCCTAAAGAGTATTTGGGTAATATTTCTTGCAGTTGCGTTTTGGAAGCAGCAATATGTTATGATGGCAAATTTGATGGGAATCATTGGTATACTTATCATTTATTTTGTCCTACTTTTAATAAAAGAAAGCCTCCTTAAACCAAATAAAATTTTAAATCGGATAGCCGGAAATCCATATTTTTTTAATATAGAAGTGTTTTTTCTTTTTGTAAGTTTACTAATATTTCTCACTTTTATTTAAATCTTATAATAGAATGGAAGAAAGGTGAGAGCGGCTGAACAAAAAGTATAAATGAAATCACTAAACACCCATTAAAATTGTACCTAGTATATGGTAAAAAACAGGGAACAAGAACAATATTATATTGGCAATTATACCAACTAATGATAGTGTATCTCTATTCCGTTTATATCCTAAAAGACCGATGACTGCTCCAAATGGACACAAAAAAAGCGGCATGAGAACAGGTAATCCTTGAAGCTTATCCAACGGAATGATGTTTGTAAAAAAATTAAGAATCAATAGTCCAAGGACAATAGGAAAAAATATCGATAGTACACCTAAAAAGTTGCTTTTATTGATTTGTTTTTTTCCGAAATTCTGATGCACATTCATACTCCTTTCAGATTTAATTTTAATAAAATCACTTTTTGCAAAACATGAGAGGATTAAACTTGATATGTATACTTTACTATACATTTATTGGAAATGCATGTGGTTTTCCATTGAAATTGTGTTTTTTATAATAGGAGACAAATTTACCAAGAAGGGAGAATAGTTTTGCTAATATCCGATAAACTGTACGGAGATTTTGAGATTGAAAAAGTTTTAGAGGAATTAATAAAAAGCAAGCCAATCCAACGACTAAAAGGCATCCATCAAGGCGGAGCAAGTTATTTAGTAAATAAAAATTGGAATGTTACTAGATATGAGCACTCGATTGGCGTTATGCTATTAATCCGAAAGCTCGGAGGTTCCATGGAAGAGCAAATTGCTGGACTGTTGCATGATGTCTCCCATACAGCATTCTCCCATGTTGTTGATTTTGTCTTAGATAAACATCATGAGAATTATCATGAAGTTATTTTTCTTTCTGTTATTAAGAATTCTGAAATTCCTTCAATCTTAGAAAAATATCGATATGATTATAAAGAATTGCTAATGGATGATACCAAATGGACTATTCTAGAACAGCCAGCACCCGAATTATGTGCTGATCGTGTTGATTATACAATACGGGATATGTATACTTATGGAAAAATTTCGTTAAAGGAAGTAGAGAAATTTTTAGAAAATGTTTTAACGGTAGAAGGGAAAATGTGTTTAAGTAACGTTGATGCGGCAGAATGGTTTGTTACAACCTATTACAAAGAGGTCATCGATTTTTTTATGCATCCATTAAATATTTATGGATATGATCAGTTAACAAAAATTTTAAAAGTAGCGTTAGCTAAGAACATTATAAAGTTTTCTGATTTTCTAAGAGAAGATAGGGAGTTGATTTTTAAAATTAGTAAATCAAAGAATGGTGAGATTCAGGAGCTCTGGCATAAACTTCAATCTTCTTTGAAAGTAATAGAGGATGAAGAGGATTTTGATATCCATCTAAAGAATAAGGTTCGACTTATTGACCCATCCATTTTCTATCAAAATAAGTTAGTAAGTGCTTCAAGCCTTTCTAAAAAAATAGAAGAGATGAATAAGAATGCTTTTCAAAAAGCGAAAAAAGGAACGTATGTAAAAGTAATACAAGCTTAAGACATAGTAGTGAAAAAAGGGGACAATTGTTTCAATCGTCCCTATGAATGACTTTTAATCACTTCTGCACCAAACTCTAAACATGAGCTGCAAATAGACACATTTGGTCCAACCGCTAAATGACCAACTTCCTCTTTTGATTTTCTGCAAAAGGAACAAGTTTCCGTGTATTCAATGCTTGATGCCTGTGTAGAAGCGGAGGTAGTAGAGAGAGCACGATATAATTCATCGATTACTTTTAACTCTATGCTATCTACTTCCCCATTTATTCTCATACGTTCTGTTGTATAGGCGATAGCCATTCCTTCATAAAAGCGCTGTTTTTCGGCAGAATCACTATTTTTAGCATTTCCTTCACAAGCAGAAATTAGTTTATCTAACTCAGTAATTAAACCTTGTAAAGAATCTTTTGACATGGATTAACACCTCCTTTTTTCATGTATATTTACCATACTCGTTTATAGAATCCTAGATTTGTATATTTCTATATAAATGAAGGGAATTCCTTTAGAAAAAAGAATTATGAAATAGAAAACTTCAATAGAACCATCCACTTAATCTACAAAGAATAGAAGATATTTATGAGGGGAAATGTAGTTATTTACGAGTATTTTAAAAAGTATGGCAAAAGAGACGTTACCTTTAAAAAGTGGGAATGTCTCTTTTACTTATTGTTAAATTTTTTTCAAATAAACATAGCTTACTTTATCATATTCCATTTTTTCTTCATAAAAGCGATGGGCATCGATACGCTGTAAGCCAGAAGACAAAGACACAAGAGGATAGTCATTTTCAATGGCCCACTGATGGACATAGTCCAATAATGCTTTGCCATAACCTTTGGAACGATGGTTGCGGTCTGTTATTAATTCACAGACCCATATAAATCTGCCATTGTATAAAGTGATCATAGGCATAAATCCACATAGTGCTACGATTTCTTTCTGATTAAACAGTGCAATCAAGCGATACCCTTCTTTTTGGACAGATTCTAAAACTAATTCAAGATATGCGCTCATATCTAATTTTGTTCGCAATTGTTTCATTACAGTAAATGCTGTTTTCCATTCATCTTCTGTCTTTAACACTTTAATGGTTAATTGATTGTTTATCATGTTCATTCCTCCATTCATATCTATAATGTAATAGGATTCTGGTATAATCTAAAGTATCAGATTAGCTCTTTTTAATGGTGTCAGTGTGATTTGAGGAGGAGTGTTTTGTGCTAGAGTTAACACCAGTTTTACGGAAGGACAGTAGTAAGCCGCTTTATATCCAATTAGCAGACTTTATCAAGCATGAGATTAGAAAGAAACATATATTACCCAATGAAAAATTACCATCCAAAAGGAAGCTAGCAACACATTTGCAAATTAGTTTAAATACCGTCCAAGCAGCCTATGATCAGCTTTGTGCAGAAGGATATGTGGAAAGTAGTCCCCGCAAAGGATTATATGTGCAAACAATTGATGAAGAATATAAGAATCAGCTAGAAACGAAAGCTAGTCCTATCGTAAATAAACCTAATCAACAAAAAGTGGTGAAAATCGACTTTAACTCAGGACAAGTGGATCGTAAATATTTTCCCTATAACACATGGAGAAAGCTCTCCATGCAATCGATATATGAAGATCAAAATTTTTGGTTTTCGAACGGAGATCCACAAGGTGAGTTTAACTTAAGAGAACAGATTGCCAAGCATTTATATGCTACAAGAGGGGTAAATTGTCAACCTAATCAAATAATAATTGGTGCAGGAACGCAAGTGCTAATAGGCTTAATTAGTTTATTGTTAGGAAGGGATAAATCATATGGGCTTGAAAATCCAGGCTATCACCGAATTAGAGTGGTATTACAAGATATGGGGATAGAAACACTACCTATTCCTGTCGATGAGAATGGAATGGATGTATCTCTACTGAATAAGAGTAAAGCAAATGTCGCATATGTAACCCCATCTCATCAATTTCCATACGGGATGATTATGCCAATTGCACGAAGATTGGAATTGGTTAACTGGGCAGAAGAAAATAATGGGTTTATAATAGAAGATGATTATGACGGCGAATATCGCTATAAAGGAAAACCAATTCCTGCACTTCAAGGATTAGCAAAAAATAGTCAAATTATATATTTGGGCACCTTCTCGAAATCATTAATTCCCTCCCTTCGAATAAGCTATGCGGTTCTCCCAATGCAATTATACAGTACATATATGAAACAGTTCACTGTCTATAAGCAGACCGTATCACGGATGCATCAAGATACATTGTACCGCTTTATAAAAGGAGGACATTGGAACAGTCACTTAAATAAAATGAGAACACTGTACAGGAAAAAACGGCAAGCACTACTCCAAGCCATCCACCGACATTTAGACAGAAATGTAGAAGTGATTGGAGAAAATGCTGGACTTCATATTGTTTTAGAAGTGAAACGTGATTTAAGTGAAAAGCGATTAGTCGAAAAGGCAATGGAATTTGGAGTGAAAGTATACCCTGTTTCTACGTACTATTTTCAAAATGAATATTCAGGGAATCCAAAAGTGATTCTTGGATATGGTGGATTGACGGAAACAGAGATAGAAAGAGGGGTGGAACTGTTAAAAGAAGCTTGGGAGTTAGAGTGAAAATAATAATAAAGAAAAGTCACAATGACAAATGCCGCTGCTCGAATCGCTTTTGTCATTGTGACTTTTTTCGCTTGCTCTTTACATAAAACTTATCGGTAACTATCATGCATGGGTGAAAATAAATCTTCCTCTGCTTCGCGCACTATCGAAAAATGATCGACATTATAGTGACCGTGTAATATTTTATTGTGATGTTGAATAATTTTTTCAGCAGAAAGAACGGTTGAATCGGTTGTTGAATGCCCATCTCCAACTAGCGTTACATCCATATTATTTACAGTTGCTGTCCGTACCGCTGTATCAATACAATAGGGTGTTTCGCAACCCATAATGACAAGATGTTGAATGTCTTTTGACTGTAAATACTCTAGTAATCCTGTTCCATAGAATGCATTTGTAGCATATTTATCAAAGATTTTTGCTTCAACAGGAACTTTCAAATCGGAATGAATTTGAAACCCAGGTCCTTCGCCTCCCGCAACATCTTTATCTCTTACAAACATAACTTCAACATTTAATTGGATAGCCTTTTCAATAACGAGATTAATAGTATCTAATAAACCTGTTTTATTATAAATCTTATTTGTTTCCGTATTCCCATCTACCAGTTATTGCTGAACATCAATAATTAATAAAGCTTGATTCATTGAAAGACTCCTTTATAAAAGTAATGTAGGTAATTTAATTACAGTTTAATTACTAGATAAGTATTCGTTACGATTAATTGATTTTCCTCTTTTTAGAAGGCTAGAGATGGAAGAGTAAAGGAGTAATAGTGAAATGCTATAAGCTTTTTATACCTAGAATGAATTTATAAGCATTTCGTTCTTTTTTTCGTTTTTTAACCCCTTCTTTTGAATCGATAATAATGACCGTTTTTCTAATCCAGACTCTAGTATAAAGAGAGTGAAATTTAATAGGTCTCTTTATTCCTTTTTCTTCAAACTCTGTCCCATCTTGTAATTCTGTTTCTGTACGAATAAGCCATTTGTTGCCAATACCAAATTCTATGTATTTCAAAGAGTTTCCTCGTTTCTATTATTCTTGTAAAATAAAGGATTTTATTTGGACGCGTATCCTATTTATCTAAAAAGAGTGGGTGGGAATTTTTGTTCATAAGCAAATTGAAAACCACATTTCAAGAAGAATGGAGCAAAAGTAGAGTTCATAAGCAAGATGAAAACCACATTTCAAAAAAATGCAAGAAAAAGTGGCTTTCATCCAAAAAACGAAAACCACTTTTCTATAATGAAGAGAAAAATTTTCCAAATCATTCAAGAACCAAGCTTAAAAGTAAATTTACATCCTATTAACGATGTGCCTTATAAACCGATGCTTTCGAAATTTCTTTAATAAATGCTATTTCCTCTGCTGTTAAAGGTGCACTGTTCACGGCATTTGCATTGGCACGTAGTTGTTCTGCTGAGCTTGCACCTGCAATGATGCTAGCTACAGGGGTTTGAGCCAAGTTATATTGAATAGCAGCTTCCGTTAATGTGCGATTATCTGCAAATTTTTGTTCTAAATTTTGAAGTAATTTTGCAAGTTCCTCACCAGAATAATCTAAATAGCCTTTTTCTGTTAGCTTTTCACGGTACTTAGGGCTTAAAAGACCTTTTGCAACAGGGCCGCGGGTAACGACACTAATATTGTTTTCTGCAAGTAATGGTAGTGCTTCCTCTTCTGGACGTCTGTCTAATATACTATATTGCATCATGACAGAAACAATAGAGGAACGCTTCACATATTCGCGAATGACATTTGGGCGAATGGAAGAAATGCCGTAATAAAGAATCACGCCTTCTTCCTTTAATTCTTCAAATGCCTCAATCGTTTCTTCAATCGGATCTTCCATCATCCCGCCGTGTAGTTGATATAAATCAATATAATCTGTGCCTAGTCGTTTTAGGCTGTGTTTAACTTGTTCTTTAATATAGGCCTTACTTGCATCCCAAGACCATCCATCTTTTCCCTCTTCCCACTTATTTCCTACCTTTGTTGCAATAATGACATCTTCTCGATTATTTTTGAAAAAACGACCTAGTAATTGCTCATTTTTCCCCTGATCATATAAATCTGCTGTATCAAAATAATTTATTCCTTCTTCTAATGCTGCTTCTAAAATCGGAAAGGCAGTCTTTTCTTCGGTCCCAAGACTCATGCATCCAAGTCCTAGTTTTGATACATATAAGTTAGAACTACCTAATTGTGACTTTTGCAAATTCGAACACCTCTTTACCTAAGATATCTCTTATTGTACGAAAAATGGTATTTATTCACAAAGAAATCGGCTTATTTTTTTGAAGGATTCGAATTAGCATTCACCCAATCCTTCACATAGGTGTATTCTTTTTGATACTTTTTAAGCATATAACGGATTTCCCGTGGTTTTCCAGTTAAAACAACCCCTTTTTCTCGTAAATATATCTTCAGCGTCCCCACAATCCTTTCTTAAAAACCGAAATAAAGTATAATAATCTATATGTTAGGATCTTTGTTTAATAGAACAGGAGTGTGTCAAATGAGTTCATTGGAAGAAAAAACAGTAAAAACAGAGCATATTTTTAGTGGAAGAATAATTCAAGTTCAAGTGGATGAAGTAGAATTGCCTAATGGAAAAACCTCTACACGAGAATTAGTAAAGCACCCAGGTGCAGTAGCAGTAATTGCCATAACGGACGATAACAAGCTAGTTATGGTAGAGCAATATCGAAAGCCGCTTGAAAAAGTAATCGTAGAAATCCCTGCCGGAAAATTAGAAAAGGGCGAAGACCCAGCTTTATGTGCAAGAAGAGAATTAGAAGAAGAAACGGGATATGATTGTGAATCTCTAGAATTGGTAAGTTCTTTTTATACTTCACCAGGATTTGCTGATGAAATCATCCATGTATATGTGGCAAAAGGATTAACCAAAAAAGAAGATGCCGCAGGACTAGATGAAGATGAGTTTGTAAATGTATTAGAAATTACGCTAGAGGAAGCATTACAATTTATGGAAGAACAACGCATTTTTGATGCGAAAACAATTTTTGGGATACAATATTTACAAATTGCTAACCTAAAGGAGTAAAAATGAAGTCTTTTTACACGGATTTACATATCCATATTGGGAGAACCAAAAGTGGAAAGCCGGTGAAAATCACAGCTTCCAGAAACCTTACCTTGCCTGCTGTCATTGAATATGCTAGCAAACAAAAGGGTCTTGATATGATTGGAATTATAGATTGTCATTCCCCTGAAGTGATAATGGAAATGGAAGAGTTGATAGAGCAGGGGAAGATGATAGAATTGCCTAGCGGTGGGGTTAAGATGGAAGGGATAACGATTATTCTAGGGTCAGAGCTGGAAATATACGATTCTTCCTGTAAGGGGCCGATTCATGTGTTATCCTATCTGCCGACTTTAGCTAAAATGAAGGAATTTTCCAATTGGATTTCTAATCATATGAAAAATGTGACTTTAAGCTCGCAAAGGCTTTATATAACTGGGAAAGAATTGCAGCATAAAGTAAAGGAATTAAATGGGCTTTTCATACCAGCACATATTTTTACACCATTCAAAAGTTTATATGGAAGTGGTGTTTATCGTTCCTATAAGGAAGTTTTGGATGAGAAATTGATTGATGGCATGGAACTAGGATTGAGCTCTGATACGGATATGGCTGATCAAATTTCAGAATTACATGCCTTTTCTTTTATAACCAATTCTGATGCCCATTCTTTAGGAAAAATTGCTCGAGAATATCAAATTATGGAAATGGAGGAAGCATCTTTTGCAGAATTTGCAAAAGTTCTGCATCAGGTAGAAGGAAGAAGAATCATTGCCAATTATGGGCTAGACCCAAAATTAGGTAAATATCATGAAACGGTTTGTATGAAATGCTATGCCCCTTTTTCAGAAACGACTGGTATATGCAAAGAATGCGGAAGTCATAAATGGGTAAAAGGGGTAGCAGCAAGGATTACCGATTTAAAGGATGCTACTTCAACAGCTAATAGACCACCCTATATTCACCAAATACCGCTAGAATACATTCCTGGCTTAGGGAAAAAAACACTGCAAACATTACTTGATTATTTTTCAACCGAAATGCAAATAATCCATGAAGCTCCCTACGATAAGTTAGTGGAAATCATTCCAAAGAAGGTGGCGGATTATGTAGTTGCAGCGAGAACGGGAATGTTAAATCTGCAAGTAGGTGGTGGCGGTAAATACGGAAAGGTTAGGGTAGATAAGTAATAGTACAAAAAAATCCCACACTAAAATTTGTGGGTTTTTTTGCATTATGTCAACGAATAAAGACAGATATCTCTTAGTTCCTCTGTATCGGCACTAAGGGTTTCATTTTTCAATAGACCATCCAATGAGAAGCCGAGTTTTTCTGGAATAGCACGACTTTTCCTATTTGTGGATTCAACACGTATCTCAATACGATTTGCGTGCAGTGTTTCTTTTGCAAGCTTTATTAAAGCTCTGGTGCTTTCTGTAATATAGCCATTTCCAGTGTGGACAGAATTGCACCAATACCCAATTTCAAACACGCGGACTTTCCAATCGATGGAATGTAGACCAGTTGAACCTATAAACTCTTTTGTATCTTTTAAATAAATATGTAATCGTAAATCTTCTCTTAAAATATATTTAGCATACGATTCTCGTACACCTGCTTCCACCTCTTCTAGTGTTTGCTCTTTATTAGCAAAAGCCATCCAAGGCTTAAGGGCATTTTTTGACCGTTGGATGCTCTCATATACATCCTTGCCATCTCCAGGCATACATGGACGCAATACTAATCTTTCTGTTTCGATTTTTTCTGGCAAATCTATTAAAATCGGTTTCAATTCTCTCACCTCAAAATTAATCTACCATATCTTTTTGTAAAATAACATAATTATTAGATGATTTGCTCTTTTTGATTAATAATAGATTTCTAGTCATATGCCTATCTTTCGTGCATAAACATAAATTAACAGACTTGGCGGGAGGAAAGGCAATGAAAAAGAAAAAATATCAGAATATCCTAGCGACTCATATACATGAGCATTCCTCAATTTATTTATTTATCATTGTATTATTTTTAATGGGGGTAATTTTTGGTGCAATAGTAGTAAATAGTTTGTCTCTCTCCCAAAAGGAAGATCTCTACTACTATTTAACACAATTTTTTGGACAGGTTTCCAATGGACAAGTCGCGGAAAGCAAAGATTTGTTTTTTCAAAGCTTCTCGCATAACAGTAAATATATCGGCTTTATTTGGCTGCTTGGCATCTCTATTATAGGATTGCCCATTATTTTAATTCTATTATTTATAAAAGGAATGGTTGTTGGCTTTACAGTTGGTTTTTTAGTTAACCAAATGGGATGGCATGGCTTTTTACTATCATTTGTGTCGGTTTTGCCACAAAACCTAATTGTTATTCCAATTTTTATAATTTCTGCTACACTATCAGTAGCGTTCTCTTTTAAAATGATTCGCCAGCAATTCATGAAGAAAAAGGGGGAACCAATGCTGCCACTGTTTGCTAGATATACTTTTCTGCTAATGATAGCCTTTGTTATTATCGGGATTGCGGCAGCAGTTGAGGCATATATTTCGCCAATATTAATGAAAGCAGTTATTAATATGGTACAATCTATTATTATCATGTTGCCATTTATATAAAGAGAGAATCTAAAACTTTCCTTTCGAATGGTTAAAATAGAGATAATACTCATTATAATTTAAGAATTATTATTAAATGTTATTTATAATAATTTTTATTAGGATTCTATTCCTACTTCTGTTATAATGAGATGGACAGTGGCTAGGGAGGGACTTTCGGAATGGAAAGTAGATTAGATAGAATAAAAAAACTGTTGCATTCTTCGAGCTATAAATTAACTCCCCAAAGGGAAGCGACAGTAAGAGTATTATTAGAAAATGAAGAAGACCATCTTAGTGCAGAAGATGTATACTTACTCGTAAAAGAGAAATCTCCTGAAATTGGATTGGCAACCGTATATCGTACACTAGAACTATTAACGGAATTGAAAATTGTTGATAAAATAAATTTTGGTGACGGCGTTTCTAGATATGACTTGAGACAAGAAGGCGCAGCTCACTTTCATCACCATTTAGTATGCATTGAATGTGGAGCAGTTGATGAAATTCAAGAAGATTTACTAGGAGATGTAGAGAAATTAGTAGAGCGTGACTGGAATTTTAAAATTAAAGATCACCGTCTAACATTTCATGGTATTTGCCATCGTTGCACGGGAAAAAGTGAGGAAGTTTCATCCTCCGCAGAATAAACCTTTTCAAATGAGAAGGTTTTTTATTTTGCTTTAAATCAAGCTACTATAAATAAATATGGATATCTAATAAAATATACGATTAGAGAAAGAGCACAGTAACCAATAAAGTAATTGTTATCCTAAATTTTTGGGCGTTTCTACATACAAGGACATGATGTATCCACAGTTCCCACAATATTCTGCTGATATTGGTGAAGGTTTCTGACTAAGGTTTTTTTCGGGATACATATGCTTGCCCAACCGATGCTGCCATTACACCCTTTTTAATTTCTTCACTATTGCATTTCGGACATATAGTATTCTTCATTAGTAAACTCCTCCATATTTGTGTTCTTTCTTAGCAAAATCTATTTATTTTTATTATAGCATGCATATGGATTCCTAAAAGGAAGAGTATACATTCAGTTTTATTGTCTTAATCATTTTGAACTTCTATTAAAGATTTCAAGAATTATTTGAGCGATTAACACTTTCATTTATATTTATATCCATTATAATAAGAATAATAAGTTCATTAGGTATATTAATTGTCCAACCTGGCATAGCTTGTATTAGAGAAGCTATGGAGGGATTTTGGATGAGAAGATGGACAAAAGCAATGATGAATACATTAAAAGTGTTTATCCTGTTCACAGGGTGTACGATACTTTTTTATTATGCAATCGTATGGTTTAATCAAGAATATCAACAGTTTCATCGTTATGACGAGCCATCGGGTTCAGCCATTAAGGTGAATGCAGATAATAGTCCAGAAACAGAAAAAAATTCATGGAGGGATCGAATATTCCTGTTTTATTTAAATGGGGAGTAATTCTATGGAAGATCAATTAAAAGATTTTATGCATTATTTATTAGTCGAAAAGGGATTGGCGAGTAATACGCTTGTATCATATGAAAGAGATTTAAAAAGTTATATGAAATATATGAAAAATGTGGAGAAATGTGATTTAACAGAAATACAGCGTTCGCATATCATTCGCTTTTTAGGATTCTTAAAGGATCAAGGAAAGTCATCTAAAACAATTGCTCGTCATATTGCATCCATTCGTGCGTTTCATCAATTCTTATTTCGCGATCGAGTGCTGGATGAAGATCCGACCGTACATATTGAAACGCCACAGGCTGAAAGAACATTACCAAAAGTTTTGTCCATGGAGGAAGTCGAAGCACTCCTCGATTTCGAACATAAAAAGGATCATTATGGGATTAGGGATAAGGCAATGCTAGAGCTCCTCTATGCAACAGGAATTCGTGTGAGTGAGTTAATTAATTTAAATATTGATGATGCTCATCTTACAATGGGGTTTATCCGCTGTATCGGAAAAGGGAACAAAGAAAGAATTATACCAATTGGCGGAGCGGCAACAAGAGCATTAGAGTTATATTTAAATGAAGCAAGACCTTCTTTTTTACAACATAAAAAATCGGCGGAAAATTCCTTGTTTTTAAACCATCATGGGAATAGATTAACGAGACAAGGATTTTGGAAAATCTTAAAACGGTTAGGCAAGGAAGCACATATTGAGAAAGAAATAACCCCACACACATTAAGACATTCCTTTGCAACACATCTTTTGGAGAATGGTGCAGATTTAAGAGCTGTTCAGGAAATGCTTGGTCATGCTGATATTTCGACAACACAGATTTATACACATGTAACAAAAACTAGATTGAAGGATGTATATAGTCAATTTCATCCAAGAGCATAGAGCACTGTTAGCCTCAAATACAGTGTTCTTTTTGTTTTTGCCTTCTGTAAAAAAATCTTAAAAATAAACGGAATAATTCCGTTTATATCCGCCGCTTAAGCTCACTTTGTATACACATTCTACTAGAAAACCAACAACGAATAATTACAGAGACAAATTTGTGATAGAAAGGGATAATAAAAAGGGAAGTAAGAAAACGATTTAATTATCCCTCAAAATTAATGGAAAACATTGCTGAAAAAGATGTCAGACTTCTGACGATATGCTATAATTTTTATGGTTAATAAAGATACATACAGTAGGGCAAAATAGGATGATTGAAATGGAAAAAAGGAGGATAAAAATGTCTACATATAAATATAATCGCGTTTTCCTCGTTGTAATGGATTCAGTTGGAATAGGTGAAGCGCCTGATGCAAATAAATTTAATGACTTAGGTGCACATACTTTAGGTCATATTGCTGAAAAAATGAACGGACTAAATATGCCGAACATGGCAAAACTGGGTCTGAGTAATATTGAAAAAATAGCTGGTGTAGATGCAGCTGAAAAACCGCTTGCATATTATACAAAAATGCAGGAAGCATCGAATGGAAAAGATACAATGACGGGTCATTGGGAAATAATGGGTCTTAATATTGAAACACCATTCCGTGTATTCCCGGAAGGCTTTCCAGATGAATTGCTAAATGAAATCGAAGCAAAATCAGGAAGAAAAATAATCGGCAATAAACCAGCAAGTGGAACAGAAATTTTGGACGAATTAGGTGAAGAGCATATGAAAACAGGTGCTTTAATTGTTTACACTTCAGCAGATTCCGTCCTTCAAATTGCTGCTCATGAAGAGGTTGTGCCATTAGATGAGTTATATCGAATTTGTGAATTAGCAAGAGAATTGACGCTAGACGAGAAATATATGGTTGGACGTATTATTGCTAGACCGTTCTTAGGAGAGCCTGGAAACTTTAAACGGACTGCAAATCGTCATGATTATGCATTAAAACCATTTGATCGTACAGTAATGAATGAATTAAAAGATAATCATATCGAAAGCATTGCAATCGGGAAAATCTCTGATATTTATGATGGTGAAGGGGTTACAAAGTCTTTACGAACAGTTTCAAATATGGATGGAATGGACAAGCTTGTAGATACCTTGAAAATGGATTTTACTGGTCTAAGCTTCTTGAACTTAGTAGATTTTGATGCTTTATTTGGACATAGAAGAGATCCGATTGGTTATGGAAAAGCTCTAGAAGAATATGATGCTAGACTTCCAGAAGTATTTGAACTACTGAAGGATGATGATTTATTAATTATTACGGCAGACCATGGAAATGATCCGATTCATCATGGAACAGACCATACAAGAGAATATGTGCCACTACTAGTGTATAGTAAAGCATTAAAAGAACCGAAGGAATTGCCACTTCGTCAAACATTTGCTGATATTGGCGCAACGGTTGCGGAAAACTTTGACGTTAAACTGCCTAAATATGGAACAAGTTTCTTAAATGACTTAATATAAGGGGAATAATAATGAATTTTACAATGATTAAACAGTCAGCAGATTTCTTAAAACAAAAATATGCAAATACGCCTAAAATTGGCTTAATTCTTGGCTCTGGATTAGGTGTTTTGGCAGAGGAAATTGAAAATCCAGTAAAAATTCCGTATGAAGATATACCGGAATTTCCAGTTTCTACAGTGGAAGGACATGCAGGTCAACTTGTATTTGGCACGATTAATGGAACAGAAGTAGTAGCAATGCAAGGGCGTTTCCATTTCTATGAGGGTTATTCTTTTGATAAAGTAACTTTCCCAGTTCGAGTAATGAAAGAACTAGGCGTGGAAAAATTAATTGTTACAAACGCAGCGGGTGGAGTGAATGAAAACTTTGCACCAGGTGACTTAATGCTAATCTCTGATCATATTAATAATATGGGAACAAACCCATTAATCGGTCCAAATGACAGTAAGTTAGGCGTACGATTCCCTGATATGTCAGAAGCATATTGTAATAATCTTCGTGAAATAGCACGCAATGTCGCAAGTAAGATTAGTCTTAAGGTGCAAGAAGGTGTCTATGTTGGAAATACTGGACCATCTTATGAGACACCAGCTGAAGTAAGAATGCTTCGCGTATTAGGTGGAGATGCAGTCGGCATGTCTACTGTACCAGAAGTAATTGTTGCTCGTCATGCAGGTCTGAAAGTATTAGGTATTTCTTGTATTTCGAATATGGCAGCCGGTATTCTTGATCAACCTCTAAATCACGAGGAAGTAATCGAAACAACGGAGAAAGTTAAAGCAAACTTTCTTCAATATGTAAAAGAATTGATTAAAGAAATCGGTGCATAATGAACTAAGTTAAATGAGAGAGTTACCATTTGAGCAATACTGATTTATGTGGTAGCTCTTTAGTTATTAAAACATTTTACACCGTTTACAAAAATCAAATCCTTTGACGGTTAGTTCATGTGACTTTAATTTTTGCAATGTTAAGAAGAATGATTTCAATACATAATGAAGGAGATTCAATTATGGCATTAAGAATGGTCGACTTAATCGAAAAGAAAAGAGACGGATTAGAATTAACGAAGGAAGAAATAGCGTTTATCATCAATGGGTATACAGAGGGGGAAATACCAGATTATCAAATGAGTGCTTTTGCAATGGCGGTATTTTTTCAAGATATGACAGAAGCAGAACGTGCAGAGCTGACTTTGGCGATGGTGCATTCAGGCGATGTCATCGATCTATCTGCTATTGAAGGTATTAAAGTAGATAAACACTCTACAGGAGGAGTTGGCGATACAACAACTTTAGTATTAGGTCCGCTAGTTGCTGCTGTAGGTGTTCCAGTGGCAAAAATGAGTGGAAGAGGACTAGGTCATACTGGTGGTACAATCGATAAATTAGAATCCGTAAAAGGATTTCATGTCGAAATAGAAAAAGAAGCATTTATTGACTTAGTAAATAAAAATAAATTGGCTGTTATTGGACAAAGCGGTAACCTCACCCCAGCTGATAAAAAATTATATGCATTAAGAGATGTAACAGCGACCGTTAATAGTATTCCTTTAATTGCGAGCAGTATCATGAGTAAGAAAATTGCGGCAGGTGCGGATGCTATTTGCTTAGATGTTAAAACAGGTGCTGGAGCATTTATGAAAACACTAGATGCCTCAAGAGAGCTTGCAGAAGCTATGGTTAGAATAGGGAATAATGTTGGTAGAAAAACAATGGCTGTGATTTCTGATATGAGTCAGCCTCTAGGATATGCAATAGGTAATGCCTTAGAAGTAAAAGAGGCAATTGATACATTAATTGGTAATGGGCCAGAAGATTTGACAGAATTATGCTTAACTTTAGGAAGCCACATGGTGTACTTAGCGGGAAAAGCAGAGTCTACAGATAAAGCGAGAGAAATGCTGCAAGAGGTAATCGATAATGGCAAAGCCCTTGAAACATTTAAACTTTTCTTAAGTTCCCAAGGTGGCGATGCTTCTGTTGTTGATCAAACAGATTTATTACCAAAGGCTAAATATATAATCGAGCTCCCAGCAAAAGAAACTGGCTATGTCGCAGAAATAACTGCTGACAGCATTGGAACAGCTGCTATGCTGTTAGGTGCAGGCAGAGCAACAAAAGAGTCAGAAATTGACCTTGCAGTAGGTTTAGTTTTACGGAAGAAAATCGGTGAAAAAGTCGAAGCAGGCGAATCACTTGTAACGATTTATAGTAATACAAAAGATATTGACGATGTAACAAAAAAATTGTATGAAAATATTAAGCTTTCAGCAAATGAAGTGAAGGCTCCTACTTTAATTTATGAAGTAATTACAGAATAATAAGACAAGAAAAAGACCCACAAATTGTAGAGGGCACTGAAAAGTCTAGTTCTCCAAATAAAATGAGGTTTTATTTATTTGAAAGCGAATAATAAGTTGGTTTGGAGAGGCGTCCGCTCGACTCCTACGGGAGATGCGAGAAAGTCCGAGACCCTG
>NZ_CDRJSZ010000018.1:0-83173 GCF_976954375.1 Niallia sp. Marseille-Q9988 | reverse complement strand
AGGGTCTCGGACTTTCTCGCTGCTCCCATAGGAGTCAAGCGGACACCTCTCCAAACCAACTTATTATTCGCTTTCAAATAAATAAAACCTCATTTTATTTGGAGAACTAGACTTTTTCAGTGCCCTCGCGCTGCGGGGTCTCAGCCTTTCCTCTATTTCCCGCAGGAGTCGACCGTCCTCCGCTCCATTCCACTTCATTTTTAAACCTTTTTCTAAAATATAAATACGAACGATCATGTAAACTTACCGCATAATCGTTCGTATTTATTGTAGCTGAAATGTTTATGTCCCAGCCTCTTTTTCTATCTAACCGAGTAATTGATCGTATAGTGTTTTTGCATATATGCTATCATTTGTTTCATGTATCAGGGCTCTTCCGTCTCGGAAAAACACAACTCTGTTTCTTTCTAGCTGAACGGACAATAGAAATGGATTTTGTTTTACTGCATATCCTTTCTTTTGAAAACTTTCTGCAAGTTGTTGAAAAGGAATATCCTTAGGAATGACTGGACGAATTTGCACGGTTTCTCTTCCGCACAACACAGCTACCTTCGTTTGGTTTTCTTTTTCCAAAAAAGGATAGGTCCGATTATCTCCACATGTAGGACAATCTACTCTCTTTGCACGACTAACTTTTATGTTTTGGTAGTCATTTTTCCATAAATCGAATGTCAAAAAAGTTCCACGTAATGAGACAATGTCCCCAATCAACAGCTTTAGCGCTTCGGTTACCTGATGAGAAACCACCAGTTGAACAGCTGGAGCAATGATTCCTACCCTATCACAAGTCATCCCGGTCATAGGCATTGATTGTAATAGACAATGTAAACAAGGGGTCTCTCCTGGTATAATCGTGTAGCTCATTCCTGAACTTCCCACACATGCGCCATATATCCATGGAATACCATGCTTTACAGCTAAATCATTTAGGATCATTCTAATTTCCATATTATCTGTTGCATCTATTATTAAATCCACATTTTTAGCTAGATGTTCTAATAACTCGACTGTCGCTTCCCCAACAATTCCTTGAACATTGCATTCCCGATTAATTTCCTTTAATCTTCTTTCAGCAGCAATAGCTTTCGGCATTCGTTCCTTCGCATCTTCTTCTGTATATAATTGCTGGCGCTGTAGATTGCTTTTTTCCACATAATCTCTATCTATAATGGTAAGACTCCCAACCCCACTTCTGCATAGCATCTCTGCAAGAGACGAACCTAAGGCGCCTGCCCCTACTATGAAGACATGCTTCTCTCCTATTACTTTCTGTCCTTCTACTCCAATAGAGTTGAATAACATCTGCCGGGAATACCTACTTTGCTCCACTTCGCTCTTCTCCTTCCTTTACCCTCCACTAACAGGTGGTATAAATGCTACTCTATCGTTTTCCTTAACGATATCCTCATCCATTGCAAATTCTTCATTAATTGCAACCATTACTCCTTGAAGAGATAGAGTAGGATAAGTATGTTGTAAGTGTTCTTTAATTTCGGCTATCGTCTGTTGCTCCCCCTCTAATTTTAACGTTTCACTACCTATCGTTTCTTTCACTCCTGCAAAAAAAAGCAATGTTATCATCCAAAATCCTCCTCACTTGGCTTGCCATTTACATACATTTTGGTACCCTTTTGATTTCCAATCCATTCTTCACCAGTTTCCCAATGCTCTTTTTTCCAAATTGGAACAATCTCTTTTATCCTTTCTATTGCATATTGATTTGCTTCATAGGCATCCTTGCGATGAGGGGTTGAAACAGCAATAACTACTGCCACATCACTAATCTCAAGCTTCCCTACTCGATGTGATATCGCAATTTCAATATCGCCCCACTTTTCCTTGACCTCCTCGCCGATTAGTTCCATTTTTTTTATTGCCATTGGAATATATGCTTCATATGATAAATAGAGTGTTTTCTTTCCTGCGGTCATTTCTCTCACTGTACCAATAAAAGTAGTCACAGCACCTGCATTTCTTCTTATTACTTTATCCATAACATTTTGTATATTAATTGGATGATCTATTATTTCAAAACTCATATAGATTCCTTTCTTCCTGCATCCGTTTTACTCTTTTCTTATCGAACTATCATCAAGTATATATATAGATTACCATAAATGTAGACAGAATTCTCTCACTATTCTCTCCTCTTACACAATTTTCGTGAATGGTATGCAAAAAGGTTCTGTAAACCAAACTAAGAAAGAAGACGGAAAAGTTGTAACCTTCATTAAAATGGTCTACAATTATTCAATCAAACAAAATTACTTTTCACTTAAAAATGGCAATTACATAGGAGGCATAACAAATGAAGAAAGTATTAACTTTAGCAGGATCTGACACAAGCGGTGGTGCAGGTATTCAAGCAGATTTAAAAACATTTCAAGAACTCGGTGTTTATGGGATGACTGCCTTAACAACGATTGTTACAATGGATCCAAAGAACCATTGGCATCATAATGTTTTTCCTCAAGATATCAATACAGTTAAATCGCAATTAGAGACCGTGTTATCTGTTGGAATTGATGCCATGAAAACAGGAATGCTTGGATCTGTTGAAATCATCGAAGCTGCTGCAAAGCTAATTGATGAGAATGATATTAAAAACGTTGTCATCGACCCAGTTATGATTTGTAAAGGGGAAGATGAAGTACTTCATCCAGAAACGGCAGATGCCCTTCGTGAACTGCTTGTACCAAGAGCAACTATCGTAACACCTAACCTTTTTGAAGCATGGCAGCTTGCTCAAACAGATAAACCAATTAAAACAGTGGAAGATTTAAAAGAGGCTGCTGTAAAAATCCATGCACTTGGACCAAAATATGTTCTAATTAAAGGTGGAAGCAAATTAGGACATGAAAAAGCGATTGACCTTCTATATGATGGAAAAGAATTTACGATTTTTGAAAGCGAACTAATTGATACTACGTATACACATGGAGCAGGTTGCACAAACTCTGCGGCTATTACGGCTGAACTAGCAAAAGGAGCTTCAGTAGGAGAAGCTGTTCAGACAGCAAAAGACTTTATTACTGCAGCTATCCGCAATGGTTTTAAATTAAATGAGTATGTGGGACCAACTATGCACGGAGCATATCGTAATGAAAAAGAAAAACTTAGCGTGAAGTAAGAGCCTCTAAAACAATGAATGTATGGCATATCTCCTTTTTAATAGATAAATAATTGCTAGTAAAAACGAGAGAATGCCTAACCACTTTTTGTCCAATCCATAAACTAGTAAAAAGGAGGGATGTTTTTTGGAATTTGTACAAATCGAAAAAGTACAAAAAGTAATCGATCGTTTAAGCGAAAAAGAAATATATATTCACTTAGAAACGACAAATGGTGCCTATGCAAATCATAATGATGAAACCTTCTTTAACTCTGGTGCTTATATCCGTAATGCAAAGCTATCCTATGAATACGGCAAGATTACAGGTAACGGCCCTTATCGAATTGGCTTAAAAACCGCTATTGGCTGGGTTTATGCTGAAGGTATTACCCATTATGAAGTAGATGATAAAAATAGATTGTTATTAGCAGGCTTAGATTTTACGGGGAAATTAGCAGTAGCACTAGAAATAAGTGAAACACCCTTTGAATAATCAATAGAACGAGTGTGTAGTTTTTACCATTCTACGAAAGGAGGATTATATAATGGAGACAGAAAGACAAGTATTAGTTATTTTCCCCCATCCAGATGATGAGGCATTTGGTGTATCCGGAACGATTTCTAAATTTATACACGAAGGTGTTCCAGTTACTTATGCTTGCTTAACACTAGGGCAAATGGGAAGAAATTTAGGAAATCCGCCATTTGCCACAAGAGAATCCTTGCCAGAAATTCGCAAAAATGAATTACAGGAAGCTGCCCGATCAATGGGCTTAGAGGACCTTCGTATGCTAGGGTATCGAGATAAAACGATCGAATTCTTAAAGGAGGAAGTTCTAGTCAATGAATTTACCGCGTTACTAGATGAATTAGATCCTTCTTTAGTAATCACCTTCTATCCAGGATATTCTGTTCACCCTGATCATGATGCTACAGGAGCAGCTGTTGTAAAAGCAATTGAAAAAAGAGAAGCATCTAAACGACCAACACTTTATTGTGTAGCCTTTTCCAAAAACTGTGAAGAAGACCTAGGACAACCGGATATTGAAATCGATGTTCAAAATTTTGCAGAGCAGAAGGTCGCAACCATTGCTGCCCATCTTTCCCAAACACAACAATATGCAGCCACTCTTCAAGAAGGGCTAAATAATCAAGAAGCTGATGTTTTAACTCGATTATATACCGAGAGATATTGGACCTATAAATTTTAATATGAAAAAAGCAAGCACGGAAAATTATTCTGTGCTTGCTTTTTTACTATATTTCATTGTTATGCCTTTAGCCAAGCATTAGCAAGCATTAGAGCTCCTTTCGCTGCTTCTGTATGAGCTAATGCATGGAGCATCACAAAGTCATGAATGATTCCACCAAAGCGAGCAGCTGTTACATCTACTCCTGCCTCACGAAGCTTATTGGCATAGGCTTCCCCTTCATCTCTTAATACATCTGCTTCTGCTGTAATGATTAAAGCCTTTGGCAGACCACTTAATTGCTCTTTTGTTGCTCGTAAAGGGGATGCTGTAATTTCCGCTCTTTCTTCTTCGTTTGTAGTGTATTGGTCCCAAAACCATTGCATTCCATCTTTTCTTAAAAAGAAACCTTCTGCAAACTGTTGATAGGATTCTGTTTCAAAAGATGCATCTGTTACAGGATAAAATAACAATTGCTTTTTTATAACGGGACCTTTACGTTCTTTTGCCATTAACGTGATTGCCGCAGACATATTCCCTCCGACACTATCACCTGCGACAAAAATATTATTTGTATCAAAGTAATAGTCTGCTCCTTTTTCTGCAATCCATTCCAATACTGTAAATACTTCTTCTATTGCAATCGGATATCTCGCTTCAGGAGATAGGCTGTAATTTGTAAATACAACCGCTGCATTTGACCCAACCGCTAGTTCACGAATTAAACGATCATGTGTATGGGCATTTCCAAATACCCATCCTGCACCATGTGTATATAAAATAACTGGTAGTTTAACTGCAGATGTATGCTCTGGACGGACAATTTTAATGGAAACTTGATTCGTTGGTCCACCCTCAATAAACAATTCCTTTACTTCCACAGGTAATTTTTCTATCTCTCCAGATTGTACTTCATCTACTGCGACTCTTCCTTGTTCTGGCTCCAAATCGAATAAATATGGAGGGTTAGCCGTATCTTCTGTAAACTTTTTAGCCGCTGGTTCTAATATAATTTGATGTTTGTTTTTCATGATTATCTGCTCCTTATAATTTTCTAAAATTAAATTGTGCACAACTAAAATAATTAAAATTTTTTACTCCTATTCGCTATATGATTTCTTCTCATTAGCATAGAGAGTAACATTTTTATAACTTATGGTTAAAAATTATAAAATTAAATTGTACACAACTTAATTTTATAATACCCATTTCCCTTCTTTAAGTCAACCTATTTTAAAAAAAAAGCTGAATAAAAAGTCTTTTCTAAAAACCTTTTGCCTCAGCTCTTCACACTATTACAAACTTTCTACTACCCCTTCTAACACTTCTTTTGCATTTTGGACATGATCACTATCTTCTGATTTCACCATTTTCACAAGAAAGCTTCTCATTAGTCGCATTTTGAGCCCTTTAACATGAACGGTTCCTGCAAACTCTACTTGAGTACCTTCAGGAATCTCTGAAAAACGATATGCATAGTCAATAGTTAATCCATTCGAGCTACTACGTCGTGTAAACCTTACATTTTTTTCATAAGATAAATATTCTATTTCTGCATACACCTTATTACCCCGCACATTTCTAACTTCTGTATATTTTGTACCGACGCCTATCGGCTCATCTGTTTTTTTCTCTGTTGATTCCACTTTATTCATATATTCTGGAGCATTTGCCATATCTGCAAAATAGGCAAACACTTCTTCAATGGGCTCACAAATAATTACACTCGCATTAAAATCAGCCATTTTTCCACCTCAATAGGATCTCTCTTTTTTAATTTAATTATTTCTATTATAGCGAATACCATATGGAATTGAATAATTGATTTCAAAAGTTCCATGGAATGTAAGCAGATATTTATTGAAAATGAGTGATTACTCACTTTACAAACTGTTTCTTCTATCGTAATATGTGAAGTGAGTAATCACTCACAAACTTAGAAAGGTGGTCTTTATATGATTGTACCATCCATTGTTTCTGTTAAAAATCTTTCCAAATCATTTGAAAAAAAACGAATTTTAAATGCTATCGACTTACAAGTTTATCCTGGCGAAATTTTAGGATTGCTCGGTCCTTCCGGAGCTGGAAAAACAACACTTATAAAAGAGATTATTGGTTTAGATTTACCTGATAATGGTTCCATTCATGTATTGGATGAAAAAATGCCAAATCTGAACATAATGTCAAAAATCGGATATATGGCACAAGCTGACGCTTTATACCAAGATTTAACCGCTAGAGAAAATCTTGATTTCTTTGCTAGATTATATGGATTAAAAGGAATAGAGAAGAAAAATAGAATCGAAAGTACTGCCATTTTAGTAGAGTTGTCTGAACATCTTTCCAAGCCTGTATCCCAGTATTCAGGGGGAATGAAAAGAAGGTTATCTATTTGTATTGCACTGTTAAACAATCCAAAGCTTCTTATTTTAGATGAGCCTACAGTAGGGATTGATCCAATTCTCCGAAAAGCTATCTGGCAAACCTTCAACAAGCTTAAAGAGAATGGGACGTCGATTATTGTAACTACACATGTTATGGGTGAAGCAGAAAAATGCGATCGACTAGGAATGATAAGAAATGGTCAACTTATTGCTATCGATACTCCAAGCAACTTGATGAGTAACTGTAATGCACAGACGATGGAAGAAGCATTTTTATATTATGGAGGTTTAGCAAATGAGAATTAATGCACTGGTATTGCGCATTTTGAAACAGTTCTACCGTGACAAACGAACCCTTGCATTGATGATTTTAGCTCCTATTCTCATATTAACTTTAGTAAATCTAGTATTTAATGGGGATGACTATGAAACAAAAATAGGGTTAATTAATGTGCCAGAGCCCATAAGTACAGCCTTTGAAAAAGAAGATTTACGAACCTCCATCTATAAATCGGAAGCAACAGCAATAGCCTCGTTAAAGGCTGGGGACATCGATGCTTATTTCGCTGTAGAAAATGGAAAGACCAAATTAATGGTAGAAGGAAGCGATCCCTCCATTAGCAAAGCAACGACAGCAAAGATACAGGGAGCCATGCAAAGTCTATCTCCTAATGAAGCAGCAATTGATGTAGACGCACTTTACGGCTCTATTGATATGAAACAATTTGATGCATTCGGTCCTATTTTACTTGGATTTTTTGCATTCTTCTTTGTTTTTCTAGTAGCCGGTGTATCCTTTTTAAGAGAAAGAACAACGGGTACATTAGAACGATTGCTTTCGAGCCCTATTAGAAGATGGGAGCTTGTTCTCTCCTATATCATTGGCTTTGGTTTATTCACAATGGTGCAATCAGGAATCATCGTCCTTTATTCGGTTTATGTACTTCATATGTCAAACGCTGGTTCCATTTTATATGTATTATTAATTACATTACTATTGGCATTAGTAGCACTTACATTAGGAATTCTCCTATCGTCCTTTGCCAATAATGAATTACAAATGATTCAATTTATTCCTATTGTCGTTGTACCACAAGTATTCTTTTCTGGATTATTTAACTTAGATACGATATCTTCTGCTATTAGTTGGATTTCTTACTTAACTCCTCTATATTATGCAGCAGATGCCCTGCGAGAAGTAATGATTCGTGGCAACGGGTTTATGGAAATAGTAGGATATCTCGTTATATTGCTTGGCTATTCCATTGTCTTGATGATTATTAATATCTTTGCTTTGAAAAAATATCGCAGTATCTAAGTTATTACATTTTCCCTTCACTATCTTATATAATTAGAGTAGATTGTATGGATAAAGGAGTTTCCTATGAATAATAGCGAGAATATATTAGAGATTATTTTGAAAGAAGAACAATCGATAACAGATAAGCAGAAAAAAATATTGATAGCTGCCATTGATGCGTTTTCTGAGAAAGGTTATGCAGCCACCTCTACTAGTGAAATTGCAAAAATGGCAGGTGTGGCAGAAGGGACGATTTTCCGTCACTACAAAACGAAAAAAGATTTACTGCTAACGCTTCTCTCTCCACTATTAAGCACGTTGATTGCACCAAGAGTGATTAAAGATTTTGACAAAGTGTTAAATGTTTCTCATCATAACTTTGAAGATTTTCTACGCGCAATTGTAAAAAATAGAATGGAATTTCTGCAAAAAAATAATACATTATTTAAAATTTTAATACAAGAAATCCCCTTTCATGATGATCTCCGTGAAACATTTAAAAATCAGATTGCCGTGAAAATCTTTGGTCGTTTTCAAGAAATCATGGAGTCCTATAAAGAAAAGGGAGAGATTATTTCTATTCCTTCTTTTAGCTCTGTTCGTCTAACAGTTACTTCGATTATTGGTTACTTTATCGCTCGCCATATCCTCCTTCCCGATATACAGTGGGATGACGAAGAGGAAATCGAACGAACCATTCAGTTTATTCTTTTTGGATTAAAACCTCGTGAATAGGCCATTCTTATAAAAAAAACGGTGGATGAACTCATTAATACTAAGTTCATCCACCATTTTTTAGTGCGAGCAAAAAATTTGCTGCCTCTTATACCTCTAATGCTTTTCTAATCGCTTGAGCTACGCCACTTTCTTCATTTGTTCCTGTCACAAAATGGCATTGACGTTGAATATCTTCCACTGCATTACCCATTGCTACTGCTCTGCCTGCTTTTTGAAACATGGAAACATCATTATAATTATCCCCAATTGCCATCGTGTTTGAAAGAGAAATATTACGAGCGTTCACAAACTCCTCTAGGGCCACTCCTTTTTGTGCATGAACAGAAGTAATTTCTAAGTTCTCCTTACCAGAAGCACTTATTGCTACCCCTACAAGCTTAGTCAACTCTTCTCTAACATTGCCTAAAACGATTGGATCAAAATGGAAGGCTAATAATTTATAAATAATTTGGTCATCATCTTCAAATAATTCTTCATAGCTATCTAATTGGTGAATAACCGCTAATCGTTCTTCAGCCGCTCTTTTTATCTCTTCCATATCCTTAACATGGCCACTCACAGTAAAGATATCCATAATAAGGGATCTGGCTACTGTTTTATCTACTGTATACGTCCCTCTATTGGTGTAAACCTCATAATATACTTGATGTTTATGTAAAAGTTCCGCAATTTGTCTCGCTAGACCTTTACTTAATGGGTTCGTATCAACGATGACATGCTCATTTGTTCTTATTTCTGCCCCATTTGCACAAATCATCGGTGTGATAATTCCAGCATCCTTTAAAAGATCTCCAGCTTCTTCATACGCACGGCCAGTAGCAATTACTACTTCTACACCCTTAGCTTGTGCATCTTTAATTGCTTCTCGATTTTCTTCTGTAATTTCTTGCGTGGATGTTAATAACGTACCATCCATATCAATCGCTATGCATCTAATCATCTAAACACCCTCAAATCTTTTATTCATCTTAATTATTTTCGAATTCTCATACTCCTGTATCATCATATCATGAAAGAACAAGCAACAAAAGGAAGAGAACTTTAAGAGTCGCTTGTCTTTTTGTAAATTATTTTGCGGATTCTGCGGCTTTTCTTGCAACTTTCGCATTTTTACTTGCGACTTTCTCAACTTACTTGCAACTTCTGCAACTTTTCTTGCGACTTCCGCATCTTTACTTGCAACTTTCTCAACTTACTTGCGACTTTAGCTGCTTTTCTTGCAGCTTCTGCATTTTTACTTGCAACTTTCGCATTTTTACTTGCGACTTTCTCAACTTACTTGCGACTTCTGCAGCTTTTCTTGCGACTTCCGCATCTTTACTTGCGACTTCCGCATCTTTACTTGCGACTTCCGCATCTTTACTTGCAACTTCCACATCTTTTCTTGCAACTTCCACATCTTTCCTTGCCACTTCCGCATTTTTACTTGCGACTCCCTCAACTTACTTGCTACTTCTGCAACTTTACTTGCAACTTCTACAACTTTTCTTGCTACTTCTACAACTTTACTTGCAACTTTCTCAACTTACTTGCAACTTCTACAACTTTTCTTGCGACTTCTACAACTTTACTTGCTACTTCTGCAACTTTACTTGCAACTTCTACAACTTTTCTTGCAACTTCTGCAACTTACTTGCGACTTCTACAACTTACTTGCTACTTCTGCAACTTTTCTTGCTACTTCTGCAACTTTTCTTGCAACTTCTACAACTTTTCTTGCAACTTTCTCAACTTACTTGCGACTTCCACATCTTTTCTTGCGACTTCCACATCTTTACTTGCCACTTCCACATCTTTACTTGCGACTTCCACATCTTTACTTGCCACTTCCACATCTTTACTTGCGACTTCCGCATCTTTACTTGCGACTTCCGCATCTTTACTTGCGACTTCCGCATCTTTACTTGCAACTTCCACATCTTTTCTTGCAACTTCCACATCTTTCCTTGCCACTTCCACATCTTTCCTTGCCATTTCCACATCTTTCCTTGCAACTTCACAACTTACTCGCAAACTCCCACCACTTTTCTCGCCACCGCTACTCTTTCACCATTCTCCTTATTTACCAACCAACTAGCCTCTCTGTTTTCCTTCCCTCCTTACCATTCCTACTAAACCCACTCTCGTTTTTGTCATTTCTGTGAACGAATATGTGAACATTTTTCAAACAATGAGTGAAGTTTACCGCAAACAATCAAAATTTCATTATGATATATCTATCATTCACCTAAAGGGGACGATCGGAAAAAGAAACCTGTTAAAACCTTTCACAACAATGTTTATCGACGTTTTTCATCATCTAATTACATAGGATGATCTTCAAGAAAATAACAATTTTATCTGTTATTCAAGCTTCCTATTTAGCATGCAGCTTATTCCTATTCATCTTATGCAATGATTTTTATCGCTTTTGCGCACAATAAGATTCACAATTTTATTCAAAAAACCAAAAAAAGGAGGAGAAATCCTTGGATATGATTTTTCTATCACGTTTGCAATTTGCTTCAACGACCATTTTCCACTTTCTTTTTGTTCCTATTTCAATCGGTTTAGTATTTATTATCGCAATCATGGAATCTTTTTATGTGAAGACAGGAAATGAAGAATACAAGAAAATGGCTAAATTTTGGGGCAAATTATTTTTAATCAACTTTGTTATCGGAATTGTTACAGGAATTCTTCAAGAATTTCAGTTTGGAATGAACTGGTCTAATTACTCTCGTTTTGTTGGTGATGTTTTCGGTGCACCACTTGCAATTGAAGCATTACTTGCATTCTTTATGGAAAGTACCTTTATCGGATTATGGATATTCGGTTGGGATCGCTTATCGAAAAAAGTACATTTGGCATGTATTTGGTTAACTGCATTTGGAACAACTATTTCTGCCTTCTGGATTCTAGTAGCAAATAGTTTTATGCAACGGCCAGTTGGTTTTGAGATTAATAATGGTCGAGCAGAAATGAATGACTTCTTCGCACTTATTACAAACGGCCAGGTTCTTGTCGAATTCCCTCATACCGTATTTGCCGCATTAGCTACAGGGGCATTCTTAGTATGTGGAATTAGTGCGATTAAATTATTAGGAAAAAAAGATGTAGATTTCTTTAAGAAATCCTTTCAAATCGGTATTACAGTCGCCTTAACTTCTACATTCTTAACACTTGTTGCAGGGCATGCTCAAGCACAATTTTTAGTAGAAACACAACCAATGAAAATGGCTGCTAGTGAAGGATTATGGGAGAACAGTGAAGATCCAGCACCTTGGACTGTTTTTGCCAATATCGATGTAGAAAATAAAGAAAATAGTGCCGAACTAAAGATTCCTTATCTATTGAGCATTCTTTCTTATAACACATTAGATGGAAGTGTGAAAGGGATGAATGAGCTTCAAGCAGAGTATGTTCAGGCATATGGGGACGGTAATTATATTCCTCCAGTCAAAACTACTTTCTGGAGCTTTAGAATAATGGTTGCAGCAGGAGTAGCAATGATTCTCCTCGGCATCTATGGCGTATTTTTAGCATGGAAAAAGAAATTAGTGGCTAAGCCAAATAAATGGTTCTACCGTTTGATGGTTGCAGGGATATCTCTTCCTTTTATTGCAAATACTTCCGGATGGATTATGACGGAGATTGGCAGACAGCCGTGGACTGTTTTCGGATTAATGACAACAGAAGATAGTATTTCTCCAAGTGTTTCAGCAGGTCAAGTATTATTCTCTATTATTGCATTCTGTACGATCTATGCTGTATTAGGTGCAATCATGGTTTATCTATATGTAAAAGTTATTAAAAAAGGGCCATACATGATGGAAAAAGAAGATGCAAAAGTTACGAATGACCCGTTTGCGAAGGAGGGTTTCCATGCTTGAGTTAAATGTCCTTTGGTTTATTTTAGTCGCGGTTTTATTTATCGGATTCTTCTTTTTAGAGGGGTTTGATTTTGGTGTCGGAATGTCAACAAAACTATTAGCAAAAAACGATGTAGAAAAACGGATTCTCATTAATTCGATTGGTCCTTATTGGGACGCTAATGAAGTGTGGTTAATTACTGCAGGAGGTGCCATGTTTGCAGCCTTCCCTCATTGGTATGCTACAATGTTCAGCGGATTTTATACACCACTTGTAGTTGTTTTATTAGCACTGATTGTTCGGGCCACAGGGTTCGAATTCCGTGCAAAAGATAGCCATCCAACATGGAAAAAAACCTGGGATGTTTGTATTTTCTTAGGTAGTTTCCTTCCTCCATTATTATTTGGAGTGGTATTTGCTTGTTTCATGCAAGGTTTGCCAATTGATCAAAATATGGAATTAAAAGCAGGCTTCTTTGATGTTGTAAACTACTATACATTAACAGGCGGTCTTACTGTCCTTGTCCTATGCCTTGTACATGGATTAGTATTTACCACATTACGAACTGTTGGTGATTTACAAGAAAGAGCACGTAACTTAGCACAAAAACTTTTACCTTTACTAGGTATCTTATTAACATTGTTTTCTGCCCTAACGTATATCAAAACAGATATTTTCGAAGAACGTGGCTTAATCCTTTCCTTTATCTTCTCTTTAGGGGTTATTGCCTTTGTAGTTGGTGGATTCTTTATTTCTCGAAAAATGGACGGCTGGGCTTTCGGAATGACTGGTGCAGTTATCACTTTATCCTTTGCCTCTATTTTCATCGGCTTATTTCCTAGAGTAATGGTTAGTTCGATAAGTGATGCTTTTAGCTTAACGATTCAAAACGCAGCTTCCGGTAACTACTCTTTAAAAGTAATGACGATTGTGGCTTTAACTCTTCTGCCTTTTGTTTTAGGCTATCAGATTTGGAGCTATATTGTATTCCGGAAACGTATTACTGAAAAGTCCCATTTAGAATACTAATGGATAAAAATCTATTAAAACTTAATGGAATCAAGCCGATTCTTGTTCTTATTGGAATATTAACAATTGTAGAAGGAGCTGCTATTATTCTGCAGGCCAAATGGCTTGCAGAAATAATAGCCTCTTTATATAACGGAAACACCTTTCAAGAGCAGTATGTAAAAATCATATTGTTCTTATTAGCTTTTTTAGGCAGACACTTCTTGCACACGGTTCAACAAAATATCGCGACATCGTTTGCTAAAAAAACAAGCAAGGAGCTACGTTTTCATTTAATGCAAAAACTATTCGAGCTTGGGCCAAAATACACAAAAAAACAAGGCAGCGGGAACATTGCGACCCTTGTCCTTGAAGGCGTAACTCAATATAGAACCTACTTGGAACTTTTCTTACCAAGAATGCTTGCTACAGGGGTTATTCCTGGCATGATTATTCTATTTGTATATTGGAATGACTGGCTCTCAGGTGTAATCCTAACAGTTACAATGCCGATTTTAATCGTTTTTTTAATACTTGTTGGCATGGCAGCTAGCAGTCAAATGGATCGCCAACTAGCAACATACAAAGTCCTATCCAATCATTTCTTAGACTCATTAAGAGGGTTAGAAACACTTAAATTTTTAGGAAGAAGCAGACAGCACAGTGAAAAAATCGAAAAGGTTAGTGAACAATATCGGGGAGCAACGATGAAAACATTGCGATTAGCGTTTTTATCCTCTTTTTCCTTAGACTTCTTTACGTCCCTTTCTGTTGCAGTTGTTGCTGTTAATTTAGGTTTGCGCTTAATAAATGGTGAATTAGTGTTATTGCCCGCCTTAATGATTCTTATTTTGGCACCAGAATTCTTTCTACCCGTGCGGATGGTTGGAGCAGATTTTCATGCAACATTAGACGGAAAGGAAGCTGGGGAAGCAATTCAACAAATCATTCAAATTCCAACACCTGAACAAGGAACTGGTCAATCCATTTCTCTAGGTGACAAACCATCCCTTGCCTTTCATAACGTTGCATTTCGACACCGTCCAGAGGAAGCAGTAACTTTAAAAAATCTCTCATTTATGATTGATGGATATAAAAAAATTGGCATTGTCGGTGAAAGTGGTGCTGGTAAGTCTACTCTTATTGATCTGCTAAGCGGATTTTCAAACCATTGTAATGGGACCATTTCTTTAAATGGCGATGTTATTCCTAGTCTAATGGCAGATGAATGGAGACAGCTTACTACGTATATCCCACAATCTCCTTATATCTTTAGCATGACATTACGGGAGAATATTGCTTTTTACCATCCAGAAGCTACAGATGAAGAAATTATCCAAGCATTAAAAGCAACTGGTTTATATGATATTTTCACAACCTTCCCTAATGGTTTAGATGAAGTGCTAGGCGATGGGGGAAGGAATTTAAGTGGTGGACAGGAACAAAGAATTGCTTTAGCTAGAGCGTTTTTAACGAATCGAAAAATCATGCTGTTAGATGAACCTACTTCCCATTTAGATATCGAAACTGAATTTGAATTAAAGGAAACGATGCTGCCACTATTTAACGATAAGCTTGTTTTCCTTGCGACACATCGACTTCACTGGATGAAAGACATGGATTATATCTTTGTTATGAATCAAGGCGAAATTGTAGAAACAGGCACACATGAAGAATTAATGGTAGCCAAAGGTTACTATTATAAGCTATTACAGCAGTAAGGAGGAGCTCAGTTGAATGAAAACAAATGGATTTTCCCATTTCTAAAAGCAAATAAAAGCCGTATTACCTTCATACTTTTTTTGAGTATCCTTGCTTTACTTACAGCTGCGATGCTTACCTTTACGTCTGGCTATCTTATTTCTAAATCAGCCATTCCTGTTGAAAATATTTTGATGGTATATGTGCCGATTGTTGGTGTAAGAACCTTTGGTATTAGCCGAGCTGTGTTTAGCTATTTGGAAAAGTTAGCTGGTCATCATACCGTCCTACGTATTTTATCGAAAATGCGCTTAAAGCTCTACCAAATTTTAGAACCACAGGCTTTATTTTTAAAGAACAGATTTAAAGTAGGCGATATGTTAGGTATTCTTTCTGAAGATATTGAGAAGCTACAAAATATTTATTTGCGGACTATTTTCCCGACTTTTGCAACAATCGTAATGTATATCATTGTTGTCTGTGCGATTGGCATTTTAGATGTTCCTTTCGCTTTCCTTATGGCACTATATTTAGGATTGTTATTATTCTTTTTCCCTGTTCTTTCTTTAGTACTTATGCGCCAAAAACAAAGAGCATTTAAACAAAGAAGAAATGGACTCTATCAAAAACTAACAGATAGTATTTTAGGAATAAGTGATTGGGTGATTAGTGGTCGTTCCAAAAGCTTTATAAAAGAGTACGAAAAAGAGGAAGCGATTGTTGCAAAGATCAATCATCAGCTTGTTCAATTTACTCTTTGGCGCAACTTAGTTTCACAGGCAGTTGCTGCCCTTATTATCCTTTCTCTCGTATTCTGGTCTAGTCAACAATATGTAGAAGGAAATATACCTGTTACCTTAATTGCTGCTATCATTCTTGTTGCCTTACCAATTCTCGATGCTTTTTTAGTCGTATCTGACGCGTTTGAAAAGCTGCCTGCTTATCAAGATTCTCTAGCCAGACTTAGAAAGCTAGAAGTACCTATACAAAAAAAGGCACCTAATCGTGTAGCAATCGAAACGGATCAGGTGGATATTCAGGTAAATCAAGTTTCTTGCCGCTATGATCAAGAGCAAGCATTTTCTCTATCAAATGTAAGCTTGGACATTCCACAAGGAAAAAAAATAGCCGTAATTGGACGAAGTGGTGCTGGTAAGTCGACCTTATTAAAATTAATACAAGGAGTTATCGAGCCAACAGCAGGTAGTGTAACATTTAACGGAGAATCAGCTGCTTCCTTTCAGGCAGATACTTCTTCCATTATTTCTGTACTAAATCAAACACCTCACCTGTTTGCTACGACGCTCCGAAATAATATTTTACTAGGTGTAGAAGAAGCGACAGAGGAAGAACTGGCAAACGCCATTAAATTGGCACAATTAGAGGATTTGGTTTCCTCTTTATCGAACGGCTTGGATACTTTTATGGAGGAAACTGGGCAACGCTTTTCTGGCGGAGAGAGACAAAGAGTAGCATTAGCAAGAATTTTGCTACAAAAAACTCCTATTGTCCTTATGGATGAACCAAATGCGAGTCTTGATCCAAAGACAGAAAAAGCATTACTTAATACAATCTTTTCCTCATTAAATGGAAAAACGTTGATTTGGATTACCCACCATTTAGTAGGTGTGGAAGAAATGGATGAAATCATTTTTATGGATCATGGCGAAATTGTTCTAAGAGGAAGCCACAAAGAACTTCTTGAAACAAGTAGTCGCTATCAAAACCTGTATGCCTTAGACCATCCAGATTTTCATCTATCATAATGGGAGGCGATTTTCTATCGAAGATCGCCTCCCGTTATGAAAAGAAATGGATGAAAACTACTCCGAATAAACGATCAATTCCCTATTTCTTTTAGACCCCAAAGATGTAAGAACAAAATATACTTTTCTGTATATTCAAACTTCTATATTTTTTATATAATAGGAACAAAATCTATTACGACAAAAGAGGAAATATAAATGAAACGAAAGTCTATTGGGATATTCCTTGTTCTAACTGCCGCTATTTCATGGGGAGTTTCTGGCTCTGTAGCACAATTTTTATTCACTCACAAGCAATTTAGCACTGGCTGGCTTGTGTGTATTCGCCTTCTTACTAGCGGTGCTTTACTACTGCTTTATTTAGGCTTAACAAGTAAAACAGACATATGGGGTATTTGGAAAAGAAGAGCTAGCGTGGTAAATATACTTATTTTCGGACTGCTGGGAATGGCTGGAGTTCAGTTTACTTATTTTGCTGCGATAGAAAGCAGCAATGCAGCAACAGCCACGTTATTGCAGTACTTAGCACCTGTCCTTATTATTCTTTATACTGCTCTTATCAGAAAAACTATCCCTCCCTTTCAGCATATAGTTGGAATCATTACTGCTTTATTAGGGACCTATTTACTAGTATCTGCTGGGATTTTTTCGACCATTTCCATTAAACCTGAAGCTTTAGCCTGGGGATTAAGCTCTGCCTTCTTTCTTGCCCTGTACACCTTACAGCCTGCTCAGTTGTTGAAGGAATTCGGCTCTACAGTGGTTGTCGCATGGGGAATGATCCTTGGTGGTTTTGGAATGTCGTTTTTCTATCCGCCTTGGAAGACCGGAGATGGGATATTTACCTTATCTTCTATCCTAGCAATTGTATTTGTCATATTATTTGGTACTTTGATCGCCTTCTTCTGTTATTTAGAAAGCTTAAAGCATTTGGAGGCAGCGGAGACTAGTTTGCTATCATGTGCAGAGCCATTATCCGCAGCATTCCTTGCCGTTATATGGTTAAAGGTTCCATTTAATATATATGAATGGATAGGCGCTTTTTTTATTTTAACCACCATTTTATTGCTTTCTCTTAAACGTAGAAGCACAGAAAGAGAATTAGCAGAGAAGCCGATTTAGTAAAGTTATAGGCTCAAGCACAGAGATTAGTTAAGTGCATGAGCCGAACCATTTCCTCAATGAATAACCTCTTCCACCTTTGCATCTGTAACCTGGATTAACAGCTCAACAGCTATTTCGATTTGAACACCAATCTTTCCGCCACTAACAATGATCGCAGATTGCTTGTCCGCACTTTTATCTAAGATGGTTTCATACTTTTTCTTCATACCAATTGGTGAACAGCCTCCCCGAATATAGCCAGTTAACTTTTGAATATCCTTCACTGCAATCATTTCGATTTTTTTAGCCTTTACTACTTTAGCTGCTTTTTTTAAATCAAGCTCTGCTGCAACAGGGATAACAAATACATAAACTCCCGAGCCACCATCTTTCACCACAAGTGTTTTGTACACCATTTCTATTTCTTTGTCAATCTTGCCCGCAACGGAAACGCCGTCAATTTTCCCATCCTTATTGTCATATGTATGAATACTGTATGGAATCTTTTCGGCGTCCAATATTCGCATTGCATTTGTTTTAGTAATAGCCATGTATTCTCTTCCTTTCCCCACTAAGTGTAAATTCTTCCCTTATTAAACCTTATCATAATAAAGTGAAAAGGAGTGTTAAATAATCTCGAACCAATGCAGCTTATTCCTCATATAGTATGGAAAAGTAGAAATTGACTTGTTGGGAGGAAAAAGATGAAACCGACCTATCAAGATGCCCTAGCTTATTTTGGGGTAAGTGGTGCACATCCAGGTGGATTAACGTTAACAAAGTTCTTATTAGAGCAGGAAAAAATCACCGAAGAAACAACACTCCTAGATGGCGGCTGTGGTACTGGCCAGACAGCTGCCTATATAAAAAAGAATTACCCTTGTTCTGTAACAGGTATTGACTACCATCCCACTATGGTAAAAAGAGCAAATAAACGTTTTGAAAAAGAGCATATTTCCATCCAATTAGTTCAAGGCAGCTTAGAAAAAATGCCCTTTCCTTCCGATAGTTTCGACATTATATTAGTAGAATCCGTGCTTATTTTTACTAATTGCAAAAACTCTCTTGCCGAAATCAAAAGAGTGCTAAAACCTGGTGGTGTCCTTCTTTTGGTAGAAATGACAGCTGAAAGAGCTCTTTATGCAATGGAACACCAGAATATGTGTGAAGTATATGGGATTGAGAAAGTTTATACAGAAAAGGAATGGATCAATTTGATGAAGGAAGCAGGATTCCCAAAAGTAGAAGTAACGCTTGGCCACTCTGTTTTTTCTCATATGATGACAGGAATGGAACCAGAGGACGAAGCAATCGATACATCTGTGCCTGTTAATATGCAGTTAGAAGGAAAGCTGATGGATCACTCCTATATTCTTTATACGTATGGAAATATAATCGGCTACCGTGTATATCGAGCTAGCCTTTAAGAAGGAAGAGGTTCTCCTATTTAAGAGACCTCTTTTTATTTTCCACCCTCTTGTAATAAAGCTTTATGAATCCAAATAGCTGCTTGTGAACCCTCTCCCATTGCGATTGTAACCTGTTCAGAATGGGCAACTACATCTCCTGCCGCCCAAACCCCATCTATATTCGTCATTTTCGTGCGCGGATTTACGATAATGTGATTATTTGCCATTATTTCAACTCCTAAAGGAACTGCAAGGTCTGATTTTACTTTATTCCCACCAAATGCAATAAAACTAGATTGTGCTTCTATTTTCTTTCCATCCTCTAATTCATAGCTCTTTATTTGGGAATCATCTGCTATCACTTGTTTTATTTTTGCTGTAAAAATAGGAATATTATTTGCGGCCAATTGCTTTTCCAATTTTTCCTCTACCGCTTCTCCCCCATGGTTAATGTATAGAATATCCTTTGTCCAATACATTAAAGTCATTGCCATATTTGCGCCAACATTTCCGTTACCGATTACGATTGTTTTCTTATCCTTTACTTCATAGCCATCACAATCTGGGCATAAATAGACACTTACTCCTAGACAAGGATACAATTCAGGAAAGGGAGGTATATTATCCATTACTCCTGTTGCAATCAAGATTTTTCGAGAACGAATAATATCTGTTTCTGTTTGAGCAGTAAAATAATTCCCTTCTTTTTTTATAGCCATAACAGTACTTTTAATAAACTTTACTCCTAAATTCTCTGCATGTTTTTTTCCTAAGCTTCGCAATTCATCACCACTTATGCCATCTGGATAACCCAATATATTATGATAGCTTTTACATAAAGTAGAGCGACCATCTTCTGCATCGATAATAAGCACTTCATGGTTATATCTTCCTAATTGAATTGCCGCCTGTAATCCAGCAATGCCACCGCCAATAATAATGCAATCAAAAGTTCTGGTCATCTTCATGTCCCTTCTTTCCATTCAATGATTTCTTTAGTTTTTACGGGGAATTGATTCTTATTCTTCCTTCCCTAATCGATAAGGGCGAATTTACATATACAAAGGAAAAAATGGCTATATAAGCGGTTGCCCGAATATATAGCCATTTTTTCTTTTAGTAAATTACTTCTTCTTTGAAGAATTGTGGTAGGTGCTCTTTATGTGCCTCTAGCATTTCATCTAAAATTTGTTTTGCTACTTTATCAGATGGAAGCAATGGGTTGATTGTCATTGCTAGCAATGCTGTGTGATAATTTCCGGTCACTGCCGCTTCTGCCGACACCCTTTCGAAGGATTTAATTTGTTGAACCAGTCCGCGTACTGCTACAGGTAAATCGCCAATAGCAATTGGCTTTGGTCCATCTCTCGTAATAATACTGCTAATTTCTACTGCTGATTCATCTGGAATACTAGCAATTGCCCCATTATTTATTGTATTCACTGGTTGAATGTCTCTTCTATCGTTATACATCGAATCAATAAGGCTGCAAGCAGCATCACTATAGTATGCTCCTCCTCTTTTTTCTAGCTGCGGTGGTTTTATCGCTAAATTTTCATCTTTATAAAGCTCAAATAGTTCTTTTTCTAATTGCTGAACTACTTCAGCACGAGTACCTTGTTCTGCCGCCTCTTGTAACTCATTTTGAAGCATTTCTGCTTGTTTATAATAATAACGATGATATCCGCAAGGAATAACCCCTAACGCTTTAATAAAATCTGGTTCCCAATCGATGGCTGCAATATTTTTCATCGTATCACTCTTATGCTTCGTCATTTCCTCTAAAAATACTTGCGTAATATTCTTGCCGTCTAAGTATACATTTAGCCCAAATACCATGTGATTTAACCCCGCGAAATCTACATGTACCCGGCTAGATTCTACTTCTAAAAGCTTTGCAACACCCATTTGAATAGAAATCGGCACATTACATAGCCCAATGATTCTCTTCCAGTTGCTATGGCGAAGAACTGCTTCTGTCACCATTCCTGCTGGGTTTGTAAAGTTAATGAGCCAAGCATTTGGACAAAGCTCTTCCATATCCTTTACAATATCCAAAATAACCGGAATTGTTCGTAAACCTTTAAACAATCCTCCTGGACCATTTGTTTCTTGGCCGATTACATTATATTTTAATGGAATTCTTTCGTCTTTTGCACGAGCAGCAAGCAAACCAACACGAAATTGTGTTGTAACAAAATCAGCATCCTTAAGCGCTTCTCTTCGATCTAATGTTAGATGAATATCAATCGGTACTCCAGCCTTTTGCACCATTCTTTTTGCCAAATTCCCTACAATATTTAGCTTTTCTTCCCCTTCAGGAATATCTACTAACCATAGTTCACGAACAGGTAACGAATCATATCTTTTAATAAAACCTTCTACCAATTCAGGTGTGTAGCTCGAACCTCCGCCGATGGTAACAATTTTAACTCCTTTTCTCACAACCGATCGCCTTCTTCCCTTTATTTTTGCAATCCCTTACAAATTTAACAGCCCGCAAGTGTTTTTTCGTATACAACGTTACCTTCTAACCCATTTTAAGTAAATAGAATCAGGATCTTTAGGACTTTTTCACACAGAATGGAACGTGTTCCAAAATAGGAACACTGTGTTTCAATAAAGATTAGAAGGAATATTTTATACAAAAAAGGAGCTGAATAAAGGTCATTTACACCTTATTTAGCCCCTTCTTCCGAGCATGCGCCCTAAATATTAATTGATTGATAACTTCTGAAAACATTAGTCCCATTGCAATGGAACCAGATATTAAACATACCTTCGCTGCAAGACTAACAGCTACATAATAGTCATTCTCTACAAAATGACGCATCGCATTATAGGCTGCTCCTCCGGGTACTAATGGAATAATCCCAGCAACACTAAAAATAATCACTGGAGATTTGTAAACTCTAGCAAACAGTTGACTTATAACCGCTACAAGAAAGGAACCCGATAACGCTGCTAGCACCTCATTATGATAAAAAAATACAATTGCCCAATAGGCCATCCATCCAAGCATCCCTATAAACCCACATTGGACTAATAGCTTTCGAGGAATATGAAAGATAATTCCAAAGCCAAATGTCGCAACAAAGCTAGTGATTGCCTGTGCAAAAAATTCACTCATTTCTATTTCCTCTCCTTAAAAAACCAAAAATGCAACAGCAATTCCTGAACCAATAGCTGTAGCGGTTAAAATCGCCTCCGCTCCTTTTGAGATACCAGATACTAAATGTCCAGCCATCAAATCCCTTACTGCATTTGTTATGAGCAAGCCTGGAACAAGAGGCATCACAGACCCAATAATAATCTTATCCACTTCCGAGCCAAATCCAGTCGAAACAGCAAGAAAAGCAACCACTCCAATCACGAAAGCGGCAGAGACTTCAGCAAAGAACTTTATTTGCAAGACTTTGTGAAAATACAAGGAACACAAGAACCCTAGCCCACCTGCTATAAATGCTGGAATAAAATCTCGCCAAACACCATCGAACATGATTAAAAAACAGCCACTTGCAATAGCTGCGGCCATTACTTGAAACAAATCAGAATACGTACATTTTTCATCTTCTACATCTTTCAATAAATGATATGCTTCATTCATGCCTACCGTCCCCGTACTTATTCTACGAGATATATCATTTACTCGAACAACCTTTTCTAAATTAGTAGTTCGCTCAATAATGCGATTTAATTTTGTCTTTGTTGGTTCTTCTCCTTCTAACGATAAGATAATGCCTGTTGGCGTAACAAAGCAATCGGAGTCTTTCACCCCATAAGCAGTAGCAATTCTTGTCATCGTATCTTCCACCCGATGTGTTTCTGCACCATTCTGTAACATTATACTCCCTGCTAATATGCAAATCTCCATAATGTCGTATGTTTTTTCCACCGAAATATATGTCATACTATCTCTCCATTGAAGAAAAGCATTGGCACCACTTTAACAGACAATCGCTGTAAAAATAAAAGATAGCAAACTGGCCATAAAATACAAATAGGAACAGCTATTGTCTACATCTATGTATGAAAGATCAATTACATTTACATGTCATTTGGTGCAAAGCAATTCTCATAAAATTTACATCCAAGTCATTCTATCGGGATGATTTTGTAAAAATAAATGTTGTTCAATGGGCCTACATATACTGCCCTTTTAGTTGGCCTATGCATTTAGCATGCTCCGCAATACTTCATAATATTTTCTATCGAAACGACACTTATCTTTTAGAATAATCGTGTACGCTAAAATATACTTTTGGATCTTTATCAACAAATTACAGTTTATATGAAATATGGTTATTTTATCAATATTTGAGCAGAATTAAAATGATGGAATTTTTACAGAGAAGAAAAGGAAGGTGAAAAAAATTTTTTCCAAAATAAAAAGTCCATTATCGTATTAAAATGGACTTAACAAAAGGACATATATTCTTTTCACTAATCGTTCTGAATCCCAAATCTCGCATTAATTTGACCACGAAGCATTTGTTTTTTTATTTTGCGCTCTTCTTCTTCTTTGTTCTTTTTCATAATTTCTTGTCTGATTTCGTGTGTACGAACGCCTTCTTCTCGTTTATTAGCAATCTCTATGAGTCTTTCTACATCGGAGAATGAATATTTTCGATTTCCTCTTTCTGGCCTCTCTGGAAAAATTAATTTTCTTTGTTCATAATATCGAATCTGTCTTTCTGTTAAACCAGTTAGTTCACTTACGACACCAATCGTTATTACCTTTCTTTTCTTATAGGATGGCTCATGATCCATTACATCTCACCTCATGAAGTTAAATATTAATCTCTCTTATTTTAATTATAATACTTTTCAGATAAAACAGAACACTATTTGTTATATTTCCTAACACAAAAATAAAAAAATAGGTAAGATTTCCTTACATTTTTAATGATTTTTTATTTATTTTCCGTTAAAATGCTAAATGTATAAACTATTACTTGAAGTTCTTTGCAAGGAATAGGTATTAGGTATTATTTTTATGAACGGAGAGGAGCCTTCTTACATGATAACCAAAGAAGCAGTTGATTTAGCTAAAAAGATTGTGGAGCTGGATCTTATGAGAGACGAGATTTGGGAACACTTAGCAGAGGTTGCTGGTGAACACGCCCACGAACTTCTTCGAATGGTTCAAAATAGCTAAATAAACTGTATAACCTTCACAATTCATGTTCTTTATATATGGGGATCTCCAAACCAAACAAGGTTTATGAGATCCCCATCTTTTATTTTAGCGTTTTATTTAGACTCGAATCTGCTCCGCATTAAATTTTTCCGCTTCACTTCCATAAACTTCTCCAACCAAGTGATATTTCTTCCTATCTGCTGTTAATAAATCTAACATCATTTTATAAGAATACTTCCATTACTGCAAGTGAACGTTTGAATTTTTTTAATACTCTAACAAAAAAAGGCCATCTATCCTAATTCCCGTAAATGCAGGATTGGAATAGATGACCCTTATTAATTAAATACTAACATCTTTCTTTTGGAAAAACCAAAAGGTGATTATCATAAATAGAGCATAATAGATAAATAGGATACCTAAAGAGGCTGGCATCGTTATTGTCTCGATTATTTTGTCCTGGAATAGGAAAATGGTTTGATCCAAATGTGGGAATGGCAATACTTTTAACCAAGCGTATTCTGTCGCTAACATTTGAATAATCTGACCAATTGTTGAGGAAACAAACAACACAAACACCCCGACCCCAACAGCTATCGCCTGATTCTTAAATAATGTGGATAGCATAAAGGACAAGCTTAATACAAGCATTAATCCAGGCAAGTAATAAAGAATCATTTTCAAAAATAGCGTTCCACCATTTGCGATGATTTCACCACTCTGCCCCATAACACGCACATTATCCCCAAAGCTTCCTATGCCAAAGAATGCTATGCTTATCAAGTACCCGACAATCATTAAAAAGACAATTAAACTGGCGGTATAAATTAATACAGCAATATATTTGGACAAGAGAATTCTCCATCGTTTATGTGGTCTAATAAGTAATTGCTTAATTGTTCCATCAGAGAATTCAGAGGATACACTTCCAGCGCAAATAATTACCACAAATAAGGTAATTAAAGATTTCATTCCAATAACCATTCCGTTCATATTTGACCAAGCGGTTGTATAGGGACTAACATCCTTCTCTAAATTAGTTTTATAATCTTGAATGTTCATTTCAATTGATTCTTTTGTATCTTCCCAATCAAAAATCCCTTCGCTGTTCATTAATTCTTCTTCCGTCTTCGCTGTAGGCAATTTCTTTTCAAGCTTTGTGATTTCTGACTGGACTGCTGCACGCCAGTCATCCCCTTTATATTGCGGAGTCATTTTCATCTCTAGAACACTTCCACCAATAAGGGCAATTATTAGTATAATAGGGAAAATCCAACTGTTTTTCTTTTCCCAAATCTTGATTAATTCATTTTGTACTAACCCAATCATTTTATCTCCTCCTCTCGCTTCTGATTGGTAATTTCTAAGAAGCGGTCTTCCAACGTTGCTTTTACTACATAAATTCCGTATACAGCAATTTGATTTTCAACAAACAGCTTATTTACTAGCGGAATCGCTTCTTTAGCTACCTTCACGACCAACGCACTATCTTTTCGAGATATGACATCCACTTCCATCCCACTATTTGCAAGCAAATCAACAGCTTTTTCTAGTTCCTCGATTTCAAACGTTACTTCTCTTACACTTACTTCTTCCTCCGAAACTGTTTCGTCCATATTTGAAATATGAATTAACTTCCCTTTTTCAATAATTGCAAACCGATGACACATTAACTGCATTTCCGATAAAAGGTGGGAAGACACTAAAACAGAAATTCCTTCCCTTGCTAATAAATGCAAATAATCTCGAAACTCCCGAATCCCTTGTGGGTCTAACCCATTTGTTGGTTCATCTAAAATCAGAAGAGCTGGTTTATGTAATAATGCCTGTGCTACTCCAAGACGCTGTCTCATGCCCAGCGAATAGGTTTTTACTTTTTGATGGATGGCATTTTCTAATCCTACTAATTTAATAACTTCATTGAAGCGATCTTCGGTTATTGATTCCTTCGCCATCCTGGCATAATGCTTTAGATTCTTATATCCACTCATATATTTATAGAACTCTGGGTTCTCTACAATTGCCCCTAAGCTGCTCATTGCTTCTGAAAAGTTATTATCAAGATTATAATTATCAATAACAACACTACCATTTGTTCTATTAATCAGACTAACAATCATTCGGATAATGGTTGTCTTCCCCGCTCCATTAGGTCCTAACAACCCAAATATTTCTCCTTTTTCAACAGAAAAACTCACATCATCAACAATATTCCTACCTTTGATTCTTTTTGTAAGATTTTTGACTTCCAATGCATTTAAGCTCATCTTTTTCTCCCTTCTATATCATCACTATAAACCTCTTTCGCTCCCCATAAAATGTATTACTACACTTTTCTTTTACTAATACGATTTTTACTAGAAAAAGTTTCAATTAATTGAACTTTTTTGGAAAATATTAACCCGCAAAAAGTATTGCCTTTCTCCCACTCTCATTGTAATTTTCCTGAAACCATCTAAAAAAACCGCTCTCCCTTGTTTTTTAAAGGAGAACGGTTGTGGATAAGCTTCCATTTATTTTGTTCAGACAGTTGCTGTTGATAAATTATTAATAACTTCTTGGACAGGTGTATAGTCATAGCCAAGATCTGTTGCTACAGGAGCATAGGTGATTTTTCCGGCAAATGTATTTACACCTTGTTTAATAGCATAATTACCCTCAATTGCTGCTACTGCTCCCAGATTTGCAATTTGAAGTGCGTATGGCATTGTTACGTTCGTCAAAGCAATTGTAGATGTTCTTGGAACCGCACCAGGCATATTAGCAACAGCATAATGCACAACTCCATGCTTCACATAGGTAGGATTATCATGTGTTGTAATATGATCTACTGTTTCGAAAATTCCTCCTTGGTCAATTGCCACATCCACAATAACAGAACCTGGCATCATTTTCTTGACCATTTCTTCCGTTACTAGTTTCGGTGCTTTTGCACCTGGAATTAATACAGCACCAATTACTAAGTCTGCATTCACAACTGCGTCTTCAATATTCGCAGGGTTAGAAATTACAGTGCTTAAGCTTGCACCAAATTGATTATCTAATTCTCTTAATCTTTCAGGATTTAAGTCTAATAACGTTACATTTGCTCCTAATCCAATCGCTATCTTTGCAGCGTTCATCCCAACAATACCGCCACCAATGATTGTTACATTTCCCTTTTTCACACCAGGAACGCCCGCTAATAAGATTCCTTTTCCTCCATGCGGCTTTTCTAAGAACTGAGCACCAATTTGGACAGCCATTCTTCCAGCAACCTCACTCATCGGTGTTAATAATGGTAATTTACCATTTGCTTCTATCGTTTCATAAGCTATTCCAATTACACCGTTATCCGTTAAAGCTTTAGCTAATTCCGGTTCTGCTGCTAAATGTAAGTACGTAAACAAAATAAGTCCTTTACGGAAATACTGGTACTCGGATGCTAATGGTTCCTTTACTTTTATAATCATTTCTGCTGTATTCCATACTTGAGCTGCTGAATCGATTATTTTCGCACCTGCTGCAGCATATTCTTCATTTGTAAAGCCACTTCCGAATCCTGCATTTTGTTCTACTAAAATTTCGTGGCCACCATTTTTTAAATAAGACACACCGGAAGGAGTAATTGCGACCCTATTTTCATTGTTTTTAATTTCCTTTGGGATACCAATAATCATCAGAATTCCTCCTTGTTATAAAATCTAACATATTTTGTTAGATATCTTATTAATATAATAGGACGAATTCTGAAAATTATCTTTGTTAAAATTAATGAATCAAAAACTACTCCTTTGTGAAAAAACACAAAGAGAAAAGAGGACTGGTTGTCGTGCCCAATCGCTATTCTTTCTGCCAATGCATTAATTTTAAATCTAAATAGATCATAAACTTTTGATTAGGCATTGATAAATCAACTTCCATAATTTCTACCATCCGCTTTAAACGATATGCAAGCGTATTGGGATGAATATGCAGACGAGCGGCAGTCTTTTGTATATTTTCACTTTCATCTAAATATGCTTCTAGTGTTGCTAATAATTCTGTATTATGCGCTTTATCATATTCTTTTAGATTTCGAATAGCGATATTTTCCGATCCATCCTGCCTTCTCTTTTCTAAAAGGATATCTAAAAACTGATAGATACCTAGTTCTTGATAATGGTAAAACGCACCTGCCTCCTGAGGAAATTTCTCTCGCACCTCTAAAACAGTTCTCGCCTCTCTGAAACTTTTTGGTACATCTCGATACTGTTTGTAAACTCCCCCAAAGGTACCCTTCACTTCTTTAATAGAAAATCTGTCTTCTAAGTTTTGCTGAAAACTACAGATGAATTTTGTAAAACAAGCAATTGAATTCCCGTTATCCTCAAGAGGTGTTGCCAAAATAACTAATTCATTATCTTCAATAGTTGAGAAGGAAATTTTCACATCCTGGGATACTTTCAGTAGATAAAGTATATGCTTTTCTATTTCCTTTGTAATCATTTTAGAAAACGGGAAAATCATCACCGTAAAACAAGCTAAGGAAGGCACCCCCATTTCCTTTAATTTTTCGTTAACGTCCGTCTCTTTCACATATCCCGTTAACATCCTCCAAAAGAATTCTTGATTATCCTGTAAAGTAGGGGTTTTGCTTGTTGTAAAACGGGACAAAAGATGCCGTGCTACCGATGCCGCGTTCTCTAAAAACCCCATCTTTTCCTCCGTTAAGGGGGTTCCCATTTCGATGGCCCAAATATATCCGATTACCTCATCCCCTCTCCAAATGGAAACAGCAACCCGGTTTCCAAGACCAATATCCTCTTTCCCCTTAATCCGAATTGGCTTTTTACTTTGAAGAAGCTGTGGAATCACTCCATCCTTCCAAAAGCGATTGATTACTTTCTCTGGAACTCTGCGACTAATAATGGTAGAAATTCTGACCATATCCGTTTCTTCGTCATGACTGCTGTATACTAACACACGATGATGGGGATCCTCCAACGTGATAGGACATCCTAATAGCTCACTAACATGATCTGCAAAGCTTTCGAGGGAATCATACATATCCCTTCTAAACGGATTTCGCGGCTCACTTGTCATTCATCTACCCCTTTCCAAATAAACAATCTGAAATCGTTCATAACGTTATCTATATTTTATCTTGTTTGGAGGGCATTCAACAATAAGAATCTTTAGAAAAATACATAAACTAATTTTACCTTCGCTCCCTCTGCCACTTTTATAAAAGCTAACAAAGTTGTGTAGTCGAAGGATCGGTTATTTTCCATTAATAATCTTCTATTAGCTCCTTTAAAAGATTGGCTTGTTGTCATTAAATAGGGCGTTCTTATCAAATTACAAACCAAAAAAGACCTTTCAAAAGAGTGCTCCTCCTTCAAAAGGTCCTTGTTATTGCTATATTTTCTGTTTTATAGACTTTGCATCCATTAAAATCCTTGTTTCCTTTAGCCGCTGCATATTGTAAGAAGATTCCTTCATTAATGTTTCATCCAAATAAGCAGGATGGGTCATTATTTCGATGCTTTTTCCACCTTCTACTTGCTCATGTAAATTTTCAAAATAGCTATCCGTAACTCCATCACCATAAAAATCATCTAAAAAGACATCTGTTAATGTTTGAATATCCGTAAAATGAGTGCCTGCATTTCTTACAGGTAACCCGTATTTTTCTGAAAGCTTTTTTATTACTGGATAAAATTCTTTTATTCCATGCACATGATGATGACTATCTAAATGTGATGGAGTAAGATCGGCATCAAAGCATTTTTCAATTTGCGCTGTCCATTCTCTTTCTAGATCATCCAAGCTTATTGAAACCGGATTTTTGTAAACAAAGATTTGCTTTTTAAAATTCCCCGCTTCATCTATAAGGCTTGGAACATCCTCTAAAAGCGGCCTTCCCCATGTTAACACAAGATGGACACCTACCTTTAAAGATGGTGTATCTTTAGCTAAGGAAATGGCATGCTTTGTTGCCTTTGCATTCATCATCATCGTTGCAGACGTAACAAGTCCCTTGAGATGGGCATCAATGATTCCATAGTTAACTCCTCGACTAAGACCGAAATCATCTGCATTAATAATCACTTTTGTCATGGATTCGTCTCCTTTTAAAGCCTATGGAGCCATCAATTTATATACACAGCTCAGCTTTTTTTATACAAACACTTTTTTCCGGAAAAACTGTGGTAAATACGCTCTATGTGCTTCTAGCATTTCATCAAGAATTAGCTTAGCAACTCGGTCACTTGGCACGAGTGGATTAATGGTCATGGCAAGCAGCGCTTTCTCATAATCGCCAGAAATAGCTGCTTCAATAGCTACTCTTTCAAAGGATTTGATTTGCATAACTAATCCTTGAACCGCTATTGGAAGCTCTCCAACCGTGATCGGCTTCGGTCCGTCTTTCGTAATAATACAACTGACTTCCACTGCTGATTCATATGGAATTCCCGTAATTGCACCATGGTTCACTGTATTGACTGCTTGGATATCACATTTATCCATATACATAGAACGAATTAGACGAACAGCAGCATCGCTATAGTATGCGCCTCCACGTTTTTCTAACTGGGGAGGTTTTATAGCAAGTTCTGGGTCTTTATATAATTCAAATAATCCCGCTTCTAATTTTTGCACCACTTCCGCACGAGTTTCCCCTTTTTCCGCATCCTTTAACTCCTGTGCAAGTACATCTCCTGTTTTGTAATAATAATTGTGATATGGACAAGGGAATAAATTTAATCCTCTTAAAAATGAAGGCTCCCAGCCCATCGCATGAATATTTTTCATCGTAATTGCTTTGTCAGGGTCTGTTATTAATTCGATTATCTCACTCTTCACACTTTTGCCGTCAACAAACACATCAATTCCGTAAACCATATGATTCAGACCTGCGAAATCTATTCTTACTCTTGCAGGATCGACATTCAATAAATCCGCAACCCCTCGTTCCATTCCAATCGGTACATTGCATAAACCAACAACTTTTGAAATCCCACTGTAGCGCAAAACTGCTTCTGTTACCATTCCAGCAGGGTTTGTAAAGTTAATTAACCAAGCATCGGGACAGAGTTCTTCCATCTCTTTCGCTATTTCCAACATAACTGGAATAGTCCGAAACGCTTTAAATAATCCGCCAGGTCCGTTTGTTTCTTGACCAATGACGCCATGCTTCAACGGAATTTTCTCATCAAGCGCTCTTGCTGCAAGCTGCCCCACCCGCAATTGGGTTGTAACAAAATCAGCCCCGCTAAGCGCCTTTCTCCGATCTAATGTGAGAAAAATATCAATCGAAACACCCGCCTTTGCTACCATTCTACGCGCTAATTCGCCGACAATTTCCAACTTTTCTTTACCTTCTTCAATATCAACAAGCCATATTTCTTTTACAGGTAATTCTTCATGGTACTTAATAAAGCCCTCGATTAGTTCAGGCGTATAGCTTGAGCCTCCACCTATAGTAACTATTTTTAAGCCTTGGCTCATTCTGCCATCCCCTTTCTCGTTGTCTGTTGCAAAACTTCTTCTCGCAATTCAATAATCTCAAGAGCAAGGTCTTTCAATGTCATTGCTGTCATTAGGTGATCTTGTGCATGGATAAGGATAATCGGAATCATAAATTGGTCCCCACCAGCCTCCAGATGGAGTAATTTTGTCTGGATTTTATGAGCCTCTGATAGTTCCGTATCTGACTCTGTTAACTTCTTTTTGGCAGCATGAAAATCCTTTTTTTTCGCATCCTGTATGGCTTCCATCGCAAAGCTTCTCGCATTTCCGCTATGTAAAATCAGCTGAAAGGAGAGTTGGTATAATTCTTCCGTATTCACCTTATTTCCCTACTTTCTTTCAGACACTTACAGAATCGGAATCTTTTGCAAGCTCTGTTTTATTTTTTGAATCAATTTTGACCTGCGCATAAACAAATGGTAAATAAACAACCGTTGATATAAGTAAATTTAAAGCAGCCAAGCCAGCCCCCAGAAAGCTTCCCCCAGTCGCTAAGTAGCCGCCGACTATCGGTGGTGTTACCCACGGAATTTTTGCAGTTACTGGTGGGACAATTCCGTATTCAACTGCAAGATACGAGATAATAGTTGTAATAACAGGTCCAAGTACAAACGGAATAAACCAAATTGGATTTAAAACAATTGGTAGACCAAATAGAATTGGCTCATTAATTTGGAAAACACCCGGAGCCCCACCAAGCCCAATCATCTGCTTATATCGTTTTCTTCCTGCAATAATCATGGCAATAATTAATCCTAAGGTTGCACCGGCTCCACCTAAAAACACAAACGCATCGAGAAATGAACCTGCAAGGATATGATATTCTCCTAATGCTTTTACTCCCGCTTGAGCTAAATCGATGTTTTCAGCTCCTGTTTTTTCAAACAAAGGCGTCGTAATTCCACCTAATACATTTGTCCCGTGTAAGCCTAACATCCAGAATAAGTGTATTAACAATACACTTAATATGGCAAAAGGAAGAGAATCAACAGCATTTGTTAATGGGGATACAATCACTGTATTTAACCAATCATTTAGTACCTTTCCATCTGTAACCATTCTGAAAACTACCCCAAATAGTCCTGCTAAAAAAATAGTTCCCATACCTGGCACTAATTTTGCGAATGACTTAGAAACAGCTGGCGGTACCCCATCTGGCATTTTTATAACCAATGCTTTAATTTTAGATAAACGTAAGAAAATTTCTGTTGTAATCAATGCTACGATAATGGCTGTAAATAGAGCAGTGGCGTTGAAATAATTAACAGAGACTAACCCCCAGACTCCACCTGCAACTGTTTCAGTCGCAGCTTCATCTATTGGTAATGTGACATTTGCTGTTTGGGGCAATAATAAGAAAAAACAGGCTGCGGATATAAGCATTGCTTCAAAGCCCTCATCTCCATAAGATTTAGCTAATTTATAGGAGATACCAAACACTGCAAACACAGAAAGAAAAGCAAATGTTCCAAACCATATATCCCCACCTAGCGTTGACCAGTTTGGACCAAATATTGCTTCCATCATTCTTCCATATGGCGGAATAATTTGCCCAAGATTATTAAAAAGTACTGCAAAGGAACCTACAATAGTAATAGCAATCATACCAATTAATGTATCCCTAATCGCAAGCAGATGTCTTTGATTACCGAGCTTTAATGCAAATGGCATAATAAATTTCTCAATAAATCCCATCATTTCTTTATTCCCCCTTAATTAAAGTAGTGGCTTGTTCCAACACTTTTTCACCATCGCATAGTCCGTAGTCTTGCGGGTTAATGGTTGCAACAGGAATCCCTTTTTGATCGCCTGCTTTTTTTACTTGAGGCAATAGAAATCGTACTTGAGGGCCTAACAAAACGACATCAGCGTTCTCTATCTCGTCATTCACTTCAGAGGTTGCTATCGCCCAAATCTTGCAGTCTATCCCTTGTTTTTTTGCACTTTGTTCCATCTTCGAAACTAATAAACTTGTAGACATTCCAGCTGAACAACATAATAGAATATTCAATAATTCATCCCCTTTTAATTGATAGATTATTCTGACTTTTGATTTTAAAAAAACGGATATCCCTTCTGATTATTTTACTTGCGAATTCCTCGGCTAGTCTGCTTTCTTAAGTGAGATAAAGAAATAGGGAAAACCCTTGTCTATATTGTAATAACAAATTGTTTATATTTCAATATATTTTTATTTGTTATTACAAATTTATTAATTGTTTGCTTATTAAGATTAGAAAAGATATTCTATACATATAGATATTACGGAGGGAAACGATTGTGGAAGAAATAAACAAAGAAGCTGCACTGCACTCCATTGTAAAAGAGTCTATTATCAACATGATTAAAAGTGGCGAATATCAACCGGATACTAAATTGCCAACTGAGGCAGAATTTTGCAAAACGTTTGGAGTTAGTAGAACAACCATCCGCACTGCACTGCAACAGCTAACGGTGGAAGGATATGTGTACCGAGTGCAAGGGAAAGGTACCTTTGTTGCGGAAAATAAAGTAAAACAATCTTTAACTAGTACAGTGGAACAGTTCTCTGAACAAATTATGATGCAGGGGAAAGATCCATCTATAAAAGTACTACAGCTTAAAGTCATAGAAGCCACAGACTTCCTTGCCAAACAATTTAACCAAAACATAGGAGAACCAGTTAACTGCCTAGAACGGATGCGTTATGTAAACGATGCTCCTCTTCAATATGAAATCTCTTATCTACCCTGGTATAAAGTACCTGGATTAGATAGTTCGGCATGTGAAAAATCCTTATATAAAATGCTTGAAACAAAATACAATATTAAGATAAGCAAAACAGTAGAGCATCTTGAATTGATTTTGGCAGATGACACGATTTCTAAGATGTTAAAGATACCAGCTGGCTCCCCTTGTTTTTTATTGGAAACTTTTGCTTATGCAGAGGATGAAACAGCTATTGAATATTCAAAGACGATTTATAGAGGTGACAGAGCGCACTTTGTCATTGAACGGAATTATTAATTAGTAAGAATAGGTGGGTATTTGTTACTACAAATATCCGCCTGGATTAAAAGATGGTTTTCTAATGAAGTAACTTCTGGTGACTTTTACTCCGGGATTTGGCTAAAGTTATTTTTCTTTATAAACTCTTCTTTTCTATACGAATCTAGTAAAAGCTTGCTTGCTCTTTATGAACACCCTTTTTCTCAACCAACCTATTAAATATGGCTTTCATCCTCTTTATGAAAACTCTTTTTTCCACAAATAATCCACATTACACCCTTTCAGCTCTTCACCAAACAGTTTTTTTCCACAATAAATTCCTAATGCCAGTTTTCCGACCGAATATTTCTTTCTCATTACCACTTATTTTTCCACAGAAGCACCAAATTTACTATATTATCCACATTTTATCCACAAAAGCAGTCGATTTACTCACAAAAAAACCGATTAGCACAAGTCACATGACTTTCCTAACCGGTCCTAATATCTATTCTATTAATTTTGGTTTAACATTTGAAACGACTTTATTTTTACCAAACGACTGACTAGCACTAAACCGATGATAGCCCCTGCAAAACTACTAACAGCAAAGGATGGCAGGTAAAATAATGCCCCTGTCTTTGTGCCTAACAAAACGGAAGCATAAGGCACTGCAACTAAAGAAGCAATGATTCCTGTTCCAACAAATTCTCCTAATGCAGCAAAAATCGGCTTCGAGGTTTTATGAAATAGATAACCTGCCAAAAGTGCACCAATCATACTTCCTGGGAAGGCTAATAAAGATCCAGTTCCTAATAAATTTCTTAACAGTGAAGTTGCAAAGGCAATGATCACTGCCGGAATTGGACCGAGTATGACTCCAGCTATTACATTTAACGCATGTTGAACTGGGTATGCTTTGGCAATACCTGCTGGAAACCAAAGAAGGGTGGAACCATATGTGCCAATAGCAGTAAACATAGCCATTAACACTAGAAGTTTCGTTCTTTTCAAATTCATTTCCTCCTCTTAATCATTTTAAGCATAAAAGTAACGGCACCGACTGATACGTAGGAATGAATACATGAATATCGTCTATTTACATACTGACCATTGATAAACAACAAAAAAGCCAGATCTAAACAGACCTGACTGATAAAGTCAAAAAGAAATAGAGTTAATCTGCTACTTCCCTACGCTGGCATAATCCAGATCAGGTCTTTAGGGTTAAAAAACGAACAGGTTTTTCTCTCAGCCATCACCTGGCACCCCTAGTAGTCAATATATGCTTATGCTCTTTATTGTAACTTATTTCCTTTCTAACAAAAAGCACTATTTTTCTTTAATTAAAGGTATTGGAGTATCCTTTCAACTAACTAGTATAGAACACTTCTAGACTACTTTACTCTTCTGACAATTTATCCACAAACTGCATGTCGATTAATTCATCGTAGTTATAGCCTTCTGTGTATACACCCGTCTTTTCTACGACATCCATTGGTTTTGCTACAGATTCTTCGGAAATATAGCCATCTTTACTCCATAATTCATCTGCATAAGCTCGATCTAGCGAAGCCTGCAGACTTTCCACTGATGTGGAAGGGAATTCCGCTTTTAGCACTTGCATGGATAGTTCCGGATTATCCTCCACTGTTTCTAATCCCTTTAATACTGCTCTGACAAAGCTCTCCACTACTTCTGGCTCTTTTTCTATTGTGGATTTTTTGACACTGACAACTGAATACGGATAATCTCCTAAACTAGCGAAGCTATAAAACGGTTCTTTCCAGACGCCTTTGTTCATTCCTTCTGTAATTTGTGGTTCTCCTCCGTTTGCAATATCAGCATTCCCAGATTCCACTAGGGACACAACTGCACTTGCATCAGCTGGTTCTTCTAGTGTTACATCTTTTTCAGGATCCAATCCTAACTCCATTAACAGCCATCTTGTCAACAGGTTGGGGCTTCCTCCATATCGACCCGCAGCAATCGTTTTTCCTTTTAAATAATTTGCCAGCTCTTCCTCATTCTCACTATCAACTGGTTCATCTGAATTTCCCATCAAATAGACATTTGCTCGATTGACAACATTGACTACTGACTGAATAGGATCAGAGCTTCCCAGATTCGCCATTTGATTGGAATCTGGTCCGCCAATTACTCCCCAAGCATCTCCGCTCACAACAGAAGTAACATGAGCACCTCCTGTTGCTGTTATAACTTCTACCTCCAGTCCCTCTTCTTCAAAATAACCTTCCTCTATCGCAACATATAGTGGAAGATAGCCAATCAAGTGAACGGGCTCAGAGATAACAAGCTTTCGCAAACCATCCTTCGTTTCATTTGCCCCCTCATGTGAACTACATCCAGAAAGGATCAACACAATACTAAGACATGCAAGTAAAAAAATCCTGCACTTTTTCAAAGGTAATGCCCCCTTTTTATATATAAATAGAATGGGAAAAATGATTAGTGGATTGAAAAAGGAAGATGAATAAGAAGTATAATGTGGATGATGGAACTAACTATTCTATTTCATATATATGGAGCATTTTTTCTCATTATGTGCTTTCCAAAAGGAAAATATCTTATTCAACATTTCTCCCTTTTAACAGAAGCTTTTCTATCCATACAGTAGCAAAGTACATAACAATCGATAAGATGGACAATACTGCTACTCCGACCCAGACGAGATTAATGTTCATAATTTGGCCTGCATATAGAATCATTCTGCCAATGCCTTGTCTGGAGCTTATAAATTCGCCAACGATGGTACCTGCCAAAGCTAAAGCAATATTTATTTTCAAACTACTTACAATCCATGGCATCGTAGTTGGTATGACAACTTTTGTGAAGACATGCCATCTCTTGGCACCGAGAGAATACATTAATTTTTCCAAATCCTTATCTACTGCCTTCACACCACTATATGCCGCAAGAGCTGTAGTAATAATGGTCATCATAAAAGCGAGAACTACTTTGGAGCCAAAGCCTATTCCAAATAAAATAACAAGGACCGGTGCCAAAGCTAGCTTCGGGACGGCATTAAATGCAATTAAATACGGTTCTGAAATACGAGAATAATAGTAGGACCACCAGAAGGAAAGCCCTAATAAGGCGCCAAAAAAGGTTCCTAATCCAAAACCAAAGATGGTTGCCCCTGATGTGTATATTAAATCATTCCATAACGAGCCCTCTGTCCAAGCTATATAACCTGTTTTCCATATCGTAGTTGGACTGCTCCAATAATAGGAATCAATAACCTTCCATTTGGACAGCAGTTCCCATGCTAGAAGAAAAAGAATTCCAAAGCTCCATTGTCCTATCCGGGTAAAATTCTTTCTCCTTTTCGCAATGGCTTCTTCATCCTCGATATAAAATTCTCTTTTTGTTTCCATACATAGCCCTCCTTCCTTATTCTGTTTCTTCATTCGACTTCAGCGCTTGTAGAACATATTCCTTTAATTGAATAAACGCAGGGTCCAGAAGGGTTTGTTCAGTTCGTGGTCTCGGTAAATGAATGGATACCTTTTCCTTAATCGTTCCCGGTCTTGGTGTGAGAATATATATTTCATCAGATAAAAAAATGGCTTCATCAATATCATGTGTGATAAAGAGAATCGTTTTCTTAAAATCTCCCCATATTTGTAAAAGCCATTCCTGCATAAGCAATCGCGTTTGTGCATCCAATGCTCCAAAAGGTTCATCCAATAAAATAACATCTTGATCATAAAGCAAAGTCCTTAACAAAGCTGCTCGTTGTCTCATCCCTCCAGATAATTCCTCTGGGAAATGTTTCTCAAATCCTTCTAATCCGTATCTTTCTAACAAAGGCAAGGCTCTTTGGATTGCCTCTTTTTTCGGAACACCTTTTACTTCTAATCCTAAAATCACATTATGGAGAATATTTCTCCACGGCAGGAGCAAATCTTTTTGGAGCATATAGCCGACATGCCCACTTTTACCAACAATATCTTTTCCGTCTAAAAAGACATGACCAGTAGATGGTTTTATTAATCCAGCAATAATATTAAATAACGTTGATTTTCCACAACCACTAGGACCAATGATACTGACAAATTTCCCCTCTGGAATCTGCAAATTCGCATCCTTTAATGCGAAAAATTCTTTTCCATTTTTCCGAAAAACCTTACTACTTTTTATTACCTCTAATTTGTACAACCTGCATCCCTCCCCATTCTGAAATATTCATTGTATTTGCGTATTATTTACATAGAAATTCTAGATTTTCAATGAACGTTCCACATTTCTAAACTTGCTCTTGCTATACTATATGTAAAAATAGGCGAATGGGATAATTATTATAGAAAAAAGCTATCTAGTTAAAAAAACCTTTCTTCTGCTTTTTTAATAATCTGAAAATTATAACAAACACAGATAAATTATGTGTTAAAATGAACGTATATTTTTTTTCAAGAACTGGAGTCCTGTACATGTTACAAAAAATGAATGCTTTTCTTGGAAAGTGGATGCCGATTTTAACCCCTGTGAGTGTAGTCATTGGTGTATTGCTAGCTGGTGTATTGAATCATGTTGCTTTCTTAGTACCATGGATTTTTGCGGTTATGACTTTTGTAGGTAGCCTGACATCTAACTTTAAATCGGTGAAATATACAATTACTCACCCGCTATCTTTACTGTTAACACTGGCAATTCTTCATATCATCACTCCTTTATGGGCTTTTATGATCGGACATCTATTTTTCCAAGGGGATGCCTATACCATTACCGGTCTTACTTTAGCGGTTGTTATTCCAACTGGGATTACAAGTGTTATTTGGGTTAGCCTATATAAAGGAAATATTGCACTAACGCTAGCTATTATCTTGCTCGACACCCTGCTTTCTCCATTTCTTGTGCCTTTGAGTATGAGTCTATTCGTTGGAGAGGCTGTACAGCTAGAGGTTTGGGGAATGATGAAGGGGCTACTTGGAATGATTGTTTTGCCCTCGATTGCTGGTATGGCTTTTAATCAATTTTCAAAGGAAAAAGCAAAAGTATGGAATCAGACACTTTCTCCCTTTTCCAAAATTGGCTTAGCGCTTGTTGTTAGTATTAATAGTTCTGTCGTGGCCCCTTACTTGCGGAATATTGATAAAAAGTTTTTTCAAGTGGCACTTACTGTTTTTATCATTGCATTATCTGGTTACCTTTTTGCTTGGATATTAGGAATTTTAACGAAACGAAGCAAAGAGGAGATCATTGCCATGATTTATTCTGGGGGCATGAGAAATATTAGTGCGGGGGCAGTGCTAGCTGTAAGCTTCTTCCCACCTGCAGTGGCCGTTCCCGTTGTTATCGGCATGCTATTCCAACAAATTTTAGCAGCGTTATATGGCTACTTCATCAAAATAGTGTATGAGAAACCTTTCATTGGAAAAGTCAAGGAAGGGAAAATGTTGTGAATTCATTCAAAAGAAAAATGGGTAACTCTTTCTATAGAGAAAGTTACCCTACTTTTTCATTTCCATAATTCTCCTTTTAAATCCATCTCTCCTTTTTTCATCCCAGAAACAAAAGGATGCCCTTTTACATAGTATCGTAACGGTTTTGAAGTCCACTCTTCTTTATTGGGAATACCGATTCTTGCTGATTCCTCTATTTGTGATGGTGTTTTTCCATCCGTTATAAATAATGAACTTCTATTTATTACATCTCCATTTAAGGATTTTGTGATTTCTATTGCTTTCGTTAATTTCCCAGGGCCATTACAGATTGTTACACCTGTTGTTTTTCGATTACGTTCCATCCATTCTATTCCGCCAAGGGGTTCGATTGCTCGAATCAGGACAGCCTGCGGATCACCCACTTTTTTTGTTACAATATTTAGCATCTGATGGGTATGCATTGTGTAAATATAAATTGTCCCCCCTATTTTATACATGGATTCTAACCTAGGGGTTCGTCTTCCAGCATAGCTATGACAAGCCATATCCTCCACCCCAATATAAGCCTCTGTCTCCACAATATAACCACTATACGAATGAGTCGGCGTCTGGTGAATAAGAATCTTTCCTAACAGTTGTCTTGCAATGTCTTCTGTTGGCTGGTTTATGTAATCAATCATTGTCCTTCTCCTCATTTATTTCTTACTAGTTTACTTTTCTTTTCCCCCAAAAAGAAAGAACCATCCCTTTGATTATAGAGATGATTCCATTTCTTCTGACTACCTATTGCTCAATAAGTTCTTTCTCTTTCGCTAAAGCAGCTAATCCCGCCTGATTCAATGTGTTCCACGGTTTATTAAAATGTGGTTGGAAGAAGAAATCGATAAATCCTAATTCTTCGATCGTCATTTTCGTTTGAATACATACAGATAATGTGTTCATCATTTGTGTAACATCTGCTTTTGAAATCAACTGGGCACCTAAAATTTGTCTCGTCTCTTTATGGAAAAGAACTTTTAAGCGAATTTCATGGAATGTTGGCATAAATTCAGGGCGATCATTATCAATAACTTCTACTACTTCATAAGGAATATTATTAAGCTTTGCAGTTACTTCCGTTAAACCAGTCGATGCCATATTCAATCCAAAAATATGCAATCCTGAAGTCCCTTGTGTCCCCATATACTTCAATGGATGCCCCGCAATATTGTGTCCTACCAATGTTCCCATTCGAACAGCATTGGTCGCAAGAGGGATATATACTTTTTCTCCTGTTGGATTGTAATTAACCGCACAGCTATCCCCTGCTGCATAAATATCTTGGTTACTTGACTGCATATATTCATTAATCTTAATTGCACCATTAGGAAGCAGGTCTACTTTTCCCTTTAACAGATTGGTGTTTGGTCTAAAGCCGACACATAGGATAACTAAGTCTGTTTCATATTCGCCTTTTGTTGTATAAACCTTTGTTACTTTTCCTTGTTCATTTCCTACGAATTTTGTTACCGTTTGTTGTAATGCTAAGTGAATATTGCGCTCTGCAAATTCAGCCTCTACTACATCTGTAAATTCCTTATCTAAGTACTTATTTAAGATTCGATCTTCACTATCAATTAATGTTACGTTTTTTCCATTTAATGCAAATGCTTCTACTAACTCTACACCAATATATCCAGCTCCGATTACTGTCACGTTCTTTACATTCTTGGATCGCTCAATAATTTCATTTGCTTGATTATAGTTTTTGGAGAGCAAAATATTATCCAAGTTAATGCCATCGATTGGCGGAATAATTGGCCAAGAGCCTGTTGTCATCACTAATTTATCGTAGTGATCAATCTTTTCTTCCCCTGTATTTAAGTCTTTCACCCGCACTTCCTTGTTTGCTGTATCAACCTCTAATACCTCATGCTCCATATGCATGGTTGCACCAAGGGATTTCAGTTCCTCTGGTGAGGAATAAAATAATTGGCTAGCATCCTTTGCGACCCCACCAACGTATAAAGCAATTCCACAAGATAAAAAGGAAACATTATTATTTTTTTCATATACTGTTATATCTATATTTTTATTTAAATTAGCTAATGTTTTTACTGCTGCTGTTCCAGCATGTGTACATCCAATTACAACTACTTTCATCGTTTAAAAACTCCTTTTGTGATAAATTAAATGTGAAATACTTCACTTAACGAGTGAAAAAAATCACATATATTGTGATAAGATTCACATTTTGTTCACACCTTTATTATACATCGAATATTTGTTAATGCAACTATTTTGTGATGTAATTCACAAGAAAAAACATAGAAATTTATTCCAAAATATAAATTTGGTATTCATACAGGATTTTTGAATAATTGAATAATTATTTTTCTAAGCTCTTACAATTCTAATGAGGATATTAATTTCTGCTACAGGGGGTCACTTCAGCGGAAGAAGACCGCGGCTCATCGCGAGCTCCACAGAAAGCGAAGTGTATTCAGTTTGCGGGTTATAACAACAAATAATTTTTATAAAATTCAATAAAACCCCGAACAATCATACGGAATTCATACTGATTGTTTGGGACTTTATTTAGCTAGAATACTTATGTTCCAACCCCTTTTATCTACAATCTGAAAGCCATTATTCAAGTGCTATTTAAATTCCTTCTACTCCTTATTTTTCACCGTAATATCTACTAACTCATGAATAGATTGGTCCAATGCTTTTTCATAGCCCGAAGGATCGGATAAGGCACGCCAGCCTTCTTTCCGTACAATAGAGAGAGCCTCTTCTATTTCTTTATCCTCTATGCCAAGTTCTTTTAATAAAAGAAGGGTTCTTTCCAATGCACCAACCATTCTTAGCGGCCCATAATGTGCAGGCTCGCAATACAACCCTTTTGCACTTGTAAGAACATATCCTGCATAATCTCTAGCAAGCTCTAGTACCTTCTCACTCTTGATTGACTCCGTACTTGTCAAAGGAAATTACCTCCTCTTTTAATCTGCTGTTCTTTTTTCTTGGAGCCTCTTTGGAGTAGCCTAAGCTGATTAGAAGCTCTGGTTCCATCTCGTTTGGTAGCTCCAATAATGTCTTAATGGCTTCTTTGTGAAAAGATCTGACCGGGCAATTTCCGATACCTAATGTATGGGTAGATAAAAGAATATACGCAGCTACTATTCCCAGATTCACAAAGCGCAGGACTTCCTCTGAATCTTTTCCCCCTTTATTTAGGGCTTCTGTTGGGTTAGAACACAAAACAATAACAGCGGATGGATTTCCTGATAAACCTGGAGAAAACCTTTTTATTCTCTTAAGCTGCTCTTTGTCCTGAACAATAATGAAGTGAGATTCTTGGGCATTACTTCCCGATGGACTATGGAGGATACTTTGTTCAATGGCTTCTATTATTTCTGAAGACAGTTCCTTGTTTTCTTGAAAGGAGCGAGAACTTCTCCTTGTTTCAATTGCGTCTAGCACATCCAATATTCATTCCTCCTTTAAAAAGAAAATCCTCTATTTTCTAAAATACTTTTTAAATTTTCTCTTAAACTAGCAGAAGCAGCTATCGTTTCTGGTCTTGTGCATCTTCTTGCCGTATGTTCTCTCCATCCATAGTCAACACCATGCTTCTCAGGCTCTCCTGCTAAGGAAACTCTGCGTCCATCATAGGTTTTACGGGAAATCATTGTCTCATCATATTGTTCTAGCAGTTCATCTAGATTTTCAGTTGTATATTTTTCCTTATGGACAGTAACTTGTTCTGGCAATCTCGGCTTTATGCCTCGTCTCACGCTTGCTTTTTCATACCCTATCGATAATCCTGAAACAGCAAAAACACCTTCTGGAAGACCAAGCTCCTCTGCAACAGCATCAGGATTGTTTCGAATAGAACCTACTGGTACACAGCCTAAACCTAATGATTCAGCAGCAACAAGTGCATTTTGCAAAGCAAGCGTTGCATCCATAGAGGAAAGGAGAAACATTTCAAGCGTATTAGATAAAAAAGTATACCCCTGGGCTTCGGTAACATATTTTAACCGGTAAATATCTGCACAGAAGACAAGAAACACTGGTGCTTCCTTGATAAATGCCTGATTTCCAGACAATGAAGCTAACCGTGCTTTTCTTTGTTCATCTTCTACCACTATCATGCTATATGCTTGCAAGTTGGAAGAGGTAGGAGCACTTCTCGCTGCAACTGTAATCGCTTGAAGCATATTAGCTGGAAGATCTTTCGATTGAAAGGCCCTTACCGATTCATGTGCAGTCAAGATCTCGATTGTCTCATTAAATAAATGTTCTTCTCGTGATAATCCTTCTAACTCTACTCGTGTACCCCGTTTTTCCCATTTCACTACTTGCCCTCACCACTTTTTCTATTTTATTAGAACTCCATTCTCCATAATCAATGTCTCATCCAAATAAACAGTTGGTTTCGTGACAACGCCATCTATGTGAACACCAGCGGAAATAGTGCCTCCAAATGTGGCATTGCTTCCAAATGCTACATGAATCGTTCCATATACTTTTTCATCCTCCAATACCACACCTGTAATCCTTGCCTTATCGTTTGTTCCTATGCCAAATTCCCCTAGCAATCTGCCTTCCTCTTTACCTAATATATTTAATAAAGAATCCGCCTCTTCTCCATCCGCCTTCACTAACCGTCCTTCCTCAATAGTAAGAGTAAGCGGGCTGCTTAGCTTTCCTATTCCAGCTACTGATCCATCCACTACAATAGTGCCAGATGCGGAGCCTTCAACTGGTGCTATATAGGCTTCACCAGATGGGAGGTTACCTGATTCTCCTGGATTTAAATACATTCCAGTACTTGGGATTCCTTGTCTTTCTGTTACATCAAACTCTAATGAATAACCATCTTTTTCGATTCTTACATGCTTTCCTTTTGTAAGTAAGTCTGTTACTTGTTCTGTAAGTATTTTCACTTGTTCGTAATCTGCGGAAATGGCTCCTTCTAAGAACATATCCTTCGTTATTCCTGGCATAGTCGCAAGCCTAGTTCCTGCTTCAGCCGCCTTTTTTCTTGCTTGTGTATGTGTTAACGAGTGTTCGGTTACACATACCACCACATCTGCAGCTTTCATTGCTCCTGCAACGGTAGCTGGTGGTTCTTGTCCCGACTTTTCTCTTTGTTGCATAACCATTAGCATTGTTTCTGCCTGTAACGCTTTACCAGCTTCATATAATGATTCCGCTATTTCCTTCTTTGCTTCATCTGCTACAATAAGAAATAACTCCCCCTCTTTAATAGCTAAACAATTTGCTAACACATTTTTGCTTATTTCTACCATTTTCCCATTCATTTTCAATCCCTCCTCTTATATCATTTCTGACACTAATTTGGCCATTATTGCATTTGAAAGAATTACTGGTTTATCGGCTATTTCAGCGACCATCTCTCTGGCATACTCTGTATATCCCATACAATCTAACAAAATTATATCTACTTCCTTCTTAAGCTCTAAGGCTGCACTTTTAAAGTTTTCCACATCCATCTTGTATGGTGAAGCAACTTTAAAAACAGGGTTCAAACCAAATGGTGCATATTTAGGGAAAGATGTTTTTATTTGGTTCTCAAGCGGCACAATTACTCCAAGCTTTCTATTGCCTACTAACGCATTGATTGTTGGGGGGATAATATGATCTGGTTCAATTAAATAGGATTTCTTTGTCTTTAATCCTGGAAAGACACCTGTGCATAACAACAATATTTGCGTTATTCCCAATTCTTCTAAATAGTAGATTTTCTCCTGTAAAATTGGCTTTATTTTTTCTCGAGACATAATCACCGATTCACTTGTTACTAACCGGGATGTTAATACATAATCACCTTCTTCAGGAAATAAATTCTTTTCAATATACTCTTTAGACATTCCATCTAATACTCCAACCTGAATAATTTCTGCTTTGTCTACATACTTCTCTAAAATAGGTGCAACATCTGATCTTGGAGCTTGACCTATTGTAATCATTCCAAGTTTCTTCATAGAAACAACTCCTTTTTATAAAGTAACTATCATCATTCACTTCGTACAAGTTATACCAATTGAGCTATACGCTCTTTCATGCTAATAGTTAAAAGGAGGAAGCAATGCTCCCTCCCCATAATACTAACTTAGGACTGTGAAGAAGCAGCTTTCCCCATCGTTTGTAGTACCTTCATTGAACCATATAATGTTGTCATTCTATTAAATTCATCTTGATCATAAAATTGGCAAGTACCACCAGTTGTTTCTTTTGCAACCTCTACTGAAAAACGAACTGCATCCGCAATATCTGTTTCATGGCTTGCACCTGTTCCACATCCTGGCACAATCGATTGAGCTGTTATTGCCAATCCAATAACAGGAGCATTTGTTGCCACAGATGGCTGTAAAATAGAATTAATATGATACAAATCATTACCATATGGTGTTATATCTTGTGAAGTAATAGGGAATGTAATCGGAAATTTCCCTGTTGTCATTTCCATAATTCTTAACAAGTCCTCACTTACTCGAAGGATGTAACCTTCTTTTACAGTTGGAGAAAGGGCTATACCTTTATGATTAACTACTCTATTTCCCTTTGTTGTATCAATCGAAATAATACTGTCCATCTCTGGTATTACTTCATGTTTATTCATTGTTAATATATCAACTGGAGAATCCATAAAGTCTACAGGTTCATGTGGTCTTGTTGGCGCATCTGGACAAATATGTGTGGAGACGATAACATCTCCCGGCAATACATCCCCTTTATCCTGCATATCTGCTAGCTTTAATGCAGAAGCAACAGCAGCTACTGCTCCATCTGCATCTGAAACTAATCCAATTCTGCTCGGACGTGCTCCAATCCCTCCCAGTCTGCCGATAATCCCTACTGTCGGAGCGGTGCCGCCACTTGATTTACCTTCTGATCCGGGAATTGTAATTTTAATGAAGTCTGTACTTCCTTTTTCCCCCGTTACTTTTACAACATCTGTTTGTACATTTGGATATTCTTTAAATAAATCCGCAACCATCTCTCCTGTTACAAATGCATTATCTAATGTTTCTAACGCTACTAAAGTTTGTTTTAAAACCATATGTTAATCTCTCCTTATTTATAGATAAGAAATAATCTCTTTATTTATTATTTTTTCAATAGGTTTGATCAGCTTTTGATTGCTCATCGTACTACTTAAGAGCAATTTCTCCTTTGGAACAGTAATCACAACCACTTGCTGACTCTTTTCTATTTCTGCTGTTACAATTGGTCTTGCGGTTTTAGCATCCAATGTCATAATAAGATCCGGGAAGGTACCAAATCTCTCTCCCTCTTTTTCAATAGTCATATACTCATTCCAGAAGGTCATCTCATAGCAGTCATTAATTGTTACATTTCCTACATCGAAACCACCAACGGTCTCTAATGCAAAAGCAGACACTTCTCCTTCTGTTACAACAGAACCTCCTAGTTCAGAAACAACTGCTTCAATGGCAGATTCTCCTTTTTCAGACAACAAAGCTCTGCCTAGTTGAATCGCCTGTGAAATCGCCCCTTCTGCCCCATTTTTCTTGGCATACCCCACTGTAATCGGATTTCTCGCAACCGCCACTAGGCCTCCAGCTTCAACAGACAATTGACGAACTGTTTTTGCTGTAGTATCGAGTGAACCGGAGAGAAGCATTTCTACATACTTATCTCCCTTTCCACCTATCGCTGCTTGATGAGAAAGATAGGTCGGAATTTCTGATAAATTTAATGACCCCATTGTTCCAGTTGGATGGGCTCTTCCATTACAAGGAAGGTCCACTACTGGTAATCCAGTCATAGCTGATTGAAACCAGCCATTTACTGTTGTTCCAGCCCCATTTTCATTGGTAATGATTCCTTGTAAGGGCCGGTCCAGCTTACTGGCTAATAGTTCAATTGCTTTGACATAATGAATGGGTTTTACATATTGCTCCTTTGCTGCTGGAGCACCAACTAGCGAAACAGTTACTAGTAAATCTTCCTCTGCCATTTCCTCTGCCGTTTTTAAAATAGGCTGGCCAACCTCTAACGCAAGACGGCCGATTTGGAGACCATCTTCAATTTTCCCGCCGCCTCCACCACCGAGAACGGCACCACCATATACGGCAAACTCTACGATTTGTTCATCTAATTTCATTGTCACTTTTCAATTCCTCATTTCCCTAATTTAAATACAGAGTTAAAGAAACTATATAGTGCATCTCCAGCAATAAACCCTGCAGCCAGTATACTCATTGGCGTTTCTGCTTCTTTCCCTTTTTTCTTCACCCAAATTAAACGAATGGTAATACCTACCAATACAGCAATTCCTGCATATGGAGTTAAAATTAATAATCCTGTTGCAAACATAACGCCTAACTGACGACTTGAACCACCAAGTATTTGCAGAATTGCACCAGGAATTGCCCATATTAGCAATTGACGAGCTACTTCCATTGATGTACCTGCCTCAATAGTGGAGACATATACAGCATCAATTGGAGGAACTAGATTATTTGCAAAATATCCTTTATATGTAACAAGCACAGTTAGTAGCGCTACTCCAAAGGCAACCAAAGACGTCATATATTGTTGCCTTCTTCCATCTATTTCATATTTTTTATCAGAACCATTACCTCTAAGAATATGTCCAGTTTTAAAGTCATAACCCATATCTGCAAAGGCTGGACCTGTTGCTGCACTGAAACCAGCAAGTAAAGCAAGCGCTAACGGTGGGAAACCGATCATCATTCCGATAAGGAGCGTAATAAACGCAACAGCAAACGCTGGAAACCAGCCTGAATGCATGGCTGCAATACCAACAATTAATTCATGAACAAAAGCAGCAAACGCAGCAAAAAATAAAAATCCAATTAACATGCCAACTGACATATCTGTAATAAGACCACCTGTTAAGGCAATAATTAAAGCAATAATCATATAAACAATAAATCCAATTCCTAAAGTCTTTTTAGCTACTCCAATAGGTGTTGTAAAATTGGAATCATCTTGTATATTTTCTAAAGAAGCGGCAACCTCTTGATTTTTTCCCTTTTGTTTTCTTTTATCTTTGCCGAAAATCAATAGCGCCACTTGGACTAATGCCACGATTCCAGCACCAATCATAATGCCATGGGGAATATAAAGTGCATTTACATCTACACCAAAAACAGGAATAGAATATTGACGGAATAGTAAGCCAATTCCAAACATAGTTAAAGCCCAAATATTACCGATAAATGCAACTCCAAAGGCAGACATAGGGATATGTAGAATAGAACCAATGATTCCAATAAGTGTTCCTATACCAAGAAGCCCTGCCCGTTTTCCGCCTTTATCTCCTGCTACTAGAGCTTGTGCCGTTGCTACTCCTGGTGCCCATGTACCAGATGCAGGAAATAGTTTTGAATCAAATAATTTATATAAAATTGCTGCATCTGCAAACATAGCCAATGTAGCACCTATTAGCATCGGAATAATTAAATCTGGAGCACCTATTAAAAAAGGAATTCCTATTGGAATTAATAAGCTATTTGCAGCCCCGAATGTCGCTGCAGATATAGATGTTTGAACTAAATTTTGTCTATGGATAGACTTATATCTTTTAAACATAGTGACTGGAATTCTAGCAATCAGCATAGCAATAAGTGCACCTATGATAGATGTATTTGGTGTAACTCCTAAGGATACAATGATCTGCATCCCAATAATTGCCCCAAATACCGCCGTAACAATTGTTAAAATAAGAGAAACAGGTTCAAATAGACGAGGGTGTTTTTTTTCTGATTCTACTTGTTTCATATACTTGCCTCCAAATTTTTTCATTTTATAGAACAACATGAATACTCTATTACAAACAAAATCTAGTGTTTCGATTTTTTCAAAAAAAGAATGGGAAAAAGCTTCCTGCTAAACAACTCTTGATGAATGACACTTAACAGTACTCCATAGATTACCAGAGAAGTCCCTACTAACTGTAAACTGGATACCTTCGTGTCATATAGCCAATAATCCAACAGTAATGTAATAATTGGCTGTAAATTAAGGACAATAGCAGATTTTGCTGCTCCCACTGATTTCATTGTGTTGTTCCACATTAAGGTTGTTATTCCCTGACCTATCAGAACGGATAAAAAAGCAATTAACCACATAATCAACGGTTGATTCCAATTGATATCCACACTTACCAATATAAAGGGATCAAACATTAGGCTTGCTATTAAAAAGCTATAAGTGGTAATGATTAAAGGTGAAATCCCCTTAGAAAGCATTCTTACAAAAATTAGATTACAAGAAAAAGTCACTGTAGCTCCGAATAACAAAATGTCTCCAATATTATATTGAAATCTTCCATTTGCTGATAACACAAAATAAACGCCTAAAAGTGCAATAATACTACTTATAATTAATTTTCTAGTGATTTTTTCTTTTAATATAACTCTGGCAAGAAGTGCTGTGATAAGTGGAGCCATACTAAATATAAGTGACGCATTTGAAGCTGTTGAATATTGCAATCCAGTAAATAAAAAGATTTGATTAAAGACAAGTCCAATCAAGCCTGCTAAGAAGAAAAGAATCAGTTCTTTCTTTGTTACTTTTACAAAGGAGTTAGTAAAAAACACAATGATTATAAAGAAGAGTGAGACCACTGTTAAACTGAAGGCTGATAGGAACAATGATGAAAAATTAGTTAATAATAACTGGCGAGCTAAATAATTGGCTGCCCATATTACTACACAAAATATAAGAATAAAATAATGTTTCACAAAGAAAAAAACCTTCTTTCAGCATAGCAACGATAAATTTTTGTCAAATCATGCTTATACTACTTGTGTAAAGGAACGATATAATTGTGCGGCAAACTGCCCTTCTGCTTCTACTGCATCAATAATTGGCACTTTCAATTCTTGGCGTAATTGTTCTGCGAGTCCAATTGTAGAAAAACCTGTACACGCAAATACAATTACTTCGGCACCCTGATTTAATAAAGACTTAGCAGCTTTTAAACCTTTTTCTTTTCCTTCTGCTTTCATTAAATCTGTCGTATTTTTTACATCCTCTGGGACAGCGGAAGCAACCAAAAGTTCCCCTAAAAGCTGTTTCATAACTTCTGGTACATCTTGTGTTATTCCTAAAATCCCGACAGGTTTTCCAAAGGAAAGAGCTGTTAATGCAGCAGCACTTCCTGCCCCAATTACTGGTATGGAAACTGCTTTTCTTAATTCTTCTATTCCAGGATCTGCAGCACAGCTAATAGTGAGTATCTTTGCTCCCTTTTTCTCCATCTTTTTTCCTAGCTCTACAATTTTTGGTACAGCTTCAGCTTCTGAAGATTTATCATAAATACCAAGTGCTTGTTCTGGAATACATTGATTATCCGTTGGCAAACCATATACTTCTGAAATTATTTTTCCATGTTGGTTCAATACTGTTTTATTCTCCGTTGTAAAAACACGAATTACCCCAATCATTTCAGCACACCCTCCTAAATTAAATTTTCTGAATATTTATATTTTAACTTCAACACCTTCTTGTCACAATGTCCCGAAAAAACAAAAAACAAAAGAATCTATTGTGCTCTGGGTACAATAGATTCTTTTGTTTAGGATCCCTTAAAATTATGAAAGAAGATGCAAAAATAATATAAAAGCTTCTCTTGGAAGGAATCTAATGTTATATCTGCAATTTCCTTTATTCGATCAATTCGATATTTCACAGAATTTCGATGGATATATAATTGTTTAGCTGTTTCTTTTAAGCTTCCATTTGAAGATAAGTAATAAAAAAGTGTTTTGACAAGGTCACTATCATTTTCTTTATCATATTGAATTAACTTACCTATTTTCCTCTCAATGATTCCATCTAGGTTAATATAGTCCGTACTGTCTAGTAGTAGCTTAAATATTTCTATTTCTTCATAAAAATGAATTCGCTTTCCTTTATTCAAATTAGATCCAATCAAAATGGAATTTCTAGCTTCTAAATAGCTTAGATGAATTTCCCATAACAGAGATCTTCCACCAAACCCCACCCGAAAATCAGTATATATATTCATAAAGGGAACTAATTTCTCCAGCCATAATTCATTAGTATCTTTCGTCAAAACTGGTTGATAAGAAAGAGCTGATAGGATGATTAGCCGATTGCCTTGTTTCTGTGTATAAATCTTATTAGCATTTGGCAGATTTATTGATTCTACTAACCTACTTATATCTTTTAAAAATGGGGAATCATCCTCTATTATATTCGTACTCTCCAGCACTATTATCTCCCACATTATTTCCGGATCTAATCCCAGCTGCCTTCCTTTATTAACCACTTCCTCCTGCGGGAGAAATATACCTGCAAGTAGTTCTTCAATAAAATTCCCTCTTAGCTGATTCTCCGTATCCGCAGCTGTTTTTCTCCTCATTAATTCTAATGAAAAAACTAAACGTGCTTGTTCCACACATATTTTATCCATATCATCCAAGTATTCTTTTTCAATGAAAAATTTCCCAACCCTCTCCCTGTCCACCGTAATATCCCAATGCTTTCCGTGAGTAAAATTCTCCAGCTTTGCACCCTTTGGTGAGGAAACGATTTCCTTTCCTTGTTTATCCAAAAGAATAATAGGCGCTTCTATCATTTCTGATACATTATCCGCAACCGTTTGGATTCCACTGTTTTCAAGAACTAATGTCGTTAATTTCTTATATATCTCTTCCGACCTTCTAAGTAAAGCCGCATGCTTATTCACAATTTGCTCCATGACAGCATTGGTAATATCAATATATGGAACACCGACTGGAAGCTGAATAATAGGAAGCTTATATTTATTGCTAACCTCTATCATTTCCTGTGGCATTTCATGCAAATACCTTTCTGGCTTTATTGCTAATGCGGCAGCATTTGCATGAGATAATTTCTCCACTAGTTTAGTCAGTAAGGACAAATCATGTCTTATTGAATAGGCGGTCGTCAGTAATAGCTCTCCTTCTCTTAGCCAACCTTCGACATCTGGTACCTCCATAATATCAATATTTTGGACGCTTCTGTCTAATCCTTCCCTTCCACTTATAACTTTAGCGTCCTTTAAAACAGGCAGTCGCAATAAATCATTAACAGTAATCCCCGATTGGTTCATTCTTTACCACCTACTTATTTAATTTCTCTTGCTTCATTATGTCTATCCATGAAAAGAGGCCTCCTATTTTAATTGGAAGCCTCTATCCTTTATTCCATAATCTTTACTGCACTCTCATCGCCAAATCTCCTGTTTTCGCCCAACCTATACGAAGAATGACGAAATACAGAGGTAGTGTAATCACGATTGGAAGGACCATCCCTACTGCCACATAGATTAAGAATCCCTGTAATCCTTGTGTGGCTAAAATACTGATTGGGGCAATTAAAGAATTTAATCCTAATCCAGCCAATTCATACGTTGTCGTGAACCCAAATCCTAATGTAGCAATAGGGGCACAAATAACAGCTGCTACAAAAGGTGGAATGATTAATAGCGGATTTTTCACCAAATTCGGAAATTGCACTTTCGGTGTGATGATCGATTGAGCAAGAAATCCTCCTAAATCATTTTGGCGCAGAGACATTGCTGTAAATCCGACAAATTGTACGGTACAACCAATTAATGCTGCTGCACTTGAAACGGGATCCATTTGTAACGCAATTGCTAGTGCTGCAGAAGATGCAGGAGTCATTAGTAAGATGCTCCATACTAACGAGATAACCATTGGTGCTACTAATGGAGAACCTTGAACGGAAGTCGTAATCTGGGCACTAATCCATTCCAACAATGGTGTTGTTACTGCTGCTAACCCAACTCCAGCCATACCTCCAACTAAGATTGCTACAGCTGGAATTGCTACCATATCTAAGATAGTTTTTCCGTTCACCCTTTTACCAACATATGTTGCTACAACTGCAGCTAACACTGCACTAATTGGCTGTCCTGGAACCAGTACCATTCCAGCATCTGTTGCATGTAAGGCATTTCCGCCAATGGTGCTACAGACCATTGCACTAAAAATTACTAATGTGTTTCCGCCTAATTGATAAGCAATTCCTGCTCCAAATGCAGGTGCTAGCAATACTTTTGCTACACCGCCAATGTGGATTAATACATCCCAGCCAACTGCTTTACCAATCGACTCCAACAGCAATCCCATTCCCAATGTTACAAGAACTGCATTAGACATTCCTGCTGAAGCTTTATACATTCGTTCCATAAAATACTCTTTGTTTTTCATCGTTCTCTTCTCCTCTATTAGAAAATAATTCTATAAAATAAATTTAAAAGACTGTTTTCACCTATCTTGTTTTTTGATAAAAGTGGGTTTACACCATACTCGCAATTTCAAATAATTATAGAAGCAACAATCTTTATAAACAGTCAATAAAAACAAAAAAACCTGTCCAATATTGGATAGGCACGTTCAAGTCTTTCAAACTGTTTAGCGCCTTGTTTTTTAATAACAAAAACTGGACTAAACAATTCCCGGTATAATAAAGAGGGATCATTTAATCCTAAGAGCATATTATGAGTATAATAATCGGTAATGTATTTGCTTTGATCTTCATGATATGCTCCTCCTAAACCGTTTAATTAGTGTGTAGTTATAATATCACCAATATTCTGAAATTGTAAATAATTATTTTATTTCAGAATATATTAAAGCGTTATCATTAAAATCAGAATGTAAAATTGTTTTTTTATTTGTGGATAAAATGATTAGTATTTCAGATAAACATGATCGATTTGAAGGATAGAATGGACATTATTTAATAAAATGAAGTTTTGTCAGAATATTTAACATAAAAAAAGAGTGGCTAGCCACTCTTAGATAATTTCTGTATTCTTTGTTTCTTTTCCGAAGAAAAGTACAACTGCAGCACCAATTAAAACAGCGATACAAAAAATGGTAAAGATAGATGGAATCGATACATTTTGTGCTGTTAAGTAAGGCACTAATAAAGGTCCTAAGATTCCGCCAACTCTTCCTATAGCTGCTGCCATCCCTGCACCTGTTCCCCGAACCTTCGTTGAATATTGTTCCGGCGTATAGGCATAAAGAGCTCCCCATGCTCCTAAATTGAAGAAGGACAAAAGAATTCCTGACGTAAGTAACATTGCTGTGCTATCAGCCAGCCCAAACATAAACGCACTTCCTGCTGTACCAACTAAAAATAATACTAGTACAAATTTTCTTCCTGCCTTTTCAATTAGATAGGCTGCAACTGCATAGCCTGGTAATTGTGCTAATGTCATAATCAAAACGTATTCAAAGCTCTTAATCATACTAAAACCTTGTGAAACCATTACACTTGGGAGCCATAAAAACATTCCGTAATAAGAGAACACTACACAAAACCATAAAATCCATAGTGTTGCCGTTTGCTTCCGGTTTTCCTTTGACCAAACTGCTTGCATGCTTTCTTTAATCGTTAATTTCTTTTCTTTATCTACTTTTAAAAATTTTGGTGAATCTGGCAAATGCAATCGTAAATAGATGGCATAAAATGCTGGAAGTACACTAATTAATAATGCTACTTGCCATCCATACTTTGGAATAACAAAATAGGAAATTACTGCTGCAAGTAACCAGCCAAAAGCCCAAAAGCTTTCAAGTAGTACTACCACTCTTCCTCTTTTTTCCTTTGGAACACTTTCCGCAACTAGTGTAGATGCTACCGGCAATTCTCCACCAAGTCCCATTCCAATAAAGAAACGTAGGATTAAAAAGATTGCTAATGAACTAGTGAAAGCTGACAATCCACTTCCAATCGAAAATAATAACAAGGTTATCATAAATACATGTTTTCTTCCTACTCTATCTGCCATTAACCCAAAAACAAGAGCCCCGACTGCCATTCCAATGGAATTCACGCTGCCTATCCAGCCCATTTCTTTTACCGTTAATCCCCAATCTGCTTGGAGTGCAGTAATAATAAAAGAAAGCATCCCGACGTCCATCGCATCGAACATCCACCCAAGTCCTGCAATACCAAGGATTTTTCTATTTGATATTTCTTTTTTCATTTTTTTCCTCCCAATTTTTTCTTAGGCTTTCCTATATGTATCCTATTTATGAAAACTATCTACTATAATAACACTTGTCATGACATCCATCATTACATTTCGTCTATTTTCTCGAAAAAAATTTTTAAAGATTAATCAGTCATTAATTACTCTTTGAAGGCTATTTCCTTGTGGTAAATAATGGGCTAATTCCATAAATTTAGGTTAAAAAGGCGTAACTATTATTTTATTCAAGATTTTTGAAAAATTCCCTAAAAAATTTATTGTTTTTCTCTTTACTTTCTTCTAAATAAGCATAAAATGGTTCTTATGTTTGCAATTATTAAATGTAAAGGGGAGCTTAACTGTTGAGCGTTTCAACAACAAAAATACAAAATCAGTCTCTTTTTAATATATCTTGGCCATTGTTTATTGAACTTGCTTTACACATGGGGATGGGAGTTACCGCTACTTTAATGTTAAGCCATTATTCCGATGGCGCAGCAGCAGGGGTTGGGGTTGCCAATCAACTTCTTGGAATTTTTATCCTTGTCTTCAACGTAACATCTATCGCCGCTATGATTTTAATTGGACAAAAACTAGGAGCTAATGAGCTTAACAAAGCTAGAAGATTTGCCCGATCTGCAGTTGGTCTAAACTTCTGGTTTGGAATAATAATCGCAGCCCTCGTTGTTGTCTTCGGTGAACATTTATTACAACTTTTTGATATACGCGGTGAAGTATTAGAATACGGATTAATATTTGTTCGTATATGTGGTGCGTCCCTCTTCTTAGAATCTCTCTCACTTGCACTTAGTGCTGTATTAAGAAGCCACGGTTTTACAAAAGAATCCATGATTGTTAGTGTTTTAATGAATGTGATAAGCGTATTAGGTTATGCTATCAGTATTTTAGGCATTTTTGGTTTACCTATTACAGGTGTAATCGGAGTTTCCTGGACGATTGTTGTTGCTAGAGCATTTGCTGTTCTCGTCTTGCTTTATCTTGTTTATAAAAGAATTGCTTTAACTTTTTCAATAAAAGATTTTATTAAGGTTAATAAACAAGACATTCGTGATATGCTATATATTGGCATTCCTTCCGCTGGTGAAAATTTATCTTATCAATTTTCGCAGTTAATGATTACTGCAATCGTTGCATCATTTGGAGATGCTTCTTTAGCGGCAAGAGTATATATTAGTAATATCTCTATGATCTGCTACTTATTTACTTTGGCTATTGCTGAAGGTACTCAGCTTCTTGTTGCTCGCTATATTGGCGGAAAGCAATTTGACCGTGCCCTACAACGCGGAATCAAAACCCTTAGACTTGCAATGATGGTTTCATTAGTAGCAGCATTGGTAATGGCATTTATCGGTCAACCAATTTTAGAGCTATTTACAAACAACTATGAAATTATTGCCATCGGCTTGCCTATTTTATGGGCAGTTGTATTCACAGAACCTGGAAGAGCAATGAATATCGTATTAATGAGTTCCTTAAAATCTTCTGGAGACGTCCGTTTCCCTGTCATCATTGGCATTATTTCGATGTGGGGAATCGCCGTTACACTGAGCTATGCCTTAGGAATTACATTAGGATTAGGGTTACTCGGAGTTTGGCTTGCACAAGGAATGGATGAATGGTTCAGAGGCATATTCGCCTTTAGACGCTGGAAATCTAAGCCTTGGGAAAGAGTGAAGGTTAATCGTGCGATGAAGGAGCATGCATAAAGCATTATTTTCATACGGTCTATGTAAAAGAGTTCTTTTACATAGGCTTTTTTTGTTTGACTGCTAAATTGTTTTTTCGTAAATTAACCTCCCCGACTTTTTCCCTAATTTTCAAATTTTTAAAATTAGTTATTGAAAAGCGCTTTCACACCAATTATAATACAACTAAACCGGTTTACTAAATCGTTTTATGCGAGGTGGAATGGAAATGTCAGAAATATATATTCCTCTAAATTCTTTATTTGCTGAAAAAATAACAATGAAAGACTTACTTCAAGCCATTTCTATTGTTGGAAAATCAAAAGCATCTGGAATTGAAATTAGAAGAGAGTTATTAAAGGAAAAGGAATTACTATCTATCTTAAAAAATATACAACCCATTCTTCACAAAGCTAACTTAGCTACCGTTTACTCCGCTCCTGTTCCCGTTTGGAATAGCACAGGGTCAGTAAACGAACAGGCACTTCAAACTATCTTTGAAGAAAGTAACTGTATTTCAGCAAAATGGGTGAAGCTTCCCTTGGGTCATTATATAGAGGATAAGTCAGATCTCCAATCATTATGGCAGATTTTAAAGAACCATCCAAATGGCACTTTATTAGTAGAAAATGACCAAACGTTGGAAGGAGGAAAAATACAGCCACTAGCATCCTTTTTTGAAAACGCTTCTAAAATAGATATTCCAGTGAGCATGACATTTGATATCGGTAATTGGGCGTTTCAAAACGAAGATGCTTATGAAGCTTTTCAAATTTTCCAACCCTTTATTTTCTATCTTCATTTGAAGCATGTATGTAAAGAGGATAATCATTTTTTTACCGTGTCTTTACCAATTGAACAAGACGCTTATTGGCGACAGTTCGATCAATGGATTCCAGCCTCGATTCCGAGAGCATTAGAGTTTTCCTTAGAGAGATCTTTAGAGGAAATGAATAAATATATAGATATTGTTCAAACAAATCAAAGGAGGGAAAATTCACATGCAATCAATTGATGTTATTACCTTCGGTGAGGCAATGGCTATGTTTATTGCTGATTCTTGTGGCCCATTACATGAGATAAATCACTATACAATGGAACTTGCAGGAGCGGAAACAAATGTGGCAATAGGCTTAGCTAAATTAGGCTACCATGCAAGCTTTGTAAGTAAAGTAGGTGCAGATGCCTTCGGAAAATTTATAATGGAGAAATTACAGAAACATCATGTTCAAGTAGATCAAATCCTAACAGACACCCTTTTTCCAACAGGCTTTCAATTAAAATCACGTGTGACACAAGGGGATCCAGAAGTACAATACTTTCGAAAAGGTTCTGCTGCAAGCCATCTATCTATTTCAGACTTTAATGAGCGCTACTTCCAAAAGGCAAAACACTTGCATATGACAGGCATCCCATTAGCACTTTCTTCTGATACTAGAAATTTTGCCAAACATGCGTTAAGCTTTTTTAAAAACAACGCTAAAAAGGTCTCTTTTGATCCAAACCTAAGACCAAAGCTCTGGAAGACCGAAAAGGAAATGGTAGATACCATTAACTTCTTTGCTAAACAAGCCAACTATGTTTTACCAGGATTAGAAGAAGGCATCAAACTAACAGGCTTTGAAAAACCTAGCGATATCGCCTCCTACTACTTAGATGCTGGAGTGGAATTAGTGATTATCAAACTAGGTGAAAAGGGTGCCTACTATAAATCAGCAAAAGAAGAAGCCATAATCAATGGCTACCCGGTAGAAAAAATAGTCGATACCGTTGGAGCAGGTGACGGTTTTGCTGTTGGAGTAATAAGCGGTATATTAGAAAACCTTCCTGTAGAAGAGTCTGTTCAACGAGGAAATGCCATTGGAGCATTAGCCGTTCAATCGCTTGGTGATAATACTGGATATCCAGATAAGCAAGAACTCGTGCATTTTATAAACAATCAATCTCAAAGGAGTGTAAGAATATGAATACCCTTTCTAAAAAAAGATGGATTCGCCTTATCCCGATTGTTTTTATTACCTATAGCTTAGCTTATTTGGACAGAGCGAATTATAGCTTTGGAGCTGCTGGTGGCCTGGCTGAGGATCTAAATATTACAGCAGCTACCTCTTCCCTCCTTGGTGCATTATTCTTTTTAGGCTATTTCTTCTTTCAAATTCCAGGGGCTCATTACGCAGAGAATAAGAGTGCGAAAAAGCTCGTATTTTGGGCGCTAATTCTTTGGGGCTTCTTAGCAACTGCAACTGGTCTTATTTCAAATGTCAAAATATTATTCGTTATCCGCTTTAGCTTAGGCGTAGTGGAAAGTGCCGTTATGCCTGCTATGTTAGTATTTTTAAGTCATTGGTTTACAAAAGCAGAACGTTCTCGAGCAAATACCTTTTTAATTCTAGGAAATCCAGCAACTGTATTATGGATGAGCATCGTATCTGGCTATATTCTTGAATCCCTCGGTTGGAGATGGATGTTTATTTTAGAAGGCTTACCTGCTGTTATTTGGGCATTTCTATGGTGGAAACTAGTAAATGATCATCCAAAAGATGCAAAATGGCTTAACGAAGACGAAAAGGCTGCCATTAATCACGCCTTGTCAGAAGAACAAAAGGAACTGAAACCTGTAAAAGACTATCGCGAAGCATTTAAATCAAAGACTGTTATTCTTCTTAGTCTTCAATATGCACTTTGGAGCATCGGCGTATACGGCTTTGTTATGTGGCTTCCTACTATTATTAATTCAGCACCAAATGCAAGTATCGTAACAACTGGTTGGCTTGCATCGATTCCTTATGTGTTAGCATGTGTTCTTATGTTAGCGGTTTCCTATTTCTCTGATAAATATCAAAATCGCAAGCTATTTGTGTATCCATTTCTCTTGATAGGAGCAATCTGCTTTTATGGCTCTTATTTAATTGGCACAAGCAATTTCTGGCTATCCTTTATTCTCCTTTCCATCGCTGGAGGAGCAATGTATGCCCCTTATGGTCCGTTCTTTGCCATCATTCCAGAAATACTTCCTAGAAATGTCTCTGGAGGAGCCATGGCTTTGATTAACAGTATGGGTGCACTAGGATCTTTTGCTGGAGCATATATTGTTGGCTATTTAAATGATGTAACAGGCGGCTTTGGAGCTTCCTATAATTTTATGGCAATCTCCTTATTATTGTCTGCTATTTTAACAATCATTGCGACAAAAAAGGAAAAGAATGTGCTAGAAAAGAAACCAAAATTAGCACAGCGAGCCTTACATGACTAATTTTTAAGCGTTTTCCTCTTTCCCTTTCCATGTATGAACAGATTGTTTTATACTAGAACAAGAATCTATTAATGTAGTGAGAGAGGAAAACAAATGGCGAAAGTAACCATGGCAGATGTAGCAAGTTATGCTGGTGTTTCCAAGAGCACCGTTTCCCAATATATCAATAAACGTTATGAGTACATGGGAGAAGACACAAGAGAAAAAATTAAGCTTGCAATTGAAGAACTAGGATATCACCCTAATTATATCGCACGTAGCCTTAAACAAAAAAAGACTTCCATGATCGGGATTATTGTAGCGGATATTGTACATCGTTTTTCAACTGAAATCTGCCGTTCCATTGAAGATTATTGCTTTGAGCATGACTATCAGGCGATTATTTGTAATGCTGACAATAATCCTGCAAAGGAAAGAACGTATATAGAAACATTGCGTGCCAAACAGGTAGATGGTCTTATTATTTTTCCAACAGGGCAAAACACAGATATTTATGCAAAAATGATTGAAGAAGATTATCCAGTCGTATTTATGGATAGAGATATACCGGGAATAGAAGCACCCTTTATTCTTTCCACAAACGTTGATTCTAGCTTTCAAGCTATCCAGCTATTTTTGGAAAATGGACATACAAATATCGCTATTTTGACACAGCCATTAACTATTTCTACAAGAAAGGAAAGAATGGATGGGTATAAAAAAGCTTTGCAAGCATACTCGATAGATATTTGTGAGGACTATATCATCAGCTCTGAAATAGAAAATGTGAAAACCGCATTGTCTAAGCTTTTTCAGAAGGAAAATCCACCAACTGCAATTTTAGCCGGAAACGATTTAGTGTTTTTAGAGACTTTAGCTTTTTTACAGGAAAATCACTTCCGTATTCCGGAAGATGTTTCCCTTATTGTATTTGATAATTTTCCTTTTGCCCATCTTTCCAATCCTCCCATGACCATCATTGCACAACCGGCTTTTGAAATGGGAAGAAAAGCAACCGAGGTACTTCTTAAAGAAATCAATAAGGAATCCTATCAAAAGGAAAAAATTATCTATCCATGTGAGTTGATTGTAAGACAATCATCGATCAAAAAGATTTAATAGTATTGGGGAATGGGGAGCGTTCCTTCAAGTTCTCATGATTGTTTGAATATTACGCTTCCCCGCCCTACAATCTAAATCATTAAAATTTTTTTCTTTTTGATAAATCGGTTTAGTAACAAAAGAAAGGACTGTTCATTCAAATGAAAATTCAATTGGCTTTAGATCGCTTAACAATTCCAGAAGCAATTCGCTTAACCAGTTTAGTAGAACCAGATATTGATTGGATCGAAGTAGGAACCTCTCTAATCAAAGAATTTGGTATGGAAAGTATTCGAGAAATGAAAAAGGTATTTCCACATAAAACCATTCTTGCTGACACGAAAACAATGGACAATGCTAAATATGAAGCGGAGATTAGCTTCACTGCTGGAGCAGATATTATCACTGTTATGGGAACTGCCCCAAAAGTAACCATTGAAACCTGCATAGAGATCGCTAAAATTTATCAAAAAAGAGTGATGATTGATTTATTAAACACGTCCAGTGAACAGCTAAAGTCACTTCTCACGATTGAAGATGCTATTTTTTGCTTACATATCAGTAAGGATGAACAAGAATTAAGTGGGAAAAATGAATGGAAAAATAGCCAGATTCTAGCCGCATATCCAACTTCTTCACACACAATCGCAGCGGCAGGAGGAATAACAATAGATTCTTTACCACAGCTTCTTGCAGATGGTATCGATATAGCTATCATTGGCTCTGCTATTACAAAAGCGGTCAACCCATCAGAAGCAGCAAGACAATTTAAACAACTAGCAAGAGGAGGCGTTTATATTAATGAGTAAGCTTACTGCTATTCAACAGGAAATCCAACTCGTTCTATCACAGGTTGATGAAAAATTATTAATAGAGGCAGCTGCTTTAATCAGAGGAAAAAAGAGGATTTTTGTTGTCGGAGAAGGTAGATCTGGTTTAATGGCCAAATCCTTTGCCATGCGATTAATGCATTTAGGTGCAACTGTGTACGTAGTGGGAGAGACCATTACCCCTTCTATCTCCAATGAAGATATGTTAATTGCTATCTCTGGTTCTGGTAAAACAAAATCGGTCATATGGACGGCTGAAACAGCCCATAAACTAGGTTGTAGCGTTTTAGTCTTAACTACTGATCCTAGCTCCCCACTTGTGGAAGAAGCGACGGATACAATCTGTATTCCCGCAAGCACAAAATATCGAAAGGCAACAGAGGCGAAATCTATACAGCCTCTTGGTTCTTTGTTCGATCAATGTGCCCATATTGTTTTTGATGCTATTTGTCTAAACTTTGCTGAGATAAATGCGATTGGATTTGAGGAAGCCTTTAAGCGCCATAGTAATATGGAATAATAAATTTTCTCTTTTGAAAGAAGGAAGACTACATCCATTCTGCAGTCTTCCTTTTTTTCTCTAGGCATCAAGAACAGTCGATCCTCGAACAATAAGCTTCGGTTCAAAAATATGTTTCCCTTGATTTTTATTTCGTTCATTTATTTTCTTTAGAAGCATACGGGCACAAGCTTCGCCCATTTCCATTAACGGCTGTTTGATTGTTGTGATTGTAGGAGAAGAAATTCTATCTAAAAATACACCGTCAAATCCGGTTACAACATAATCTTCTGGCACACTTTTTCCAGTCTTCTGTATTGCACGAATCACACCTGTAGCAATACGATCAGAAGCGCAAACAAATCCAACTTGCCCCTTTTTCTTTGTTAAGAAATCGGATACTTTTGCCTCTGCCTCTCTTGAGCTGTTTTTCACTCTTAAAATTACCCCTTCTGCATGTATTTCGGCGAGTGCTTCCATAAATCCGGCCTCACGAAGCTGTTCAAAGGGCTCTTCCTCGTCAATTCCAATAAAAACAAGCTGTTCATATCCTAATTCTAAAATATGTTTTGTCGTAACATAGGTACCTTTTTTATTATCCACATCAACAAAGTCGTATCCATGCAAATTCTCGCCAAATAAGACGACTGGAATTGCTAATTTTCCGATAAAAGGATAATCGGGCTCCCTCATCCCTGTAACAATAATACCATCACATCTTCCTATATTAAGTGACGTCCTTGTTACAAGCTGCAAGGAATAATGATTCTTATCCAGTTCTCGGCTCATACCTGTTAATAAATTCATATAATAAGGTTCAACCGTGTCCATTTCCTCTAAAATTAATAATTTTATCACTTGTGTTCGATTATTAACCAAAGCCCTTGCTGCATAATTAGGGACATAATTTAACTCCTGCATTGCTTGATATACTAGCTGCTTTAATTCATCTGTCACTTGCTCTGGATGGTTTAATACTCTTGATACAGTCATTTTCGAGACATTTGCTTTCTTTGCCACATCTGAAAGTGTTGCCAAAGGAACTCCCCCAGTATTTATATAATTTATTCACACACAAATTGTAAGCGGTTAATCACTCTGCCTATTATCATAATTATTCTATAACAAAAATTCTACCCATAAAGTAATACTTCCATCAGTATCTCGTTCTTCCATCCCTACAGAAATTCGTTCAACCATTCGAACACTTTACGGCCAGTCATCATCTATCCTCTACGAAATCTTCAAAGCTTGCACTTAACTTTGAGTGAGGAGAAATAACGATTGGGTAAATATCTAAACTTTTCTACAAATATGCTTGATAAAAACAGCGATTGGGTTGATAATAGAGGAGTGCAAACGTTTTCCTTTTATCTATTTATATTATAATTGTTTTTTGCTCGATACTCAACTTCAAAATATGCAAACGCTCGCGTAGAAAGGGAGATTTTATGTTAAAAGAAGCTATTTATCATCGACCAGGCAATAATTTTTCTTATATTTATAATGACGACACCGTACACATCCGCTTGCAAACAAAAAAAGCGGATATAGATTCTGTTCAGCTCATTTTTGGAGACCCTTACATTTTTGTTAATCAAGCATGGCAATATGAAAAGGCAGCAATGAAAAAAAGCGGAAGCACGGAGCTTTATGATTATTGGTTTATTGAAATAAAACCTGAATACCGACGCTTACGTTACGGATTTGAACTTTTATCTAATGGGGAAACACTGATTTATACCGAAAAGGGATTTTATGAAGAAGTTCCAACGGACGATACTGCCTATTATTTTTGTATTCCTTTTGTGCATAAAGAAGATTCCTTTAACGCTCCAGACTGGGTACAAGATACAGTTTGGTATCAAATTTTTCCAGAACGCTTTGCTAACGGCGACCCGGCTCTTAATCCCGCCGATACGTTAGAGTGGGGAAGCACAGAACCAACGCCAACTAATTTCTTTGGTGGTGACTTCCAAGGTGTTATTGATCATGTAGATTATCTTGTTGATTTAGGAGTTAACGGGGTTTATTTTACACCAATCTTTAAGGCATATTCCAATCACAAATATGATACGATCGACTATATGGAAATCGACCCACAATTTGGAGATAAACAAACGTTTCAAAAGATGGTAGATGTTCTGCATGAAAATGGCATTCGGATTATGTTAGATGCTGTCTTTAATCATAGTGGCTATTTCTTCCCTCAGTGGCAGGATGTCATGGAAAAAGGAGAAGAGTCTGCTTATAAGGATTGGTTCCATATTCGTGAATTTCCAATTCAAACAGCACCAATTCCAAACTATGATACATTTGCCTTTACCCCATTTATGCCGAAGCTAAACACAAGCCATCCAGAAGTAAAGGAATATTTACTAGAAGTTGGCCGTTATTGGGTAAGAGAATTTGGCATTGATGGATGGAGACTAGATGTGGCAAATGAGGTAGACCATCAATTCTGGAGAGATTTCCGAACAGAAGTAAAAGCACTGGATCCAGATGTTTATATCCTAGGCGAAATTTGGCACGACTCTATACCTTGGCTACAAGGAGACCAGTTTGATGCTGTAATGAACTATCCTTTTACAACAGGTGCTGTTAATTTCTTTGCGAAGGATTCCATTACTTCCACAGCGTTTAAACATACGATTACCAATGTGCTCCATATGTACCCAAACAGTGTAAACGAAGTGTCCTTTAATCTATTAGATAGTCATGATACACCTCGTATATTAACACTTGCCAATGATCGAAAGGATAGAGTAAAGTTACTCTATTTATTCCTATTGTCTTTCACGGGAACACCTTGTATCTACTATGGCGATGAAATAGGAATGGATGGTACACAGGATCCAGGATGTAGAAAATGTATGGTATGGGAAAAAGAGAAGCAGGATCTAGATATGTTTGCCCATATACAAAAATTAATTAGCCTTCGTAAAAACCATCCTGCATTCGGTAACAAAGGGTCATTTGTCTTTTTGGAATCAGCTAATAATAAGATTGTGATGTACCAAAAAACATATAATGAAGAGCAGATTATTTTCTCTATTAATAATACAGATCAAGAGCAAACTTTTACGATTCCTGTACAAGATATCGATAATAAAAATGTTCACAATCTTTATCATGATAAAGAGATTATCTGGAGTTACGGAAAAGAACTAACTCTTTCTCCAGGTGAGTTTTCCATTTTGCAGTTTAAGACTTCTAATTAATTTATAAGTTTACTAGGAGGCAGATATCGTAAAGCGAGACTTTGGAGTACTATTGGAAGTCTCGTTTTTTATTTTTCTCCTATGGAATTGCGGTTTTTCTGCTTTTGGCTGCTATTTTTGGTTTTCAATCCCTTTATGAACCCCACTTTTCCTGCCGATCCCTCTGCTGTTGGTTTTCATCCTCTTTATGAACACCATTTTTCCTGCCGATTCCACTATTTTTGGTTTTCATCCCCTTTATGAACGCCACTTTTCCTACTGCTTCCGCTATTTTTGGTTTTCACTCCCTTTATGAACCCCACTTTTCCCGATGCCCCCACCGCCTGTGGCTTTCATCCATCTTATGAACGCCACTTTTCCCCGATGCCTCCACCACTTTTGGCTTTCATCCGTCCCCTTTATGAACCACTATCACACCAAAAACAAAAAAGGAACAGAGCGCATCATACGCTCCATTCTCCTGTCCCCTATTATTCAGCTAACTTTTCCTTTAATCGTGCAAGAGTAATTTCTGCAGTACTGCCTACTTGCCAATCTGCTAATTTCATCCGTTCAGGGGTACCAACACCAATCGCAAACATATTCGCACCTTTTATTGCTAGAATACCAGCTTCTGCATCTTCCACTCCAACACATTCATTCACTTGTAACTGCAGTTGCCCTGCTGCTTTTACAAAGATTTCAGGATCTGGTTTCCCTTTCTTCAACTTTCCAGGATCTACTATCGTATCAAAGAAGGATGTGACTCCTAATCTATCTAAGATTACCGGCCCATTTTTGCTTGCCGATGCAAGACCAATTTTCATACCCGCATCCTTACATTCTACCAAAAACGCTTCAATCCCTGGGAGCAAATCATTAGGTGTAATTTCTTTTATTAGCTCTTGATAATAAATATTTTTATCATACGCTAGCTCTTCCACTTGCTTTTCTGAAAATCGCCCGCGAATTCCGCCATGCTCCAATATCTTATATAAAGAGTCCATTCGACTAACGCCCTTTAACTCTTCATTAAACTCCCGATCAAAAGGGACACCTATTGCCTCAGCTGTTTTCTTCCATGCTAAATAGTGGTATTCTGCCGTATCTGTAATAACCCCGTCTAAATCAAAAATAATTCCTTTTAACATAATAAACCCTCCCTATTTAAAAAGGAGCCCTGATCCATTATGAACTAACGCCTATCTTAAAAATAGCATTAGCATAATCATTTATCAGTGCCCCTTTCTTCTAACTATTTATTTCTTCCCAACATACTCTTTTTCTAACAAAACATTTTTTCCAAATAATTGAATTTCTAATGCTTTACCAGATAAAAGCTCTAATTTCACATCCTCAGAAGTGGTTGTTACTTTAATTAATCGATTACGATAATTGATTGTAAAGGTATAACTATTCCAGCCCTTAGGTACAAATGGTGCAAAGGAAAGCGTTCCAGTAGCTGTACGCATCCCAGCAAATCCGTGGACGATAGCTAACCAACTTCCAGACATACTTGTGATATGCAGGCCATCTTCTGTATCATTATTATAATTATCAAGGTCTAATCTAGCCGTTCTTTGATACATTTCATATGCCTTTTCCTCTAAGCCAATTTCCGCAGCTAAGATGGAATGTACACAAGGTGATAGACTTGATTCATGAACCGTCATCGGTTCATAAAAATCAAAATTACGCTTTTTCTCTTCTAAGCTAAATTCATGATTTAAGAAGTACATGCCTTGTAATACATCTGCTTGTTTAATGAAGCAAGAACGCAAAATTTTATCCCAAGACCAATGCTGATTAAGTGGTCTTTCTTCTTTTAATAGTGTATCTACTGGACGAAGATCCTTATCTAGGAATGTATCATGCTGAACAAAGACTCCTAAATCATCATCCTTCGGGAAATACATCTTATCGATAATCTCCTGCCATTTTGCTAGTTCCCTTTTTCCAATGTTTAAATCCGTCTTTCTTTGTGGAGCCGCTTTTGTCAGCAATTCTAATGTATATCTTAATGTCCAAGTTGCAATTTTATTTGTGTACCAATTGTTATTTACGTTATTCTCATATTCATTTGGTCCTGTTACACCATGCATCATATATTGACCTGTTTTTTTCGAATAATGTACTCGGTCTGCCCAGAAACGGCTGATTCCTACTAACACATCCAGCCCTTCATTTAACGCATATGTTTCATTGCCTGTATACGTTGTATAATTAAAAATTGCATGTGCAATGGCACCATTACGGTGAATTTCTTCAAAGGTTATTTCCCATTCATTGTGACATTCAACCCCAGTAAAAGTAACCATTGGATATAATGCACCTTTAAGTCCCTGCTGTTTCGCATTATGTTCAGCGCCTGGAAGCTGTTGGTGACGATACCGTAGTAGCTGTTCTGTTACTTTAGGCTCTGCAACAGCTAAATACATTGGTACAATATATGCTTCTGTATCCCAATAGGTTGCCCCACCATATTTCTCTCCTGTAAAACCTTTTGGCCCTACATTTAGACGAGCATCTTCTCCATAATAAGTAGAGAATAATTGAAAAATATTAAAGCGGATGCCTTGCTGTGCTTCTTCGTCTCCATCAATTTGAACATCTGCCTTTTCCCAACGTGCTGCCCATGCGGCAATATGTTCTTCTTTTAAAGCAGCATATCCTTTTTCTTTCGCTTTTTTTACTAACATGTCAGAGACAGTTGCTAATTGTTCCTCTTCCCAATCACGAGAGGTGGATATAGCGACATATTTCTGTAGATGGACGGAATCCCCTTGCTTAAGCTTATTGTTATAAGCATTGGCAACATACATTGTCTTTTCATTATAAGAGGTTACTTCTAGATGACTAATCGTATTAACCATCGAAGCTGAAACAGTGAATCTTGGCGTTCCAAAAGGATTATCAACCGTTCTCATTATTAGGTTACCTGAATTGACTTCAACCTTTCTTCCGATTTCTCCCCAAAATTTCTCATCATAGTTGGAGTCTTCATTTGTTACGTCTCCATCTAGATAGGGAACCAATTCAATCTTAGGTGCTCCTTTTAGTGCAGTTACCTTTATATCTATTGCACAAACCTCTTTTGCAACGATGCTTAAAAAACGCTCAAACTCAAATTGGATTTGATTTTCTCCTTTTTGAAGGATAAAGCTTCGTTTTAAAATCCCTTCCTTCATATCTAGCTCTAGGTGAAAATCAATCAGATTTTCTTTATACAAATCTACTTTGGTACCGTCTACATAAATATCTACACCAATGAAATTTAGTGCATTAATCACTTTACCAAAATATTGAGGATAACCATTTTTCCACCAGCCAACTCTTGTTTTATCAGGGAACCATACACCTGCAATGTACGTACCTTGATGGAAATCTCCTGAATAGCCTTCTTCAAAGTTTCCGCGCATCCCCATATATCCGTTTCCAATGGAGGTTAGACTTTCCTGCAATCGCTTTTCTTTTTTTTCCAACTTATTTGATATTAGCTTCCAGCTGTTTATTTCGAAAAGACGCTTATTCGACATAATCTTCTCTCCCTATGCTTTATCTGAATCTACTTTTAATCCTTTTTCTTTAAAGCCTGTTCTAAAGAATGCAAATGCAATCATTAATACCATTCCGAGTCCTTGTATCATGATCAATGTAGCAACATCAAATTGAATAAATCCATAGATTACAGCTAAAATGGTTGGTAGTCCTGCTGCATTAAGGACAATGGTTGCTGCCTCTTTAAAGGTTCGTATATCGGTAATATTAGATTTCTTTGTCAGCCACAACACAAGTGACATAAATAGAAATTGCAATACATTCATTGCTGTATATGCCCCAGCTAGTAATAGTAACAGGATTGGCAGAAGAAATGCTTTGTTCTGCACATACCATAAAGTTCCGATATATTGCAGGACATCTTCCTTGCTTTCTATTTTAAAAGGATATTTTTCCTCATTTGTTGGATAATACAATTGAAATCCGAATCCATTATCTTCTGCAATTACTGCATAGTCTTCTTTAAAAACAACGGCATTGGCATATCCTTTTATACCAAATGTCTGATCTTCCCCAGTCATCTCATATTTATTATCTTTGTCAATTGCAATAACATTTCCATCTGTTTCTTCTGCATATTGATTCTCTACTCCCATTAATTTCCCGTCTTTCACTTGCTTAGAGGACAACGCTTCTACAAAATCGTCTGTTATTAGTTCAGCTGTCCGAGGAAATAAAAACTCAAATGGGAAGGTAGTTAATTTAGCCATTTGAATAGAGGTTGGCATCATCATGCATGCAATTAAGAAAATAAAAAGGAAGATCATTTTTGGCCATGTTAATAGATTCTTACCCTTAAATACATTTGTCGGTGTAATAATAGACTTAAAATATTGCATCAAAAATGGTTCCGATTTCTTCATTGTACTCCCACTCTCTTACTTTAAAATTCTGCGGTATTTCTTATTTTAGAGGCATCCGCACCACACACTCCGTTTTAACGGACACCCCTCTAAACTAATATTTTCTTATTTTTATCCTTTTGAACCGCCGCTAGTTAAACCAGATACGAAGTTCTTTTGCAGGAAGAAGAACAAGACAACAATTGGTAATGCTGCTAGTACTGCCCCCGCTGCGAATAATGCTACCTTTTGTTCACGTGGGTTAGAGATTAATGTTTGTAGCCCAACTGCTAATGTTAATAATTCGTTTGAGCGTAATAAGAACTTAGATAATAAGAAATCATTAAATGGTGTCATAAATGCCCATAAAGCTTGAACTGCAAGCATTGGTCTTACTAATGGTAAATTAATTTGTACAAAGATTCTTAAATGCCCTGCTCCATCAATACGTGCACTTTCATCGAATTCACGCGGAATTGTATCAAAGTAGCCTTTCATTAGCCATACGTTCATCGGTATTCCACCGCCGATATAGATTAATGATAGTAGCCAATAGGAATCGATTGCTCCAAGTACTGTTGCTAGTACGTAATAAGCAGTTAATGCTGCCATTGTTGGAACCATTTGAATAACTAGGAAGAAAATTAAGCTATATTTTCTTCCGACAAAGCGATAACGACTGAATACATATCCAGAAAGAGTTACCAATGTTACTTGCACAATCATTACTGCGATAGCGATAATAATTGTATTTTTATACCAGCTTAAATAGTTTGTTTCGCTGAAAAGTCTTTGGAAATTATCTAGTCCCCAGTTTGCGTCCAATTTCAACGTAAACGCCGCCATATTGGTTGCTTGAAATGCACTTGATGCTGTTACCAATAATGGGTAAATGATTACTATTGATAGGATTCCGAGAAAACCATACGTCAATATTCTATTTATTAGTCGCGATGCTCTCATGCTCATCCTACATCATCTCCTCATTGCCAAAAGCATTTGTTTTCTTAAACGTTATGAGTGATACCGCAATTACGATTGCAGAAATGATCAGTGTTACCGCTGCTGCAACTGCATATTGTGGTGCTTGACCTGTTGTTAATTTATAAATCCATGAAATGAGAATATCTGTTGATCCTGCATTCCAGCCGATGCTTCCCGGCCCACCTTCATTGAATAAATAGATGATAGAGAAGTTGTTAAAGTTAAATGTATATTGCGTAATCATAACTGGCGCTGTAGCGAATAAAATCATCGGTAATGTAATGTTGCGGAATTGCTGCAAAGCAGTTGCTCCGTCAAGGTTTGCCGCTTCATATAGATCATCTGAGATAGATTGCAGTACTCCAGTTACCATGACAAAAATATACGGGAAGCCAAGCCATCCTTGAATCATAATTAGCGCGGTTTTTGTCCAAGTCGCATCTGTCTTCCAAGAGATTGCCGGTATATCAATGAGCGGAAGGTGATTAATCAACGGAATTACTTGGGCGTTGATGGCACCAATACTGTCATTGAACATATTAGAGAATCCCATGATAGAAATAAATGCTGGTACTGCCCATGGTAATAAGAATAGAATTCGGAAAAATGATTTTCCTTTTACATGCTTCTGATGTAATACAACCGCTGCAACGACTCCAAGAACAATTTGTAAAGTGGTTGCACCAAAAGTCCAAATCAATGTCCATACAAGAATTTTCATAAATGTTGCACGATAAGAACTTAAGAAGAAAATATTTGTAAAGTTCTCAAATCCAATCCAATCAATTAGCTTAAATGGTGGAATGTGCTGAAAATCATAGTTTGTAAAAGCAATGAATAATGTTACTAATACCGGAAAAATAATGATGAAAGCCATTAATATATAAGATGGGAATGTAAAGATATATGGGAATCCTTGCTCCCAAAGGTTTTTCAAAATATCCATTGTTTTTGTATTAATTTTTTCTCCTCTATCTCTTAAAGCTCCAATTTTGCGAGCATCAATGATATTCAAGATATAGAAGAATAAAAAGATAACAGATAAGATTAATTGCAGTGTTCCTTTAATCATTAGGAATAACGAGTGATCATCACGAGGTACACTTCCTAATGTTATTAAACCCTCTAAAGCCTGAAATCCAGTAAGTGCCATCTCTATTACAAAAACTAAAAAGAGAGCAAAGAAGATTATTCCTTTAAATGCTTGTTTATTATAAAACTGTCCTAATCCAGGAATAATGGATAACAGGGATGCTTTCTGCTTATGGTATGTTTCATTTTGACTCATTATGGGCTATCCCCTTTCTATAAATTGCATATTGTTGCATAAATGGTAATTTATTGATTTACCAAAAGAAATCATCACTCAACCAACTTTTTTTGATAAACCAATTCGTTTCGAAAGCATTTTCAATGCAAACGATTGCGTAATGAAAGAAGAAATTTCTAATTATCACTGCTGATAATTAGAAATTTCGACTGAAGGGAGTTAAATACTCCCTTCCTTTTTATTACTTATTTATACTTTTGTTCAATTGATTCTTTAATATTCTTCACTGTATCTTCTGCGGATTGTTCAGGTGTTTTTGCACCAGAAACAGCATCAAACATTAGATATTGTCCGCCATCCCATACTTCAGCCATTTGTTGAATATTAGGCATTGGAGAAGCGTTTTCAAAGTTTGCAATAACAGCTTGTGCTAATTCATTATCAGCAGGAACTGCTTCACGTGCGATAGTGTTTGCAGGAATTTCGTTTGTTGCTTCAAAGAATTTTGTTGAATTATCAGCATTACCAACATACTCTAACCATTTAGCAGCTAATTCTGGGTTTTGAGCATAAGAAGAAGCTACCCAAGCTTTTCCTCCACCAAATGCAGCGAATTTTTCACCGTTTGGTAATGTAGGAATTGCACCAACACCATAGTTAACGCCAGCATCTTTAAAAGTAGCTGCCATCCAAGGACCATCAATAATTACAGCAGTTTTGCCAGTTGTAAACATTTCCGTGATAAAGTCACCAGAACCAGTTACGTCTTGCATACCTTTTGGCCATTGATCATACCAAGTTTTCGCATATTTAATTGCATCGATTGTACCTTCGTTGTTTAAACCAATATCAGTTGGATCTGTTCCTTCGCTTCCGAATGCATATCCACCATATCCTGCAACTAATCCATAGCTAAAGTAGAAGTCTGTCCATTTTGCTAAGAATGCAGTGTTCTTGCCTGATTCAGATGTGAATGCATATTTGCTGTCTTTTGTTAATGCTTCTACCTCTGAGAAATCTTTTGGCATTTCACTAATTAAATCTTTGTTATAAAAACCTACTAACGTTTCGATAACAAATGGTGTACCATATTGTTTTCCTTCAAACGTTACTAACTTTGATTCTGTATCTGTAATTCCTTCTGGCTGTGTTGTTACTTCCGCTAAATGACCTTGGCTACCCATTGAACCAACGCGGTCATAAGGAACGATAAATACATCTGGACCAGTTCCAGCAGGACCATCTAATGCTAAAGCATCTGCTTGGTCTGTCATTGCCATTACTACTACTTTTACTTCTGCATTATTTTCAGACTCAAAATCGCCTTTAATGCTTTCAATATATTTTTTATACCCATCGCCATCAACTGACACGGTTAATGTTTGTTTCCCGTCAGTAGATCCGCCTTTTGAACTTTCTTTCGTATCATTGCCGCCGCAAGCGGTTAAAGAGAATGCAGTAAGTAATGCTACTCCTGACATTAATAGTTTTTTATAGCTTTTCATGAAATTTTCCCTCCTTGTTTATCTCACATTCTCATTGTAAATTTGAAACCGTTTTAATGCAATCGCTTTCTCTGTGTTACCGATAACAGAATGTAACATCCACACACATCAATGCATAGATTACCTAATGTTGGGTAAATATACGTTAATTTGCGTGTTTTCTATAGTTTAACCGTAATTTGGGATTAGTGGTGAATGGATGGGGTTCCTTCCTCAGTTACTTCTTTGACTTTGTTTTTTTGCTTTCGGGCTCAGAGGGGGGATCTCTGTTACCTTTTCGCCTTTCTTTTCCTGTTTTCGGGCTCAGAGACGGGCTCTCTGTTACCTTTCCGCCTTTCTTTTCCTGTTTTCGGGCTCAGAGACGGGCTCTCTGTTACCTTTTCGCCTTTCTTTTCCTGTTTTCGGGCTCAGAGACGGGCTCTCTGTTACCTTTCCGCCTTTCTTTTCCTGTTTTCGGGCTCAGAGACGGGCTCTCTGTTACCTTTCCGCCTTTCTTTTCCTGTTTTCGGGCTCAGAGACGGGCTCTCTGTTACCTTTCCATCTTTCTTTTCCTACTAACAGGCGCAGAGAGCATCCACTTTCACTTGAAAACAAAAAACCAAAACTATTCCTCTTTAAGCGAATAATTTTGGCTCTTATTAACAAAGGTTTATCCTTTTACTCTTTTTAACGAAACTTTCCCCATATTAAGTTTAGAGAAAATGATTGTTAGAATAATTGGTATTACAATTGCAACAACCATCGCGATTGCGAAGGTAACCATATATTTTGGTTGAATGGACAGAATTCCTGGTATTCCACCTACACCTATTGAGTTTGCCATTACTCCTGATCCAACAGAAATAATTGCAGCAAATAGGGAGCCGATCATAGCGGCAAGGAATGGGAATCCATATTTTAAATTAATACCAAACATGGCAGGCTCTGTTACTCCTAAGTAACAAGAGATTGTTGCTGGAATGGATACTTGTTTTTCTTCTTCGTCTTTTCTATTTAAATAAATCATCGCAAGTACCGCTGATCCTTGTGCAATATTGGATAATGCAATCATTGGCCATAGATTTGTTCCACCAAATTCACTCATTAATTGTAAATCAATTGCATTCGTCATATGATGTAATCCTGTAATGACAAGTGGTGCATAAGCAAAACCAAATACTGCTGCAAATAACCAGCCTAAAGTAGAGGTTAATCCAGAGTATACAACATCTGAAATGACTGAACCTATCTTCCATCCGATTGGACCTAGTACGGTATGGGCAATTAAAACAGTAGGCACTAATGCAAAGAATGGTACAACAATCATCGAAATGGCATTTGGCACTATTTTACGCAAACGTAACTCTAGGAAGGAAAGTAATAAACCCGCTAAAATAGCTGGAATCACTTGCGCTTGATAACCAATCATGTCAACTTGAGCAAAACCAAAATCCCAAAATGGAATTTCTTCTGCAGAAGCTACCGAATAAGCATTTAATAATTGCGGGGATACTAATGTAATCCCTAATACAATCCCAAGAATTGGAGTAGCTCCCATTTTTCTTGCCACTGCCCACGTAATCCCTACAGGCAGGAAGTGAAATATTGCTTCCCCTATTAACCATAAGAAACTATTTGTTCCCGCCCAAAATTGTGAAACCTCTACTAAAGTTTTTGTTCCGTCTTCTACTAATTTGATTTCTCCAATTACGTTTCGGAAACCAAGAATTAATCCCCCAACTACGATAGCTGGGATTAGAGGGGTAAAAATATCCGCTAAATGGGCTATCATTCTTTGCAGAAAGTTCATGTTTTGTTTTGCCGCTACTTTTGCCTCATCCTTTGATGTATCACTCACTCCTGCAATAGCAATAAATTCATTGTAAAAAGATGAGACTTCATTTCCGATAATGACCTGAAACTGCCCTGCTTGCGTAAATGTTCCCTTTACAAGCTTTATTTTTTCAATGCTGTCTATATCAGCCTTAGATGAATCGTTTAAAACAAAGCGCATTCTTGTTGCACAATGTGTCACAACAGAAATGTTTTCGCTTCCACCAACGTGTTCAAGAAGTTCTTTTGCCTGTTCTGTGTATTTCCCCATCATTCTTTCCTCCTTTTTTCCTTTTCTCCCATGTATTTATCAATCATTTATAATTCCTATTGCATACCTAAAACCTGTATATACAAGTTTTTGATTACGTTTTCATTATAGTTGTATATACAGGAGGTGTCAATATAATAAAAAATAAATATTTTGAAACAGAAAAAGATAGGAAACTAGTGCGCAAAAAAAAACAGACCTCTACAATTTATTCCCTACAAAAAGATAAAATGCTATTGTAATAAATAAATGTATAGATCTGCTTATTTATAACTCACAGTAATAGTGCCAGAGAAATTCCCACAATTAACATCACACTAATATAAAGATAATCATATAAAGTGATAAACGTTTTTTGAAAATACGTTCGATCCCTTTCCCCTGTAAATCCTCTTACCTCCATCGCCATTGCCATTTGCTCTGAACGACGTATAGCTTGTGTCAACAAAGGAACCGCATAACGGAAGAAGGCTTTCCATGTTCCGCTATGTTTATACCCTCGAACCCGATGTGCTTCTTTCAATTGTGCTAAATCAGATTGAAACATGGGAATACAGCGAAATCCTGCCAGCATTCCATATGCCCATTTCGGAGACAATTTCCATTGATGGATAAGACTCATCATTAATTCATATAAATTAGTCGTTGTAGTAAAAAGCAGGCCAATTGTAACGAAGGCAAGCATGCGCATAGAAATAAGGAAGCCACTTCTTATACTTTCTTCTGTTACTTGAAACCATGCCCACTTCCAAACAACTGTTTCTCCTTTTCCAAATGCTGCCAACATCCAAAATGTAAGTACAAAAAAGACGGAATAAGGAAGAAGCACTTTAACAAGAAATTTCCCCTTCCATCCTCCTAGCATTAAACCAAGTAACATCACATATATCCAGATTGCTAATGTAGAAAATGCGCTTTGAATCGTCATTAAGATAACCATTAACAAAATATGTGTCATTAATTTTATCGCTGGATTAAGATGTGATAGGTAAGACTCGTTGCTTTTGATTGTCTCCAGCCTCCTTTAAATCTGCGATTAATTGATAATGAAGAGGAGGTACAACAGCTAGCTCTTTACAAAGCTCTTGATTGGAAAAAAGAAGATATGGATGGTCAGAAAAAGCAATATTCTTCTGATGTAGGACTACAACCTTATCTGCATATTGATCGACAATATCCATATCATGTGTAACCATTATAATAGAAGTTCCTTCCTTCTTTCTTTTTTCAAGAACCTGTAATAAATCATGAGAAGATTTCGCATCTTGCCCAAAGGTAGGTTCATCTAATAAAAGAATATCTTGATCTAATAACAGCATGGTCGCTACACTCAATCTTCTTTTCTGTCCAAAGCTAAGGCTAAAAGGATGCTGATTTTGAAATGGCTCTAAACCAAATTCCTTCAAAAGCTCTATAGTTCGCTGATTAATATCCGCTTCCTTCCATTGATACTGCATACCAGAAAACGAAATTTCATCAAAGACCGTTTGATTAATAAATTGAAGCTCCGGATTTTGGAATACAAAGCCTAAGTGCTGATATAAGTCTCTTTCTCTCCACTTTTTCAAGGCCTTTCCATGAAAGTGAATATCTCCCTTTTTGCTCTTTTTCAAATGAGCAAGGATCTTTAAGAAAGTACTTTTACCTGCCCCATTGTTCCCAATTACCGCAATCCATTCTCCTTTATTCACGGTTAAATCTATGTTTTCTAGAATGGTTTCTTTATTATAAGCAGCTTCTAAATGCTTCACTTCAAGAAGCGGATCGTCAAGCCCTCCAGACTTTTCTATGCCATTTTGGCTTTCATACTTATTGATTAGTTCTAATCTCCTTGGATGACTTTCATTTTGAATGAATTCCTCCCACTTACAAGGGTAGACTTGGGGAATCCAAATTCCAGCTTCTCGCATCTCCTCTTTGTACTGTCTAAGGACCATTTCAGGTTTCCCATCAGCAATTATCTGCCCATTTTTATTCAAGAGAATAACACGATCCATCCATTCTATACATCCATCTAAAACATGTTCGACCATCACCATCGTTTGACCAGTTCTAGCTGCTGTATTTTTTATCACTTCAAAAACTTCTTTTCTGCCAGAAGGATCAAGCTGCGCAGTGGGTTCATCCAAAAAGAGTACTTCTGGCTCTAATGCTAATAGACAAGCTAGCGCTAACCGTTGCTTCATTCCTCCTGAAAGGTTTGCAATAGGGGTATGTGGCTCTATCATTAATCCTACTGTTTCAAGCACCTCAAAGATTATCCCATCCATTTGTTCCCTAGGCACTTTTCTATTTTCCAAACTAAAGGCAATTTCTTCATCTACATGCTGCATACAAAACTGTGTATCAGGATTTTGGAAAAGGACACCTGCCCTTTTCCTTCTAATTACTTCTCCTGACACATATGCTTCTATATGTTCCGGAATAATGCCAGCTAAAACAGATATAATAGTAGATTTCCCACTGCCACTCGGACCGAGAATTAATACCTTTTCTCCTTGATTAATATGCAGTGTAACTTTTTTGAGGACAGGCTCCTTGTCCTCAAAAAAGCGCACAGATAGATGATTACATCCTAACAATGAACTCATCATTATTCTCCTTCTTCCGATTCGATCTACAAATAGCATATCCATTCAGGACACCTGTTTTACCAAGCCCCTCCACAATTGCTTTGGCTAATAATCCTCCTAAAAGAAGACCACTAATTACCTGTATAATAAAGGTTAGAATGAGTGTCGTCGTCGTATAATAGGAAAAACCATTCGCAATAATGCTATATAACATGCTTCCACAAGCTGCGAGTGCCCCTGACAGCATTAAGACTGAAACATGGTATTTTTTATAGCGGAAGACTGCAAAAGCTATTTCCGCTCCAATTCCTTGAAATACGCCTATTAATAATGCGGATAAACCAAAATGGCTGCCAATTAAAAGCTCTACTGATGCTGCAACTACTTCTGCTATTAAGGCCGCACCTGGTTTCTGTATAATATAGGCAACGATTGGACTCGCAATAACCCATATTCCGAACATAAAGTTAGCTCCAACTGGCCCGACAAGTGCGGAAATTGGGAGCCATAAAGTGGACCATCCCATATAAAGAACCCCACATGCTACGGCAATTACAACTAATAAGACTACCTCTTTAATTTTCCAGTTCATACAATCACCTCAAAGGTTTTCACTGGCCACTCTTCTAGATGATAAGCCATATCCCAAAACTTATATTCTAGTTGACAGCTTAATAGAAAATACTCCATTAGCTTGCCTTTCTGTTCTTCATTAAGCGTTTCAGCAAGTTCATCTAATCGCTGACAAAGAGGTGTTGTGACAGTCATAGGACCATCACCATAGAAATGGATCCAGTCATAAAAAGGATGGGTACTATCTGGATTTACCTTTTCTAAAAGCCTTTTCCCGATTTCTACATAAGTCCATGGACAAGGCAAAAGAGCTGCTATAATATCCGCTATGCCGCCTTGATGGGCAACCGTTAGCATATGTCGGATATAATGGTGAGCAGAAGGAGCTACCGGAAACCCTTGTAGGTCCTCGTATTTAACACCTGCTACTTCACAAAAATTATTATGCGGATGTGTTTCACTATGTAGCACAAAGGAAATTTGGTTATTAAATAGCTCTATATCCTTTCTGTTCGTGCTTTTTGAAATCGCCAATCCGTAAATCTTCATAAAGGCATTTAAATATTCAAAGTCTTGTTTCACATAATGAATGAGCTGTTCTTTCTTTAAATCCCCCTTGCCAATCCCTTGAACAAATGGATGTTCAAAAATTGCCTGAAAGATTGGTTCAGCTTGCTTGCGTAATTCTTGTGAAAAACTCACTTGATTTCCTCCTTCTTTTGGTCCTAGAAGACCTACATTAAGATTTTTAATGAAAAGGAAAACATGGAGCAACTTTGCAATGCAAAAAAGCCACTCCAAAAAATGGAGTGGCTTTATCATGAATAAAATAACCGTACTATTCTTTTGCCGACTCCACTTTCCTACGCTAGTATGAACTAGATCAGGTTCAAAGGGTCCAAGTATTCTTGTCTCAGCCAAAAAGGCTCCCCCAGTGGATTTTCCTATTCAATTACTTAATACATTACCTAAAACCTCTAATTTTTGTCAATCATTTTCCCTTCATTCTTTTTTAATTATTCTGCTTACCTCATTTGTTAAAAGGGTATATTTTTAAAGTAACTTCTAATATGTGGCTGGGATTTCCTATTATTGAAGAACTTTCACAAAATAGACATATTCATGTGATGTTTTTCACATAATTTAAGTATATAATCACTATATAAACAGTAATAACATTTTACAAAAGAAAGATTTATAAGATACTATGGAGAAAAGTAGCTACAAAGTAATTGTTTAACGAATCTTGTTCTCCATTTGTAATGAAATAGCTTTAAATACTATTAATCTATTAAATTTGAAAAAGGGAGTTGCAAAAGATGAAACAACAAAATATAAATCGTGTCGTTTTAATTGGTACAGGTGCTGTAGGATGTAGCTATGCTTATTCATTAATTAACCAAGGTGTCACAGAAGAACTTGTTTTAATTGATGTAAATAAAAAAAGAGCTGAAGGGGAAGCAATGGATTTAAATCATGGGATCCCATTTGCTCCAGCTCCAACGAAAGTATGGGCAGGCGACTATTCTGACTGTGGAGATGCTGATTTAATTGTTATCACTGCAGGTCTACCTCAAAAGCCAGGAGAAACTCGTTTAGATTTAGTTGCCAAAAACACAAGCATCTTCAAAAGCATTGTGAAAGAAATTACTGCTAGCGGATTTGATGGCATTTATTTAATTGCCACAAACCCAGTTGATATTCTTACTTATGTCGTTTGGAAAGAGTCTGGTCTTCCTAAAGAGCGAGTAATCGGTTCTGGGACTACATTAGATTCTGCCCGTTTCCGTTATATGCTAGGGGAGTATTTCGATGTAGATACACGCAACATTCATGCTGCTATTATCGGTGAGCACGGAGATACGGAGTTGCCAGTATGGAGCAGTACAACTATTGGATTAGAAAGCATTGAAACAAAACTAGCTAAAAATGATAAATACTCTCAAAAAGATCTAGATGAACTTTTCATAAATGTTCGAGATGCTGCTTATCATATTATTGAGCGTAAAGGTGCAACTTATTATGGAATCGGAATGTCCCTTGTCCGTATTACCAAAGCGATTCTTGGAAATGAAAATTCTATTTTACCAGTATCTGCATACCTAGATGGTGAGTATGGCCATAAAGATATCTATATTGGTGTTCCTGCTATTATTAATCGTCAAGGAATCCGTGAGGTTCTTGAACTAAAACTAAATGAAAAAGAAGCAGAACAATTTAACCACTCTGTGGAAGTACTTAAACAAACAATGAACTCTGCTTTAAATTAAGTTAGAGAGGCTGGGACATAAACATTTCAGCTAACAATAAATACGAACGATTATGCGGCAAGTTTACATGAACGTTCGTATTTATATTTTAGAAAAAGGTTTAAAAATGAAGTGAAATGGAGCGGAGGACGATCGACTCCTGCGGGAAATAGAGGAAAGGCTGAGACCCCGCAGCGCAGCGAGGAGGCTCAGCTTCCTCCCCGCGGAAAGCGACAGTCTGTAGCGCAATGGAACTACTTAGTTTTTACACTTGAATATATTTGAAACCATAAATAACTAATATGAAAAAGTAGCTTTATTTAAGAGCTAAATTAGAGATTGTTCGTCTTTAAAGATTAGTTATTTAGATTTGTCCCAGCCTC
>NZ_CDRJSZ010000017.1:0-86770 GCF_976954375.1 Niallia sp. Marseille-Q9988 | reverse complement strand
AGGGTCTCGGACTTTCTCGCATCTCCCGTAGGAGTCGAGCGGACACCTCTCCAAACCAACTTATTATTTGCTTTCAAATAAATAAAACCTCATTTAATTTGGAGAACTAGACTTTTTCAGTGCCCTCAAAATTTCAATATGATTTTTATAGTAACAAAAGATTAACGATTTGTCTTTTATTTAGACATGACACTTTTATTCTTTTATCTTTCCCCAAAAGCAGAAACAATTAACAAAATGCTCTCTAAAGCAATTGGGTATAGTAAAAAAGAGAATAAAGGAGAGAGGGATTTTATGAAGCTTGATATCATTGGAGATATTCATGGGTGCTATGAGGAGTTTAAACTTTTAACAGAGAAATTAGGTTATAGATGGGATCAGAATTATCCACAGCATCCAGCAGGGAGAAAACTAGCGTTTGTTGGAGATTTAACAGATCGCGGCCCTGCTTCCTTAGCTGTAATAGAAACTGTTTATTTATTACTCAAAAAGGATTTGGCTTATTACGTACCTGGAAACCATTGCGATAAATTGTATCGTTTTTTCTTAGGACGAAATGTGAAAATTGCCCATGGTCTAGAAACAACCGTAGAAGAATGGAAGCAATTAAATAAAAGAGAACAGGAAAGAATAAGAAAAATGTTTAATGAATTATATGAGAATGCACCATTATATCATGTGCTTGACAATCAAAAGCTTGTTATTGCTCATGCTGGCATTCGGGAGGATTACATTGGCCAATATCATAATAAAGTAAAAACATTCGTACTGTATGGGGATATCACAGGCGAGGTACATGGAGACGGTTCACCTGTAAGAAGAGATTGGGCTAAATATTATAAAGGAAAATCCATCATTGTTTATGGTCATACACCAGTAAGCAATGTAAGAGAAATCCATCGTACCTATAACATTGATACAGGCGCAGTATTTGGAGGAAAATTAACAGCACTAAAATATCCAGAACTAACTAGCGAATCTGTCCCATCGAGTATGCCTTTTTTTGCAGAGAAATTCCGTACTTTTGATGAAGAGGTAGTAGGAAACAAGGATAGGTGAGTGAATTAATAAAGAGTTAGAGATCTGTCTTCGATCCTTAACTCTTTGTCATTTTTTGCTTCAACCTTTTCATATCGTCCGGGAGATCAATTGTAAAAGTCATTGTTTGTTTTGAAACTGGATGTGTAAATTTAATAAAAAAACAATGTAATGCTTGCCGATCAATATCGATTCTTTTCCCACCATATAAGTCATCCCCATGAAGTGGGTGTCCTTTATAAGAAAGATGTACTCGTATTTGATGAGTTCTTCCTGTCTCAAGTGTTAATTCTACTATAGAATAATCTACATCCTGTGATAAGACTTGATAATGGGTAATGGCTGTTTGCCCATCTTCTCGAACTTCTCTTTTAATTATACTGTCTTGGCACCTGCCAATTGGCTCATTAATTATATCACGTAAGGGAGAAATTTCCCCTTCTGCAATAGCGATATATTTTCTTTTTACATCTCCAGTTTTTTGTTGCTCACTCAGTAAATGATGAATATGGCGATGCTTCGCAATAAGTACTAATCCTGATGTATCTCGATCTAAGCGTGTAACAATATGAGTTGTTGCTTCAATGCCCTGCTTTTTATAGTAATCAACTAAGGCATTTGCCAAACTGCCTGTAGGATGCTCTCTTGAAGGGATCGTATTCATCCTAGCATTTTTTTGCACGATAAGAATATACTCATCCTCAAAGATTATGTTTAAAGGAATGGATTCTGGTGTTAATCCACTACTAGGCAACTCAGGCGGAAAGAGAACAACTAAATGATCATCCCTTTTTAAAAAATAGCGAACGTTTTCTTCTTGATCGTTTACCAGGATTTTTCCACCTTTAAACTTTATATCTGTTAAAGCTGCCTTTGAGATACATTGTGTTTTCAAAAATTCTTTAATGGTAATGCCTGCTTCATGCTGTATAACCCACTCTAACAAAAAGCTCAAACTATCGCTCCTGTCTATTTCTTATTCAGAAATGAAAGAATCATGTACTCGTTTCCAAAATGGGAACGAACGAAATCTTGCAAACCGTACTTTTTCTTCTGCTACACGATATTGAATCGAATGTACTTTTTTATGTAATAGATTCAAATGATCAATCGAAATTTGAAAATTCGGTTCATTAACTGGCTTTAAAACACATGTATGATGTTTTGGTAAAATCAATGGGGAGCCAACCGTTCTAAAAACACGATTATTAATGGACGCCATTTCTGCCAGCTGAATGGCTTCAATGGAAGGATGTACAATTGCCCCACCTAATGCTTTGTTATAGGCAGTACTTCCAGAAGGTGTTGAGACACAAAGACCATCTCCTCTAAACCGCTCGAAATGCTTACCGCTCATTTCCACATCCATGACAAAGGTTCCTTCTATACTTTTCACCGTTGATTCATTTAATGCTAAGTATCTCGTTTCCTTCTCTTCGTTCTGATATCGTACAACCACTTCCAATATTGGATATTCAATGATGTTATAAGGCGTTTTCGCTATCGCAATCACTAGTTTTTCCAATTCAGCTGGAGTCCAATCTGCATAGAATCCTAAATGACCTGTATGCATACCAACAAATGCTGTTTTGTCTAAACGATTGCTGTAGCGATGAAATGCATATAGAAGTGTTCCATCTCCCCCTACAGAGATAACAATATCTGGCTCTTCTTCATCATATTGAAGTTCAAAATCAAGTAAGTATTGTTTGATTATTTGCACTAAGTTTTCGGATTTTGAATCACCCTTTGAGGTTACGGCAAATTTCATTGTTTAGTAGCTCCTCTTCTCAGTTTAGGAATGCAGAATATATATTTTTAACTTAGGAAAAAAATACTAACTATTCTTGTCATTTTCTTTTTTTCGATTAAAGAAAGCTTGTGCTTCTTGAATTTCTCCACGGATTAAGGACATTTCTTTATCTAAACGAAAGGCTGCTTCAGCAGCTCCCTGCAACCTCATTTTAATATCTTCGGGAAATTGGCCCTTATACTTATAATTCAGTGAATGTTCAATCGTCGCCCAAAAGTTCATCGCAAGGGTACGAATTTGGATCTCAACTAGGAGCTTCTTTTCCCCAGTAATGGTTTGTACTGGATAGACAATTACCACATGATAGGAACGATAGCCGCTTTCTTTACTATGTAATATGTAATCTCTTTCTTCTACAATTTCAAAATCATTTCTTTGTCTTAATAGTTCAACTACTCTTATAATATCGTCAACAAATGGACACATCATACGAAGTCCTGCAATATCTTGCATTTCCGTTTCTAATTTGTCTAAAGGAATTCCTTTTTCATTCGCCTTATCTAATATACTTGCAATCGGCTTTACGCGCCCTGTTACAAATTCGATTGGAGAATGCTCCTCTTCATGATCAAATTGTCGTCGCATTCCTTTTAGTTTAACCTTTAATTCATCCACTGCCTGTTTGTAGGGAGCCAAAAATTGATCCCACTGTTTCATATATAACACCTCATTTCCAAGGTTTCTTTTTGAGACGAGGTATTTCACTTATAGAAAATCTGTTAATTTATTCTTGTTCTCTATACAGGAAGACTAGCACCTAATTTATCCCATTCACTGTGCCGTTGTACCTGCCAAAACTAATCAACAAATTTTATAGAAAAACGGATGAAACCGCTTTTTCCATATCCTCTCCATAATTTCCATTTCCTCGAATATTTTCAATTAAATATTCCAATTCCTCTTTAAAATTCTCAAGCAATAATTCCCCATTTAAAGCCTTAATAAAGAATGCATTATTTGCTTCTAATGCCACTTTACAATCCTTCCACACCATTTCTGGAATTTCTAGATAAACATATTCATTTTCTTTTTCAAGTAAATATATAAACGCAAGAGAATCAGAGTCAACCAGCATTTGACCACTTGCCTTTGTGTTCTCTAAATTCGCATCCTCCTGCAATTGAAATACCAGTTCATTTTCTCTTACAATACTCTCTGTAATCTTCCATTTTTGTTTCATCATTCACCCTCCAACTATGCATTATTTTACCACAACCAAAAGAATTATCATAGAAAAGCGCAAGGTACCCGTTTAGGGGCGTGTGGGATGGAGCGACCTTTCCTGAGATATATAAATGTCAACACAAATATGTACAATTTTGCTTGCGTAAGGATGTACAAAATCACTCGTTTTCTTGCGTTAAATGAGCCTTTAATCGATAAGAATCACCTACAATGGTTACGACAGTTGCGTGATGTAAAATACGATCTAAAATCGCATTCGCTAGTTTAGTCTCTTGAAAAATTGTATCCCACTCTTTGAAATTTACATTTGTAGTGAGAATCGTACTTTTCTTTTCGTATCTCATGTCAATGAGCTGAAAAAAGAGCTTCGCATCTTCCGCATCTATTGGCAAGTAACCAATTTCATCTACGATTAAAAGCTTGTACTTGGCATAATGCTTTAAACGACTTTCTAAACGGTTTTCCAACCGTGCTTTCTTCAAATTCTGGATTAAATCATGGCACTTAATAAAATAAGTACTAGTTCGTTTCTTCGCTGCGGCAATTCCGATTGAAGTGGCCAAATGGGTCTTTCCAACACCACTTGTACCCAAGAAAACGATATTTTCATTCTCCTCTATAAAACGGAGCGTTAAAAAATCTAAGATTTGTTGTCGGTTAATGGAGGGTTGAAAATCAAAATCGAAATCAGTTATTTCTTTACGATGTGGGAATGCACCTACTTTCACCATTGCCTGTGTCATATTTTGCTCTCGGACATCAATTTCATAGTTCGTTAATTTAATCAAAGTATCATTAAAGGACAATTGATTATTTACACTAAAGTCTATGACTTCATTTAAATGTAACGCCATTTGCTTAAGCCCCAGATACTCTAGATTCTTTAATAATTGCTGATGATTTGTTGTTGTTACTTGATTCATTATTTATACACTTCTCCAATCGCTGCTAAGTTCTTTTTCGCTAACTCATCAATATTAGGATAGTTAGGCATAGAAACCCCTAGTGATTCCTGATAGTGGGTTTCTTGATAATTTAATTTCTTCCCACTTAAGGGATGTTGTGCGATGAGCTCCGTGTTATAATAAACCCATATTTGATCATCATACACTTGTAGTCCAACTCTCTTTCCTTGGTATTTTGCTGGTACCGAGTATTGATTCGATTTGTAAGAAATCATGTTGGAGGCATTCACCTTTACAAGCTTATGATTGATTCGATAGAAATCTCTTACTTGGACAGTTGGTAGCTGGTGTAAGAGGTTCTTTTCTTTTTTAAATTCTAATACTGGTATCTTGCCAGTCCCCTGATGTACCTCATGATTGACTCGATTACATAAATCCTGTACAAATCGGTGTAATTCTTCTAAGGTCAGTTGACCTTGATAAGCATGAATTTCATCTAATAGTTTCATCGTTGTTTCTACTTTTCCTTTTGTACGTGGTCTGCCTGCTACACAAGGTTTTACTTTAAAACCAAAGTCGTTAGCGAATTGTGCAAACTTATTATTCACTTTTCCGCTAGAAAATTCTGTTCTAGCTTCATCCATAACTGTTTTCATATTGTCCGTAATTATCTCTGAAGGAACACCACCAAGTGCTTCAAATGTTTCCGTTAAAAACGAAAACAATGTACTTTGTGATTTAGAGATACTTAGATGGAACGTGCGGAACCTTGAATAAGAAAGAACAAGAACGGCCACATTCACTTCTACCTGTTGACCATCCTTAGTATCAAATAGAATACTTTCTTTCCAATCTAGTTGTGCTTGTTTACCTGGTGCTGTTTCAAAACGAGCTGCCCCTTTGGGGGAGGCAATCTTTTTGTCCTCATCAAAATAAGCTTTAAATTCTGGTATTCTAGCTATATACGCCCTAAATGTAGAAGCCGAACAATCAAGACCATGATTATCTTTTAAATATTGCCAAAGCACCCTCCGATAATAAAACTTCTGTTTCGAATCCTCCGATAAAAGTGCGGCTATAATTTCATAATATTCATCAAGCATAGATGCCTTTTTCCTTGTACGTTTTGGAATAAACCCATTGAGATATTTATCGATTGTTCTACGATCTACCCCTAATTCCCTAGCTAATTCACTTTTATTAATTTTCATCTTTAACTGCTCCATTACTTGTTTGAATTTTCCTAAATCTGAAAGACTCTTAATCTCAAAATCTGTTTCAATATTTAACTTTATGTACATACTAATCACCCAATATTAGTATGTAATTCATAATCAATTTTGTACATCTTTATTCAAGCACGTTTGTACATATTTAAATTATCATTTCTACTGAGATAAAGGAAACACGGTGAGCGACAGTGAGCCGATGTTGACTTATCGTAGGGAACGGGCGCGAAGCCCATCTGCCCCTGGGTGCCTGGAGCTAGACAAATAGAAAAGCGCAAGGTTCCCGTTTAGGGGCGTGTGGGATGGAGCGACCTTTCCTGAGATAAAGGAAACACGGTGAGCGACAGTGAGCCGATGTTGACTTATCGTAGGGAACGGACGCGAAGCCCATCTGCCCCTGGGTGCCTGGAGCTAGACAAATAGAAAAGCGCAAGGTACCCGTTTAGGGGCGTGTGGGATGGAGCGACCTTTCCTGAGATAAAGGAAACACGGTGAGCGACAGTGAGCCGATGTTGACTTATCGTAGGGAACGGGCGCGAAGCCCATCTGCCCCTGGGTGCCTGGAGCTAGACAAATAGAAAAGCGCAAGGTACCCGTTTAGGGGCGTGTGGGATGGAGCGACCTTTCCTGAGATAAAGGAAACACGGTGAGCGACAGTGAGCCGATGTTGACTTATCGTAGGGAACGGGCGCGAAGCCCATCTGCCCCTGGGTGCCTGGAGCTAGACAAATAGAAAAGCGCAAGGTTCCCGTTTAGGGGCGTGTGGGATGGAGCGACCTTTCCTGAGATAAAGGAAACACGGTGAGCGACAGTGAGCCGATGTTGACTTATCGTAGGGAACGGACGCGAAGCCCATCTGCCCCTGGGTGCCTGGAGCTAGACAAATAGAAAAGCGCAGCTGCCTAGGTAGCTGTTTATTTAACACAAAAGGAATAAAAAAATGTAACGGAAACAAAATGGAAGTTGACAATAGCTTGTTTTCTAATCTCACTTTATAATAATAGACAAGATTACAATAGAAAGGATTTATTTATGTCGCAAACTCAAAACATTGAAATTGAATTTAAAAACATGTTAACAAAGAAAGAGTATGAATTGCTTCTTACTCACTTTCACATTCAAGAAGGCGATTTATTTGAGCAAGAAAATCATTATTTTGATACAAGCGATTTTGCTTTAAAGGCTAACCATTCTGCATTAAGAATTCGCAAAAAGAATGACGGGTATGAATTAACATTAAAACAGCCTCATCCAGATGGACTTCTTGAAACAAATAAAGTTCTTTCCAAAGAAGAAAGCGAAGCAATTTTTGCAACTGGGAAAATAAACGATGAGAAAATTTCTCGTCTATTGGTAGAAATGAACATCGAGCCTGCTTCCATTTTATATTTTGGAAGCCTCCGAACTATTAGAGCAGAAAAAACAATTGGAAATGGTTTACTAGTTTTAGATCATAGTTTTTATTTAAAAAAAGAAGATTATGAGTTAGAATATGAAGTAAGTAATCGGGAAGAAGGAGAACTATATTTCACAGAACTATTATCCAGCTTAAACATTCCCGTTAGAAAAACGAAAAATAAAGTACGCAGATTTTATGAAGAAAAATACAAACAAAAATAAATTTTAGTTTATTAATACACCATTTAATGGACCTTCATATATGGTTCCATTGCGTTTTTTAAGATTGTATCTTGAAAATTTTGCTTATAATTAGTTGGCAAAATGGAACAGCCTGAATACACGTAGACTCCTATGGAAGTGGCTCGGCGCCTTCCCCATGGAGAGCGAAGTGTATTCAGGCTGCGTGTAATAACAGCAGACTTCAAGAAAACATTTTTTTAGACTAAAACAAGAAAATGGTCGTGCTTATCGTTAACGGCAATACTTATGTCCCAACCATCTTCATTTTGTTAAACGAAATTTTGCATGACTGTATAAAAGTCCTTATTTTAACAACGGAGGAAAGCAATGAAAATTGATCAATTTAAAGTAATGCTTGAACTCCAAGCTTTACAAGGTTTAAATTCTATGAACACTACAAATAGTAGTGCATCCACCCTTTTCCAAGACTTTCTGAGTAGTATGTTGTCATCCGAATCAACTTTAACAAATTCTATTGAAAACAATACTCTAGGAACTTCTTCCCTTCCTGTAGGAGTGACTAGTAATGTATCCCTTCTACCAATGAACTTAACAAAGCTTTCTTCTTCATCGTCATCTGCCACCGATTACGATGAAATGATTAAAGTAGCTGCGGATAAATATAATCTACCTGAAAAATTAATAAGCTCCGTTATTAAAGTGGAATCTAACTTCAATCCAAACGCTACGAGCTATGCAGGAGCATCTGGATTAATGCAACTAATGCCTAGTACTGCAAAATCATTAGGTGTACAAAATGTATTTAACCCAATAGATAATATCATGGGCGGAAGTAAGTATTTAAAGCAAATGTTAGACAAATATAACGGAGATGTTGAACTTGCTTTAGCTGCATATAATGCAGGGCCTGCTAATGTTGATAAGTATGGTGGTATTCCACCGTTCAAAGAAACCCAGAATTACGTAAACAAAGTCACACAGCAATATATGGCATAATTTCTATCTCGATCTATTTACAAGCTATTTATTTGTACAATGAAATGTGGATTGTTACAATATAATAAAGTAATGTTATAAAAGAACGAAAAAGGAGTTTTAAATATGGTCGAGAAAATGTCGACACCTTATGATCAAATCGGTGAAGCCACATTAAATAAACTTGTAGATATATTCTACAATCATGTTGGTCAACATCCTGACCTAGCTCCTATCTTCCCAAAGGATTTAACAGAAACAGCTCGTAAACAAAAACAATTTCTTACACAATTTTTAGGTGGTCCTTCCCTTTATTCAAATGAACATGGTCATCCTATGCTTAGAGCGAGACATCTACCTTTTCCCATAACAGAAAAGAGAGCACAAGCATGGTTAGCTTGCATGGATCAGGCCATGGAAGAAGTAGAACTAGATAGCGAACTGCGTGATGGGATTTTTTCAAGACTCGTGCTGACAGCAAAACATATGATCAATTCGGAGGAAATCGAAACTAAAAAAGGTGATAACACGTGATGGAAAAAGACTTCTCTATATCCAAGCCGAAAACAGCTGATGATAATTGCCAAGAAAGTAAACCACTTGAAATCTATATGTTTATCGATCCACTCTGTCCTGAATGCTGGGCACTTGAACCTATTATGAAAAAACTACAAATTGAGTATGGACGATATTTCTCCCTTAAACATGTATTAAGTGGTAGATTATCTTCTTTAAATTGTAGTAAGAAAAGCAAGCATGCAAACATTGCTGAATTTTGGGAAAAAACAGCTAGTCGTTCTGGAATGTCATGTGATGGTTCCTTATGGTTTGATAATCCTATTATTTCGCCACATTTACCTTCCATTGCGCTAAAGGCGGCAGAATTGCAAGGCCGGAAATCGGGAATGAAATTCTTACGAAAATTACAAGAGCTTTTATTTTTGGAGAAAAAAAATATTGCCACATTTGATGTACTTAAATCTTGTGCCAAGAGCGTGGGAATAGATGTAATTGAGTTTGTAGCTGATATCCATTCACATAGTGCAGCGAAGGCATTTCAATGTGATTTAAAAATCACAAGAGAAATGGAAGTAAATGAAATTCCGACATTAGTCTTCTTTAATGAAAATATTGAAGAAGAAGGAATTAAAGTCACAGGTTATTATCCTTATGAGATATATGTTCAAATCATCGAAGAAATGCTGCAAATTCAACCAGAAAAAGCAGCGCCACCACCACTCGAAAACTTTTTAGAGTGTTTTAAACTTGTTGCGTCCAAGGAATTATCTGTTGTTTATAATAAATCGATACAAGAAGTGGAAAAAGAAATGAAGAAATTGCAATTACAACAACTAGTAGAACAAATACCTGCTAAATACGGGGTGTTTTGGAAATATATCGGTTAGTAAATAAGGGATATGGCATATCTACAACAGATGCCATGTCTATTTTTTTATTTTGCTTCAAAATAGGAAAGATAAAAAGGAATCCTAAAAAAATAAAAAAGGACTTGCTGTCTCAAGGCAAGGCCTTTTTTATTTTTTTACGAACAAAGGGGATGGGAGAAATTTTTCACGGTCAAACAAAGGGGTATAAGTTTGTATGTGATTAACTTCACAACTATATACTATCATAGGTCAATCAATTTTCGCAATACACTCGATACTTTGTTCACAAAAGCGTCAAAATTAAAGACGTTTTTGTAAAGATTATCGTCATTTCCCGTCCGCTCTTTCTGAGAATACAACTCCTCCAAATTTACTGAAAAAGTATAGAAATGCAAAATCCATTAGACAAATAGGGGCTAGATTATTTTATGCGCCAGCATCTCCTACAATATCTTAGCTTAATAACTCTATTTACAGGAATCTATACTTCTTAATTTATTATTCATCTTTTAAATCTTTTATTAATTTTTTCATTTCATTAATTTCTTCTATTTGCGTACTTATAATTTCATCAGCGAGACTTCGGACTCTTGGATCAGTTATTTGAGCACGCTCACTCGTTAAAATGGCAATGGAATGATGGGGAATCATTGCTTCCATATAATCCACATCGTCAACAAGTGTTTGGCTCCTCAACAAGTATAGGGAAAGAAAAAAGACAACTACACTTCCAATCGCAATCATTATATTTACTTTCCGATTTTTTAACATTTTAACCATAAATACTAGCATAATCAGCGCCATTGTCGCTCCCATCAACAAAGCCATATACGCTCTTGTTTCACTAAAAAAAATATGGTCCATTTTATAAGTACTCAAGTATTTAAATAGAAACATGACAATTGTTGAGGTTAAAACCATTCCAAAAAACTTTACATATGGCTTCATAAAAAAACTCCCTTTCTATTAATTTTTAGAATTAACCCCCTCCGATTCTCAAACATCCCTTCTTAGAGATTTCTCTTCCCTAACTACAATTAAACAAAACCTCATCCAAATAATATGGAGTATTTCATATCATAGAATCCCTTATAACCTAAAATCCATTTATTACCAATAGAAGTATAATCAGATTTTGCTTTAGTCAACTATTCCTTAGCTTTTTGATGACTTTATCGAATATCACGGTCTGCCAATTTTATTATATTAAACTAAACCTTTTGAAACATAGATAGTCCTAAAATTCACATGCCCTATCCCTTTGTTCGAAGTAATTTTTTATCTATTAATCAATGATTTTCTAGAAAACAAAATAAATGAACAAAAAAAACGAGTAAGAGAGCTGTCTCTCCTACCCGTTTTTCATCCTACAGACTATTATAGTTCATTCAATAAGCTTTCCATTTCATTTAATTTTTCTTCAAATACCTTACAAGCCTCTTCAATTGGTGTTTTGCTTGTCATATCTACCCCAGCTTTTTTAAGAACCTCAATTGGATAATCGGAGCTTCCAGCCTTGAGAAAATCGATATATCGCTCAACAGCAGGCTTTCCTTCCTCCAAAATTTGTTTACTTAAGGCCGTTGCAGCACTATAGCCAGTCGCATATTGATACACATAGAAATTATAATAGAAATGCGGTATTCTTGACCATTCTAATCCAATTTCCTCATCAATTACGATGTCTTCTTCACCAAAATACTTCTGATTTAATGCGTAGTACTCTTTTGTCAATAAATCAGCAGTTAATGGCTCATTATTACTTGCCTTTTCATGAATTAGTTGTTCAAATTCAGCAAACATCGTTTGACGGAATACTGTACCTCTGAATCCTTCTAGGAAATAATTAAGCAAGTATAAACGTTTTTGCTTATCCGTAATCGTTTTAAGCAAATAATCATTTAACAAGGATTCATTACAAGTAGAAGCAACTTCAGCGACAAAGATGGAATAATTCCCATATGGATATGGTTGTGATTTTCTTGTATAGTAGCTATGCACAGAATGGCCAAATTCATGAGCTAATGTAAATAAATTATTCACATTATCCTGCCAGTTCATTAAAATATATGGATTTGTTCCGTATGCGCCTGAAGAATAGGCACCACTTCTCTTCCCTTTATTCTCATGGACATCCACCCAGCGATTTTCAAAGCCTTCTTTTAAGATTGAAGCATATTCTTCTCCTAGAGGTGCCAAACCTTTCACTACTAATTCCTTCGCTTCATCATAAGGTATTTCCATCTTTACATCCTTTACTAACGGTGTATAAAGATCATACATATGAAGCTTTTCTACTCCAAGAACCTTTTTGCGAAGCTTCACATAGCGATGCAATAATGGTAAATTTTTATTTATCGTTTCCACTAAATTTTCATACACTTGTTCAGGAATATTATTCGCAGCCAGTGCAGCATGCCTTGGTGAGCTATAATTTCTTATCTTTGCATTGAATGTATGATTTTTTACTTCTCCACTTAAAGTGGAGGCAAACGTATTTTTAAATTTTCCATAGGTGTCATAAACGGCCATAAATGCATCATGACGTACTCGCTCATCTGCGCTCTCTAAAAAACGTGAATAACGGCCATGAGTAACCTCTACTTCTTCTCCATTCTCATCTTTAATGGTTGGGAATTCTAAATCAGCGTTATTAAGCATTCCAAATGTATTGCTTGAAGAATCCAATACTTCTGATGCTTGTGCTAACAATGCTTCCTGTTCTGCACTTAATACATGTGGACGTTGCAAGTTAACTTCTTCTAACGCCTTTTTATATAGCTGTAATTCTGCTTTTTCTTCTAAAAAAGCATTGATTACTTTTTCATCAATAGACAATAATTCTGGAACCATATATGCAAGAGCACTTGCAGCTTGGGCATATAAGCTTTTAATACGGCCATCTACCCCTTGATAGTAACTGTTCGTTGTATCTTGGTCATACCGCATATGTGCATATGTATATAATTTTCCGAGCCTTGATAAAAGCTCGTCTTGATACTGCAAAGCTTCATAAAGAACATCTGCGCTATCTGCCAGCTTGCCTTGATATTCTGTTGCCTTTTGTGATAAATTCTTTACTTCTTCAAATTCTTTATCCCATTCTTCATCAGTCGCAAAAATATCCTCTAATTTCCAAGTGTCCTCAACTGGAATTTCATTGCGTAATGGTAATTTCTTAACACTTGTTTCTGTTGACATACTAAATCCTCCACTCTTATCCTTCGTAATTCGAAAATAAACCATAATACATAGTTCTCTTTTTATAAACTAATTCCTTCTTTATTGTAACAAAATTCCGGTTTAATTCCGATTATAAGCATTTGACCAATACTATTATCATATGTAATTTCTCCTTTTTCATTATCATTTATTGCTTATCCATCATATTTTTTAATCGCTGATAAAACAGTACTTCTTCTTGTGTTTGTCTCTCATAATTATTTATTTTTTTCTGATGAAGAAGTCGAAAGAAATTGGGTTTTACTTCTTCCAAAACTTGGATACTCACAAGCATTTGTAAATAATGCTTAACGACGGTTTTCCATTCTATGTTTTCTAGAAAAGGAAACTCTCTTATTTTAATATGTCCTGCCTTTATTCTTTTTTGAAAAAAATCATAAACTTTTTGAAGTGGATAAATTTTCTTTTCATCATTAAGACAAAAGCTATCGAGAAAAATATATGCTTGCCAGAATAGTGGTGGTGTTTCAAAGAGGAAACCTTCTTTCACAGGGATTCCGATAAAGGGTGGTAAAAAATGAGGATGTAATTCACCGGCATAGAGTTCTTTTAAAAAATGATCATTCGTCTTAGTAGGATAATGTAAATCTTTTGTTTTTTGGCGGTTTAGTAGCTCACGCCAATAGGAATAATGGATATTCATGCTTGGAATTTTCGGGAGACTTTTCTCTAATTTCACTAAGGGATAGGAAGAAGTAGAGATAAAAGTTTGAAAGACGGAGATTGGAATGGGATTGTGAAGCAAATAAAAGACCTTATTAAATGGGCAATATATTGGTAGAAGATACTGGCTCTGATAGAAAGTGAGAAATTGAAAAATAAAAGCAGTAAGTTTCAATTTGATTGGATTCCATTTTTTTATTTGATTAAAGCCAATAATCCATATGGGCTGAATATTTATTTTTCGATAGCCATCTGTACGCTTTTTTACTAATTGAGGAGAAATGACAGCACACTGAAATTCAATTACATACTTTTTATGATGCAAGATAAAGCTGATATCTCCCCGTTGCTTTATTTCTGGATAATATGGTTCCAATTCTGGCTGAAGATTTACTTGAAGTAATTTTTGATATAATTGAAGCTTCCCTTGCAAATGGTAGGAAGACTCAGCCTCTCCGTTACCTGAACAGCAGTCTTTCCTTTCATGGGCAAAATGAGTAATCTTTTTTGTCCCCATCTTCAAAATGACACGTCCTTTACATTCTGGACAATATGTCGGAATATTTTTCCATGCTTTTAGTTCTTCCTTGTCTCTCATAGTAAATAAATTAATAATGCTTCCTTTTTCGGTCATGGCAGTAAACAAATACAAATCCCTCCCTTTGATTTCTTTCCTATACTTATTCTTTTTTGTCCTTCCGAATCCTTCAAGAATATTAATTTTCATGTAAAAAATGCAAAAAAACTATCTTTGTCCAAGAAAGATAGTTTTCCCTGTTGCAAGGCTTGCTTTATAACAATGGTGACAATAATCTAGAAGTGGATTCAAGCATCCTATACCCATAATGCCTTTTATTAAAGCTCGCCACTTCTAATTCAAGTGAGTGTTTGATGTCTTCCTTATAATCTTTTACTAGTTTTTCTATACTCCTTGTTTTATATAAAAAAGCACTTACTTCAAAATTTAAATGAAAGCTCCTCATATCCATATTACAAGTCCCAATGGAGGCTATTTCTCCATCCACAATAATAATTTTGCTATGCATAAATCCTCGATTGTATTCAAAAATCCTTACACCTGACTCTAATAATTCTGGAAAATAGGAACGAGAAGCATGGAAAACGATTCGTTTATCTGGTTTACTAGGTACAAGTATGCGAACATCCACTCCACTTAGAGATGCTATTTTAATTGCAGAAAAAATGTCCTCATCTGGAATAAAATATGGAGTGGCAATCCAAATCGATACTTTCGCAGTCGTAATCATACTGAAAAATATACTTTTAATAACACTCCATTCATTGTCAGGACCACCGGCTATTAATTGTACTCCACCATGTGAATTTTCCTCAGAAACAGGTGTTAAGTATTCCTCTGTTAAAAAACTATGACTAGTCATGTAGAACCAATCTTGGAGAAAAATTAATTGCAAAGATCTTACTGCATTACCTTTCACAAGTAAATGAGTGTCTCTCCAATATCCAATTGAAGGATTTCTCCCTAAATACTCATCCCCAATATTCAGCCCACCAACAAAGCCCACATTTCCATCCACAATAATAATTTTACGATGATTTCTAAAATTAAATTTGCTATTAAAAAAAGGCATTTTAACAGGCCCAAATGCAATTACTTCAATGCCAGCCTCTTTCATTTCTAGGCAAAACCTTTTAGAAAGCTTCCAAGATCCAACTGCATCATATAAAAATCTAACTTGTACCCCAGCCATTGCTTTTTCAACTAATATGTCCTTAATCTGAGAACCGATTGCATCATCTCTTACTATATAATATTCCATGTGAATATGGTGTTTCGCTCGCTTCAGTTCATCTAAAATAGTAGAAAATGTTTCCTCACCATCTGTTAACACCTGTGTTGAGGTACCAAAGGAGATTGGACTATTTCCAAGCTTCTCAGCTAGGTGAAATAAATTGCGTTGATGTCCGTCTAGAATCTTTCTTTTCTCTTCTGATTTAGAACCAATATCTTGCTCAATCTTAAGAAATGCTTCTTTATCCAAAAAGTATTTTTTTCGATAAACTCTTTCCTTCTGATAGTTCCTGCCAAAGAATAAATAAAAGACAAAACCAATAATCGGAAAACTTCCTAAAACAATTAACCATGTTAGTGTTTGTGTTGGGTGTCTATTTTCAAAAAATATAACAAATCCAATAAAAATCACTGATAAACTTATTACTAAACTTAACTGCCCGTAAATTCCTCCCCGAATAGAAAAAAATAAATTAAACACATAAACAAAAAGAGCTGCAACAACAAAAAATAATCCTAACCTAGCAGTATGATTCATAGCAAACACCGCCATTCTCCCATTTACTTACATTAAGCTTAGCTCTATTCATTATTATTCCCTTATATTTACCCACAATGTCAATTTAATACTCGCTTTAAAAGCTGCTAAATTGCTCTTTTGAAAAGAACATTTATGAACGCAAGACTACTTGAAAAATGAAGCTTACTTTCTAGTTTTTAAAGGTGTCTATATCTATTCAAAAGGAATGACAATTATACATGCCTTCGCCGAGTTTCTTTAGCCTAAATACAAAAAAACTCCACAATGCAAGGCACTAACCGAACATTGTGGAGTTTCTTCTTCACTTCGAAATATTATTGTTGTATCCCTATTATTTAATGAAAGTATTTTCTTAACTCCATAAATACTTCGTTCTCAATAATTATTTTTCCGTATTCTTGGAGAACATGAATTGTCATTTTGGAATCTTCTTGAGCATATTCTAATAAAATGCTTAATGCATTTTCTACTTCCTCTTCTGGTATTTCTTCGTCAAGGAACTGTACAAATAAGTAGTATTTATCATTATAGGTATAAAGTTTGGTATCAATTCCTTCTAGTCCCTGTAGTTTGGATAAGGAGATGATGTCCTCAAAATCTTTAAATGTTAGTATAAATTCAAGACTGTCATCGTATTCTTCTTCCCCATCTTTAATGGTAAAGTGTTGATCCATCAAGTCTTCAAATCTTTCATCTACTGGTAAATCCTTCAACTTATCCTCAGGGATAGAAATTTCAAACTTCTGTCCATCTTTTGAAAGCTGTGCTTTTGTAACGAGAATTTCCAACCCTTTTTCTAATGCCTGAACCTGAATCCATAATGGTCCATCAAACATGAAGTCTTCTTCTTGATGCACTTCATCCATCATTTCCCAAAATAGTTCTTCACTACGTTCCCGATTATACCAAATCTCCTCACGCTTAAAACCACGTTCTTCTATATCAATATACGAAATATAAAACTTTACTGTATGATCATTAATTCTTTCAATTTCCATACGCTAACACTCCCTTCAGACTATGATGGAAGGGACAAGAGACCCCCATACAGATTTGTTTTATTCCTTACAATAAATCGTTCTGAAATAAAAATTTATATTTTCCTTGTATTGTACCTTGTACCTTGTACCTTGTACCTTGTACCTTGTACCTTGTACCTTATATTTTATGACAAAAGCTGTATAAATGGAATTAAAATATCTTGGGATCGAAAAAAACCATTAAATACCCATTCAAAAAACATTCACAATTCTCAATTTTCTAAAATAAGCACAGCTTCATTCAGCCTCAGGTTTTATTTCTTTTTAATACCTTATTCCTGTTTCGTTATATTTAGTAGTATTACCTCATAGAAATTATTTCAAACTAAAAAGAAAAAGCAAATAACTATCCGTTTTATCCAAACATATTGATTTTCAGTTTAAGCTAATCATTTAAACTTTTACAAAGCATTCGTTCGTCGCTTCTCTTCCTATTAATAGGATTGAGCCTATTTCCCAAATAAAAAATAAAAATCTGACCAAAGGATGATAAAATCACATCCTATAAAGTCAGATCTTTTTATACTTGCTTATAATTAGTTAACTAATCGTTGAGCTTCTCTTAATTGGAAAGTACGAACTTTTCTTGGTAAGAATCGACGAATTTCATCTTCGTTATACCCAACCTGCAGCCTTTTTTCATCAATTATAATTGGGCGTCTTAATAGCCCTGGATTATTTTGAATAATGCCAAATAAATCTTGTAGCGGCATTGTTTCTAAATTCACATTTAGTTTTTGAAAAGTTTTGCTTCTTGTTGAAATAATCTCATCGGTTCCATCTTCTGTCATGCGAAGAATTTCTTTTATCTCGTCAATTGAAAGAGGCTCTGAGAAAATATTTCTTTCTTTATAAGCAATTTCATGTTCCTCTAACCATGCTTTTGCTTTTCTGCAGGATGTACAACTTGGTGAAGTGTATAATGTTACCATTTTACAAATTCACGCTCCCTTTATTTAGACATGTAATTAACTACATTCATTATAATTATAAATAACTTGAATTTTTTTTTCGAAAATTCTTAAATTATAATTAATTCAATCAAGTAATTTATATTAATTATTATACACTAATTATTTGCTTTATGGTATATGTTTTGAAAAAATTATCCACAAGTATGATTTTTTTCTGTTTATAAGCTTCTATTCTTTGCAATGTTTGTTGGTGTTCTCCTCCTTTATGTAAGAAAAACTCGTTATACTTGTACGAATTCCTCTCTTATTTTGTTGCTTATCATTATAGACGTTTGAAAACAAAAAAAGTTTCAAAAATTTACGGTATCTGTTAGGATATTTGTTTTAAAAATGACCTTATTTTTTAATACCCCTTATTTCTTTTCATTAAACCTATTTCTATTCTCAATTAAAATGTTTTAATGAAAATACGACCTTTACAGATCGTTCATCCTCAACCTATCTTCCTCAAGGGGATTTTATCTTTGCAAGCTAATTAAATTTCGTCAAAAATGTTTTTTTGTTCTTCCTCATCGTTCAATTGCACTACTTTTTCAACTGGTTCATAAGCTTCCCCGTAAAAATGGACATCCTTATATGTATGAATTTTATTATATGTCTTTACCAATGCCTGATAAACGACATCTTCTCCTTCATTATTTGGAGCCCAATAGAGAATTTCCATCGCATTTACTTCTCTAGTTGCTAATGACAACCGTCTATAACCAATCGTTTTTGCATGTTTAAATCCTTCACGCTGATAAAATTTCAATCTCTTTTTTGTATCACTATCCTTATAATTTATAGGTTCCACTTCTAATATAATTGGTTTCCCCTTCTTTTTTAGCTTCTCAACTAATTGATGTCCAAGACCTTGCCCTCTGGCTTCATTAGAAACAAATAAATAATCTATAAAAATAAAGTCCTCCGCTTCCACATACATCAACACATGATATTTGTCTTCATCCTTATGATAATACTCTGGAAAATCCTTAAGCAAAGCTTCCATATGTTCTTGCGATTTCATTTCTTCAACAGGAAAATATTCATTAAGTTTATCGTACCAATGCATTTATTAATCTCCTTTTTCTTCTTTGTTATTCGGTATATAGTTAACATTTTTTGTATAATTATTTCCAGCATTCCATAATAAAAACTCAGAAACCCCTTGATCATTTAAGGCTTGTATCTGCTTTTGAATCTCCTCTTGTCCATATACTTGATAATTATCTTTACCAAGCCATGTCGCTGTGAAGTCTTGGAGCCATGGTCTTGAAATTGGCGGTTTGTCAAGTTGATTTAACTTTTGCTTTTCGACTTTTATATACTCGCTCACAAGTTCATAAGGATGGAGGTCTGGTTTTTCAATGCCAAAATAGGAAGACCAATGGCTTGGATAAATCATCGATGAAATAACATCAACATGTTTACTTATTTTTGAAAAGTTTTGCCCAATACCTGGTGCTTGATCTAAGGTTGCTGTGTATCCAAATATATCAACAGAAACCTTTACATCATATGGTTCGAGTTTTCCTTTCGCATATTCAACAAAATCTGTAACAGCTTCTACTCTTTTTTCCCCTTCTGTTACATTTAATTTCTCATAATCACCCTTCGTATAGGTTAATTTATCTGCCTTATTTTCAAATCCTTCTGGAAAACGAACATAATCAAACTGTATCTCTTGGAAGCCCATTTTCGCCGCTTCCAATGCTAGATTGACATTATATTCCCAGACCTTTTTTTCAAAGGGGTTCACAAAAGCTTCTCCCCTTCCATTTGTCCAAACCTTTTCCCCTTGAACAAAAGACCATTCTGGTTTTTCCTTTGCCAGCACTGAATCTTTAAAAACAACAATGCGTGCAATCGGATAAATTTTCTCTTTTTCAAGCTGTTCCAATAATGCTTTCATGTTCTTTATAGAATCACTCCCAATTTTCTGATAAGGAGAGCTTTCTTCCGGCATAAAGGTCAAATTTCCATGGTCTTCTTTATAATCAATTACCATTGCATTTAAATCCGTATTTTTTACTAAATTGATTAATTGGTTCCACTTGCTCCCACCAATTGAGTGGGCATTTACATATATACCTCTTACCGCATCTGGGTATGAAAAAGTAAAGGAATTGGTTTTCAATCTTGGTAAAGTAGCTGGCAATTGTTTTATCATAACTTCCATTTGTTTTACTGGTTGTTTAGGAATGACCTTCTCCCCTTTAGCCAAAGCGACATTAGGGAATAATAAAGATATAGTTAACCCGAAGGATATTAGTTTTTTATTCACGGCGATAACTCCCATCTATGTACAGTATCCATTATCCACTATCTTGGTATAAATTATGTATTCCTTTTATTGTAACAACTCAAACAAACTTAGGCTATTACTGTTTTTTCTCTTTTGCCACCGTGCTAGTATAAAAAGGCGACACCTCATTATCTCTGAGATTGTCGCCTTTTTTAAAATCATTATTTAGCTACTTGCGTTTTATATTTCTTATATTCACTTTCAGAGCAATAAACAAAATGACCTGGCTTTACTTCTCGCATTTTAAGTTCTTCCCCATCTTGATATTGATGAATCGCAGGATCATAAACAGTTCTTTTTCTTGTGCGCTCTGTTTCTGGATCTGGAAGAGGAATTGCTGATAGTAAGGACTGTGTATATGGATGAATCGGATTATTATATAGCTCATCTGCTGAAGCAATCTCCACTAATTTTCCAAAATACATTACTCCAATACGGTCACTTATATACTTAACCATCGATAAATCATGGGCAATAAATAAATACGTTAATCCCTTTTCCTTTTGAAGTTTCTTCATCAAATTAACAACTTGGGCTTGAATGGAAACATCTAATGCAGAAATCGGTTCATCAGCTATGATAAAATCAGGATCTACAGCTAAAGCACGAGCAATTCCGATTCTTTGTCGCTGCCCACCTGAGAATTCATGGGGATAACGATTAGCATGCTCCTTATTTAATCCAACTGTATGAAGCAAATCGTATACCTTTTCCATTCTTTCACTTCTGTTCTTCGCTAATCCGTGAATATCAATGCCTTCTGCAATAATATCTGCAACAGTCATTCGTGGATTTAATGAAGCATATGGATCTTGGAAGATCATTTGCATTTTACGATTAAATTTCTTTAAATCTGCTCTTGATTTTCTTCCATGCACGTCTTCTCCATTAAATAGAACTTGACCACCGGTTGCATCGTATAGACGAATGATTGTTCTCCCAGTCGTAGATTTCCCGCAGCCTGATTCTCCTACTAGTCCAAGCGTTTCTCCTTTGAAAATATCAAAGGTTATATCATCCACTGCTTTTACTAAGTTAGGAGTGCCCACATTAAAATATTGCTTAAGATTTTTAATTTCTAATAACTTCTCAGCCACTTATTTCTCCCCCTTTACTAATACTGGTGTTTCAAAGTTAGAGGGTAGCTTTCTCATTCTCTCTTTAACAGAAGCAGGTGGTTCTACTGCTGGTGCATTTGGATGTAAGAGCCATGACTTTACAAAATGTGTTTCTGAAACTTGATATAATGGTGGTTCCTGTTCGAAATCAATAGCTAATGCATATGGATTTCTAGCTGCAAACGCATCTCCAACTGGCGGGTTTGTTAAATCCGGCGGTGTCCCTGGTATTGCTGCAAGCTCATCTTCGTTATCATTATCTAAGCTTGGCATAGACGCAAGAAGTCCCCAAGTATAGGGATGTCTTGGATCATAAAAAATTTCATCTACAGTACCCATCTCTACAATTTGACCTGCATACATAACAGCTACACGATCTGCCACATTTGCAACAACCCCTAAGTCATGGGTAATGAAAATAATGCTTGTATCCATTTTGTCTTGCAAATCGTTCATTAAGTCTAAAATTTGCGCTTGAATGGTAACATCTAATGCTGTTGTTGGTTCATCTGCAATTAGCAAATGTGGATTGGCAGCTAAAGCAATGGCAATCATCGCACGCTGTCTCATTCCGCCTGAAAATTCATGTGGATATTGATCCACTCTTTTTTCGGGTTTTGCTATTCCAACTAAGCTTAAAAGTTCTATTGCTTTTTTTTTCGCCTTTTCTTTATTCATTTGCTGATGTTTAATCAGCACTTCCATAATTTGCGTTCCAATTCTCATTGTCGGATTCAAGGATGTCATTGGATCTTGGAAAATCATACTCATTTCTTTTCCACGGATGCTTTCCATCTCTTTATCCGTTTTTTGAACAATATCTTCTCCGTTAAATAAAATTTGTCCGCCTTTAATATGACCTGGAGGCATAGGAATTAATTTCATTAATGTTTGAGAAGTAACACTCTTACCTGATCCGGATTCACCAACAATTGCCAATGTTTCTCCTTTATATAAGTCAAAGGATACTCCACGAACTGCCTGCACTTCTCCTCCATACGTATGGAATGAGACTTGTAAATCCTTTACTTCTAATAATTTTTCCATTTATCTCACTCCTTACTTACGTAGTCTTGGATCAAGAGCATCTCGGATTCCGTCACCTATAACATTAAATGCAAAGATTGTTAAACAAATAAACATTGCCGGGAAGAATAATCGCCATGGGTAATATTGCATCGCTCCGATTCCATCATTAGCCATTGTTCCCCAGCTAGCTAATGGAGGCGTTAACCCTAATCCAAGATAGCTTAAAAACGCTTCTGTAAAAATAGCGTTTGGCACAGTTAGTGTTAAAGTTACAAGAATAGGTCCCATTGCATTAGGAATTAAATGCTTGCCCATTATTCTTGATACTCCTGCTCCTAATGTTCTAGAGGCAAGTATATATTCTTGACTCTTTAAAGATAATACTTGTCCTCGGACCATACGAGCCATATTAATCCAACCTGTAATACTCATCGCTAAAATCATCGTCCAAATTCCTTGTCCAAGCACAACCATTAGAAGGATTACAAGTAATAGGTAAGGAATTCCATATAATACGTCTGCTATACGCATCATCACTTCATCAACCTTACCACCTTTATAACCTGCAATTCCGCCCCAGATTACCCCAATCACTAAGTCGATTAATGCAGCAGCAATCCCAATGAAGAGGGATATCTTTGCCCCATACCAAATACGTTCGAACATATCTCGACCCAATTCATCTGTTCCAAAATAATGCTCTGCACTTGGTGGTTGATTTGTTTTTGTTAGATCATTTTCATAGTAATTGTATGGCGTAAGGAATGGTCCAACAAATGCCATGACGATTAAAAGAATTAATAGTACAAGTCCAAATACTGCAAGTTTATTTTTCTTAAAACGAGTAAATACATCTTTCCAAAAAGACAGACTTGCTTTTGAAATCTTCTCTGATTCAACGCTGCTATTTCCTACTATTTCAAATTTATCTTTCGAAATTTCTTGCATCTTTACTCTCCTTTCTTCCCGCCCGATAATTTAATTCGAGGATCTATTAATCCGTACAATATATCGACAAGAAGAACAGATACTAACAGGATAATACTATAGAAAACAGTAACTCCCATAATAGCTGTATAATCACGATTGTTTATACTTTTTACAAACTGTGATCCTAGTCCCGGGATACCAAAGATTTTTTCAATAACAAAACTTCCTGTAACGATCCCAGCTGATAATGGTCCCATGTAGGAAACAACTGGTAGAATCGCATTACGGATTGCATGCTTTACGGTAATATTAAAGCCGCTAATTCCTTTAGCTTTTGCTGTTTTAATATAATCATTGCTTAATACTTCTAGCATGGAAGATCTAGTTAAACGGGCAATAAATGCTGTTGGACCAGCTGCTAACGCTATTGCCGGCAGGACACTTTGCATAAATGTTCCCCATCTTGCTACAGGGAAAATACCTAGCTTCATCGCAAAAATATATTGTAAAAAAGCAGCCATTATAAAGGAAGGTACGGAGATTCCTAATACAGCAACGATCATTGCCAAATAATCTTGCCATTTATTATGTCTTAATGCAGCAATTACACCCAATGTTACTCCAATTGCTAAAGCAATGAAAATGGCTTCGACTCCCAATACTAAGGAAACGGGGAAGCCCTCATTGATTAATTGATTAACAGTCTGACTCTTATATTTAAAAGATGGACCAAAATCCCATTGAACAACTCTTAGCAAATAATCTCCATATTGAGCATACCAAGGTTGATCAAGACCATAATGGGCATTTAAATTTGCTTCGATTGCAGGTGGCATTTTCTTTTCCGATGTAAATGGGTTACCCGGTGCCATCCTCATGAAGAAAAACGTTGCTGTAATGATTAACCATAAGGACAGCGCCATAAACAGCAAACGTTTTGTCAAGTACTTTATCATGGTTTTACCTCCATTTTTTTCTAAAACAACGCCAATTAGAAAGGAAGAGGATGTCTTAGGGAACGAGCTTCCTAGTGTATCACTCGTTAAATAAGACAGCCTCTTTTATCTCTTTGATCTTGTAGTTCATGAATGGTTTTCTTGTCCTAATTACACAAACAATTTAATAATATTTTTTAACAATTTCTATATGCAATTAGAATTTGAAATCCTTCTAACATGATTGCGGAACAAAGTAATTCCTTTTATTATTCAAAATGCGCCCATTTCAACTGAGCTTCCCCTAAACCTGAAATTACTACATCCTTCAGATTCTCTTTTTGTACCCAAGTGTTTGTATAAAAATATACAGGTGCAATTGGAAGTTCATTCATTAAAATAGCTTCTGCATCTTGTAATAATTGTTTACGCTTCGCTTCATCTGTTTCCTTTTGTGAAGCAATAAGAAGTTTTTTGTATTCTGGATTTTCCCAACCAGTATCATTGTTTCCGCCGTCTGCATCACGATACAATTCTAGGAAGTTAAATGCATCATTGTAGTCACCAGACCATGACATACGCCCAATCTGATAGTCACCAGAATCAATTTTTTCTAAGTAAACTTGCCATTCTTCGTTGTCTAATTCGACATTAATACCAAGGTTTTGTTTCCACATATCTTGAACTGCTTGCGCAATTTTAGCATGTGCTTCACTTGTATTATAAGATAATGTAATTTTTGGTAAGTCTTCTACACTATCATAGCCTTCCTCTTTCAAACCTTTTTCAAGAGCCGCTTTTGCTGCTTCGATATCATTATCTTTAAAGTAGCCTTTTTCGTTTTCAGAAAACATTGTTGGAGGAACAACTGCCATAGCTGGGATTTGTCCACCTTGTGTAATTTGCTCAACAATCGCTTGACGATCAATTGCATATGTTAATGCTTTACGAATATTTTCGTTATTAAATGGTTTTTCTTCCGTATTGAATTTATACCAATACGTTCCTGCTATTGCTTTAATATTTAGGTCCCCATTGTCTTTTAATGCCTTAATAGCATCTGTAGGTAATGAACCAAATGGTAAACCAGCCCAATCTAACTCATCGTTATCAAACATGCTTAATTCCGTTGTTGGATCTTCTACCATTGACATTTCCACGGTCTCTAATTTAACCGAGTCAGCATCCCAATAATCTTCATTTTTTTCTAAAAGAATAGACTCACTATGATTCCACTCTGTCATTTTGAAAGGACCGTTTGTAACATAATCATCGCCAGCATCTTTATACCAATCTGGATTTGCTTCTGCTACATTTTTATTCACTGGGAAATAAGTATAGAAAGCTAGTAATTGTAAGAAGTATGGTGTTGGATTTACTAAAGTTACTTCTAAAGTTTTTTCATCCACTGCTTTAATAGCAACATCATCAAGTTTACCTTCTCCATTATTAGCTGCTTCAGCACCTTTTATGGCATATAATTGATAGGCATATTGTGATTGGTTTTGAGGATCAATAGCCCATTTCCAAGCATATTCAAAATCTGCTGCTGTTACTGGATCACCGTTTGTCCATGTTGCATCTTCACGAATTTTGAATGTATAGTTTAATTGATCGTCTGAAACTTGAATATCTTCGGCCATTGCAGGCTGAGGCACTCCATCTTTATCAATACGAGTTAAACCTTCAAACGTTTGAATTAACACTCCACCAGACGTTGAATCTGTTGCTAGTGCTGGATGTAATGTTGGTGGCTCTGAAACGATGTTCAAGCGCAAGTTCTGTGATGATTTATCACTTCCACCATTGTCATTACCACATGCAGCAAGAAATGCACTTAGCACAAGCACTAAGCTCATTAGTACAAGCATTCTTTTTCTCATGTAATTACCCCCTAAATAATTTTCCTCAAATGGAACTTCGAAAATAGCTTTCCCATTCTAAACCTTAGAATACACAAGCAATCATTTCCTAAATAGTCTGTTAATTATAATAAACGACTATTGATGTATTAAAAACGATTAAATGCAAACCCCCATACATAGCGTTCAATATTATTATTTCGAAATAACTATTTCGCTAGTTCAACCTTTTATGTATTCTTATGTGTTTTAAAAAGTCTGAAAATACAACTACCTAATCCATTCGTAATCACAATTATATAATTGGAATATTTTTTACGCAAGAACTATGTAGAATTTTGTAGAATAAAAACAAATCAGAAATATACAAATCTACAGAATAATTATATTAATATAAATTTATCTAAATTTTTTTAATTCATAGAATTCATTTAACCGTTCTCATCTTCCTCATTTACCTTTAGACGAATCATTTATCTTTCTTTTATCTGGCTCACTCTTTCTGTTTCTTCCACATATAGACTAAGCTGTTTTAAATCTGCATCTACCATCTACTACACTAAATCCAATTTACATGCCGTATACCTTCAACACTCCTTTAGAAACAACATTACTAATAGAAATCCACCATTTTTTCTATGAAAAACGACAAACTTTGAGAAAACAGCCTTTGAATATCAACTAATCATGCTAAAATGGTTATAATAATGAATATAATGTAGTTTCTGGGTTCTCTCTTTTTTGCTCTTTTTAACGAAAAAGTTGCTTTCTGATGCGAAGTGTACTTCACTAACGAGCGCTATACCAACGAATAGAAACCTAGTAAATAATATGAACAGTTTGTTTAGAGGATGCTGTCAACTAAACATTCGTGTCTAGAATACATAATGGAGGAAGTATTATAATGAAAACTATCTTTTCTGGGATTCAACCAAGCGGCACTATAACTTTAGGAAATTATATTGGTGCTTTAAGTCAATTTGTCGAGCTACAAGATGAATATAATTGTTTCTTCTGTATCGTCGATCAACATGCGATTACAGTACCTCAAGATCGAATGGTATTAAGAAAAAATATCCGCAGTTTAGCTGCACTTTACTTAGCAGTAGGTATTGATCCTAATAAAGCAACTCTATTCATTCAATCAGAAGTACCTGCCCATGCCCAAGGAGCATGGTTAATGCAATGTATCTCTTATATTGGAGAATTAGAGCGAATGACACAATTTAAGGACAAATCGACTGGTAAAGATGCTGTTTCTGCTGCATTATTAACATACCCACCATTAATGGCGGCAGATATTCTTCTATATAGTACAGATATCGTTCCAGTTGGAGAAGACCAAAAGCAACATCTTGAATTAACGCGTGATCTCGCAGAGAGATTTAATAAAAAATACAATGATATTTTGACAATACCTGAAGTTAGAATTCCAAAAGTAGGGGCAAGAATTATGTCTCTTCAGGATCCTACGAAAAAAATGAGTAAATCGGATACTAACAACAAAGCTACTATTACGTTATTAGACGAGCCAGCACAGATTATTAAAAAAATCAAAAGTGCCGTTACAGATTCAGAAGGTGTTGTTAAATTCGATCGAGAAAATAAGCCGGGAGTTTCTAACTTGCTTTCCATTTATTCTATCCTCTCTGGAGAAAGCGTGGAGAGTCTGGAAGCCAAATATGAAGGAAAAGGATACGGGGATTTCAAGTCAGATTTAGCAAATGTTGTGGTTGATGCATTAAAACCAATCCAAGAGAAATACAATGAGCTTATGAACTCTACTGAATTAGATGATATATTAGATGATGGAGCAGCAAAAGCTAATAAAGTAGCTGGTAAAATGATTAAGAAAATGGAAAATGCGATGGGATTAGGACGTAAGCGTCGTTAATTTAAATCTCTTATGGAAACGATGGAAAAGAGGATGTTCCTTTATTCCTACTGATTGATTATTTCTTGGAAAAACAAAATTTTCGAGTAATAAATCTTTAAAATCGAAGAGGAATGAAGCGGAAGACACTCGAGGCGCCGGGGAGGAATCTTAAGACTAGCCCATGGAAAGCGACGTGTATTCAGACTGCGAGCTTCTTCCCAAAATAAAAAAAACGAACAATTATGCATATCGTGATTGTTCGTTTTTTTTTATTAGTTGAAATACTTATGTCCCAGCCTTTATACTTATGCAAACTGGAGATTTTCATAAATCCCTATTTTATATAGTAATTTCTCCACTGAAAACGCTTAGTTTACCTTCGGACCATGCTCCATTTCCCATAGCTTTTCAAAAAACGGCTGACCTTTTATAATATTCTCACAAAAATGCTCATGCTTTTTAGACCAACCATACTTTGTACATTCATATAGTTCCTTCCATGCATTCTCAAAATCTAAGTGCTGAATCTCAAAATAACGTTCTGGACTCCATTCTGTGTACCAATAACGAACCTCTGCAACATTTTCAGAAGAATACAGTTGATCTAACGCCATAAACAATAATTGCTTTAATTGTCTTTCTTTTCTTGTTAATCCATTCATCACATGAGGTTCAGGTGATAAAATATGGAATTCTTTCTTTTCTTCATTGTTTTGAAAGTTATAATGAATCGTTTCTTGATTTTCAAGCAATTCATAGGCCAATTGTTCTTGTCTAGGTATCATTCGACTTTTCCTAATCGGAACAGAATATCCAATTGTATCTACTACTAAAAGTCCAATTCCATCAGAAACTACAAAACAATAATCTAATTGAATTCGTTCATGATTTTTTCGTAGATATGCTTTTTGATAAATTTCTTCTAATAATTGTCGTGGTAGTTCCGCCAAATCGTTTTCTATGTAATTGAATAAACAAGAGTCTACTTTTACTAGCGGAACTTGATCTAATAATTCAACACCATCATCTTTTCTCCATTCATGAAAGTGACAAACATTATATCCGTTTTCTTCTCCTTCAAACCAATTTACCCAAACATCATGAAGATACTGCATATTTTATCCCTCACTTCAACAACTGTTTGTCCATAAGTATTGGCAGAGCGTAGTAAATTTATTCCTATTTTCAAAGGATTATTTTATAATCCTCTATCTGATATGAAAAATATCTATCTTTCATGTATTCAGTTTGCTACGTATTTCTCTTTTTCTATAATTACTAAGAAGAAAGATAAGCAGAAGATATTTTCTTATTGAACCTATTATCATAATATGTACAAACTTTCCTTTCATGTCTTTTTTATTTCGTTTTCAGCCCCTTTTGCTAATTATTTATCCAGTTAAATTATTCTAATAGAAAGGAAATAAGTCTAAGACATAAGTACTTAAACCTAAGAAAAAGCCAACCAATCATACGGAATTTTGATTGGTTGGCTTTTAGTTTTTCAATAGACATTTATTTATAAAAAGGCTTCACTTTTTATCGTAAACTGCATCTTTGCTGTTTGTTTTTTCTTTTGAAAATAGGAATTGACAAGATAAAATCCTGTATTGTACCCAATCATGCGTGGATAGCGTCCATGTCCATACAAGAGTTGATCATGTTTCGTCTCTGTTTTTTTTACATCTAAATGTTCCTTTAGCTCCTTCTCCCAAAATTGCTTAACCTCTTCTTCCTCATACAGGTGGCACCAGCTTGCATTATATGCCTTCCCACAGTTTTCTTTAACAGCAAACTCTGCTAATCCTTCCATGATGATAGAATCTAATAAGGTATAATCCTCTATTGGTTTTTTCAGACAATGCATGCGACATACATGATGATATTCGTGAATAAAAAGAGCCTCTAATTCTTTATCGTCCGTTACTTCCCCAACAAATAAAAATAGCTGATTAGGAAATGATACACCTGATTTGTTTTCATCCCCTCTCCATGTCATCTGAAAAGGAAAAAGATAAATAGGTACATCGGGTCCATCCCATTTTTTCTTATACTTTTTATAAAACCTCTCTACTTTATTCCAGGTTTCTAATTCTTTCATCTTCTCAAAAGTTTGTTTGGAACGCCTTGATGGTTTATACATTCCAAATCCATTTAAATAACGATAAATATTATGAGAGTCGTCTCCATCAAAGGAAGCTTTCATGTTTTCACATATAGAAGTCGGCTCATAAAAATGTTCCTCGAGCCATTTCTTTGTATTGATTATCCCCACCAATATTTCCCCTCTATTTCATTTTATTCTGTTCATTTAATCAGTATATGAATGGTGAATTGATGGCGTTCCAATGCAACTAATCTCTATTATTGAAAATAGGGGCGTGGACAAAATTAAATAACTAATCTTTAAAGACGAACACTCTCTAATTTAGCTCTTAAATAAAGCTACTTTCTCATGATGGTTATCTATGTTTTTTAAATATAGTCAAGTATAAAAACTAAGTCGTTCCATTGCGCTACAGACGCTCGCTTTCCGCGGGGAGGAAGCTCCTCGCTGCGCTGCGGGGTCTCAGCCTTTCCTCCACTTCCCGCAGGAGTCGAACGTCCTCCGCTCCATTACACTTCGTTTTTTAAACCTTTTTCTAAAAAAATAAAAGCGAACATTTACGCGAATTAATCACATTATAGTTCGTGTTTATTGTTAGTTGAGATGCTTATGTCCCATCCTCTATATAAATTATCTATGTGTTTCTTTCATGATTCTACTTCCGCATCCACAAATAATGGAGTGTTTTAATTTTTTGATTGGCTGTTTACACTCTAAACAAATGAACTCGCTTTTTCGCTTAGCCTTTTGAACATTGTTCACAGGTTCCGTAAAATTGGAGACTATGGGAGCTGATATTGAATTTAGATATGGATTTCGCAAATGATTCTACCTCCCTTAATGTAGGATACCAAATATCCACTATTTCACCGCAATCGCTACAGACAATATGATAATGTTCTTCTTTTTTCCATTCATATTTACTTAATCCTTCGCCAAATTGTATCGCTTTCAATAGCTCTAATTCTATAAATAAATGGATGTTATTATAAACAGTAGTAATACTTACCGAAGGCATATTCTCATTTAGGACATGATAAATTTCATCTACTGTCCAATGCTTATTGTCTTTAGATAGAATATTAATTAATTCAAGTCTCTGTGGTGTAAGACGAATATTTTTTTCTTTCAACAGGTTTTTAGCCTTTTCTATACTAAGCATAGAATTCTTCCTTTCTACGTAATATCTTCTTAAATAGTAAGTTCACCCTCGAAGAAAGCGTTTTCTTTTAAACATTAAAAATTTCCGAATTTATACCTTAAATAATAGAATTATAGTTTTAATTATATACACTTTATAATAATAGTCAATATTAATTTAAAATAATTATAAATAAAGATTGGATTGGTTTCATTTTTGCAATAAAAAAACTGCTAAGATTCAAGTTGTTAATGAATCCTAGCAGTTTTAATACATGACTATTTTATTAGTAGGAGCTTTTCAACAATCCTTGAATTAATTACATAAATAAGCGAAGTATTTATTGATATTTTTTAAATACAATAGTAGCGTTATGGCCGCCGAAGCCTAGGGAATTACTCATTGCTACATTTACTTCTTGCTTTCTATGGGCATTAATTACATAATCTAAATCACAATCTGGATCTGCTGTTTCAAAATTAATTGTTGGTGGAAGAATGCTGTCTCTAATTGCCAAGACGCTAAAAATAGCTTCGACTCCACCTGCTGCTCCAAGCAAATGACCAGTCATGGATTTTGTTGAGCTCATTGGGACTTTATAAGCATACTCTCCAAAGACTTCTTTAACAGCCATCGTTTCAAATTTATCATTATATGCTGTGCTTGTTCCATGTGCGTTAATATAAGAAACATCTTCTGGTGCAAGTCCGGCATCATTAATTGCCATTTTCATGGCTCTTGCTCCACCTTCTCCTCCGGGTGCAGGGGAAGTAATATGATAAGCATCTCCTGTGGAACCATATCCTACTATTTCTGCATAAATGTTAGCACCTCTTGCTAAAGCATGCTCCAATTCTTCTAGCACCACAATTCCTGCACCTTCACCAATTACAAATCCATCACGATTCGCATCGAATGGTCTACTTGCTGTTTTAGGATCTGGATTAAAGGATAAAGCGGTATTTGCGCAGAAACCAGCTACGGACATCTTTGTAATCGGCGCCTCTGCTCCACCAGTAATCATCGCATCAGCATCTCCACGCTGAATAACTTTAAATGCGTCTCCAATAGAGTTTGTTCCCGTTGCACATGCAGTAACAGTACAAGAATTCACTCCTCTTGCACCTAATGTTATCGAAACTTGTCCAGATGCCATATCTGGAATTAACATCGGTACAAAGAAAGGGCTTACTCGTTTATAGCCTCTTTTTTGGAACATTTCATATTGATTTTCGAACGTTTCCATTCCGCCAATCCCGGAACCAATCCACACGCCAATACGAGGAGCATTATCATCTGTTATTTGTAAATTAGCATCTTTTACAGCCATTAAGGATGCTGCAACCGCATATTGTGTAAAACGATCCATTTTTCTAGCATCTTTTTTTTCCATAAAATCTTCCGGATTGAAATCCTTCACTTCTGCTGCTACCTTTGCGGGATATTCATCAGCATTAATTCTTGTGAGTGGTCCAATTCCCGAAACTCCAGCTATAATATTATCCCATGTAGTTACTGCATCATTACCAAGTGGCGTTACAGCTCCAATACCAGTAACAACTACTCTTCTATTCGTACTCATGTCCTATTCTCCTTTTTGCTATATTTATCAACATAAATCTGCTAGTTTTCTTTTTACAAATCAAGGAATCTTTTATCTTCCCCAACGCATAGCAATTGCACCCCAAGTCAAGCCTCCACCGAAACCGACCATTACAAGGACATCATCCTCTTTAATTTTACCTGCTTCTAATTCTTCCACTAAGGAAATGGGAATAGATGCCGCACTTGTATTTCCATATTTATGAACTGTTTTGGATAACTTCTCTTCTGGTAAATCCAATCTTTGTCTTGACGCTTCCATGATGCGAATGTTCGCTTGATGTGGAATAAGGAAATCTACATCTTCCTTGGACAATCCTGCTTTTACCAACACATTTTCACTGCTTTCGCCCATTTGACGAACCGCAAATTTAAAGACTTCTCTACCATTCATGTAAATATAGTCTTCATCATCTAAATAAAGATGTTTCCCACCAGAACCATCTGCTCCTAATTCGAATGAAAGAATCCCTCTTCCATCTGAAACTTTACCTAGTACAGCAGCTCCAGCTCCATCCCCAAAGAGTACAGCTGTATTACGATCTTCCCAATTTGTAATTTTAGAAAGCTTCTCTACGCCAACAACCAGTACATATTTATAAACCCCTGTATCAATAAATTGCTTTGCTGTCACCATACCATACATAAATCCTGCACATGCCGCACTTAAATCCATTGCTGCAGCCTTTTTTGCACCTAGTTTTTCTTGAATCATACATGCAACAGATGGAAATGACTGATCAGGTGTAACCGTTGCGACCATTATCATATCAATATCTTCTGGATGAATGCCAGCATCAGCAATTGCTTTCTTTGCTGCTGCTAATGCAATATCCGATGTATCTGTATTGTCGTCCGCTATTCTTCGTTCTTCTATGCCAGTTCGCGTTCTTATCCATTCATCATTTGTATCAACCATTTTCTCTAAATCAAAGTTTGTTAAAATTTTTTCTGGAAGTTCACGGCCAATACCAATTATTCCTGTACCCAAAGCTTTCAGCTCCTTTATATTCACCGGTTACCCGGTATCTCTCTCTTATTTGTTTTAATGCAGTTATTCCTTATCCTCATTTAAAAAATTGTCATGTATATTCATCCCTCAGTGATCTATAAACAAAATAAGGATGTTTTTTTTAGTTTACCCTAATTTGTTCAATATGGTCTAAATAGAAAGGAGAAAATTACAGTATTACATTAATATATTATTATCAATTATTATGACTTGGTACTAATTTTATCAAATTCCTCCTCTCTTTTGCAACATATTTTGTTTTCTATTACATTGGTCTAAGCATTTACCGATGTTTTTCATAACATATTAAGAGCATAATTTAGAATGTATTAGAGGAGGAAGAAATGTGGACGATTATAAAGAGGAACTATCTGATGAGAAAGATCAAAAGGATGTTATAGCAGATGAAAAAACAGAAATGGATCACTTTTCTCTATTTATGTTTGGTACAAACAGTCGTTCCATAAGAAAAAAGGAGTCACCAGAACATTCTCAACGAACGGATGTGGAGCCTTCCATTTCAAGAGGAGTTAAAGGAGATGATTGGATTCTTGGTAGAAGTAATAGGCAATCCAATCAGGTAGAAGAAAAGGAGGAAAATGCAAATTTTGATGCTGTTGCAAACTTTATAAATCAAATAGACCTTGAACTCCTTATGAAGAATGTCGATATGTTTATGACATCAGCGAATGATTTAAAGCCTCTATTCAAAAAAATAACCCCTTTCGTAAAAAAATGGATGGATTAACTTAGTATGAATTGATTACTTGTTAGTCCATTCCCATTTTTGATTCTATTTTATCTTCTTGCAATACATTAAAAATTATTTACGTCGTGTCAGGTCATCATATACTTATTCTTTTTCTCACTAAAGGACAAGGCTTTCCTAAAATAAAAAGAAATACCATCATGACATTATTGGAAGCCTTTTCCTTTTATTCCTCATTTGGCAGCTTTCCAGTCTTCTTATACCGATTTAAATCCTTCTGTATGGATTCAACAATATCTTGATCAATACTTGGACTGAATTTCCCTAAATATATGGTACCCTCTCTAATTCCACAGATTTGAGTACCGGAGTGAAGTTCCCCTTCATCAAATTCAGTGGCAATTTGTTCATAAAGTTTAGGAATATCTTGAACCGTGCTTGTTAGCACTGTGTACTTTCCTAAATTCGCTTGATCAGAAATATAACCAACTACGTGTAGACCTTTTTCTTTAATGCTTTCTACTATTTCTACATTAAAGCCATCTCCTACTGGATAAACAATATCCACATTCTTACTGATTTGATCATTTAATATGTTCATTGCCTTTTCTCGATTATCCCAATCATTCACAAATTCTTTTATGACTTTTGCATTTTTGTTGACATATTTGACTCCATCTTTAAATCCATTAACTTCTTCTTGCCATTCATAGGCACCAATTACACCAATAGTATTTGTTTTTGTCATCTGTCCAGCTACCATTCCACCAAAGAAGCCCATTGGATAATTTTCAAACTTAATATTGGTTGTATTATCTTTTGTCGCAGGCTCTCTCCCATTTATACTGACAAAATGAATGGAAGGATACTTAGAGGAAAGGATATTAAAATATTGGACAAAATCACCACCATGTCCAAAAATCAAATTGACACCTTTCGCTTTAAATTCCTTTACTGCCCTTTCTGTTATGGTATAAGAATCAATTGACTCTTTATAAAAAACATCCACACCAAGTTTAGTATGAATATTTAACAGTCCCTTATATCCTTTTGTACCCCAAACTTGATCACTTACTGTACCACTGACTAGAAGCCCTACTTTTTCAACCTTTCCTTTTTTAGCAATCGATCCATTAAAAAAAAGGAAAAGCAAAAGAACACACATAATTAGAGGAAGGATAATGATAATCTTTCCTCTAATTATTTTATTTCGAATGTTCATTAATGCTTTTTTCATTATTATTACTCCTATAACACTATTAAATTCTATATAATAAATGGTGCTTTTTCTGTTTATCTAAGTTCTCTGAAATACTGCGTTTATTTATTACTATTATCTCTTCTAATCCTTTTAAATTTTCTATATCCTTATGAACGCTTTTAGGTACATTCCATTTTAAATGTTCTAAGCATCTTTGCCAATGGTTTATTACATTACTTTTTAATAGAATATCCTTATTTTGTCCTTTATTTGTCTGTTTTACTACTTCCGATACAGCATCTTCGATATAAATCGCATCTGTAGGATATTCTCGTAAACCTATGCGAACAGCATCCTTTTCATTTCCTTCTACTAGCTGCTGAAACAAAAAATCGCTTGGCTGCCATGGCCCATATAATGTGGGCATATGTATCATCTGAATCATATAGCCTCCAAGGTCATCTCTAATGGAAGAAAGTAATTCTCTTTCTTTTTCTATTGCCATAATATTTACTAAGAAAACAAGTTTTTTATTAAAAAGCAATTCTTTATCACTACAGTCAAAAATGTGCCTTTTCATTGTTCTATACAAGGATTGTAGGCTTTCTATTGTATATAGGTCAAAAAAAAGATGGTCAATGCTTGCATCTTGGAGTATAGATCCAAGTTGATCCCAGCTTATTTCACTAAAATTTGCATTTCTGCCTATTTCCATTCTTTTATCTTCTATATCAGCTATATTTATATGCGGGAAAGATACACCTATTATCTCCTCTCCCTCTTCTAATAGTGCTCCACATATATGAAAACCGAGGAATTGATATGCACCGAATACTACTGCCTTCTTCATTAAAAAGCCTCCCATAAATAATTACTTAATGTATTCATATGCATGTAAAAAGGTAAATATTTCGAAGTACTTTAGGAACCATACAGTCAAAAATCATACACAGGATTACTTAGTTTCATGAAAGAAAAGCGAAAGATGTTGTTCGTTTAACATATGCTCAATTGAACAACATCTTTTCTTCTAAAGTTTTTTTTCATACTTTCTAAAAAAAGAAGCAATTTGTTTCGGCATTGCACTTCGTTTTTCTGGTAGAACATAGGAGACAAAAATCGGCAAACTTTTTTCTTCCCAAATAGCAGAAGCTTTTTTTAATGCATGGGATTGATAATAGGACCTACCATTGTGGAGGATTTGAATGATTTTTGTCGGTGTATCAGTCTCCTCTAGCTGGTACTCCTTTTTATCCTTTAATAACTCCATTAATTCATGCCTATTTGTATTAAAAGCAATACTGATTTCATTGGTTAACTTCTTAATAAAAAACTTATGCTCTTTTTCCCTTTCTAAATGCTCCTTTAAAGATAGAATAGGGTTTAACAGAACAACAGATCGAATATTATCCTTCATTTCCATCATTAAGCGAATAGCTGTTAAGGCACCCATACCTTCTGCAATAATATGAATTCTTTGATTCAGTATCTCTGTACGAATAATATGTTCATATAGTCTTTTAGCCATCTGCAAAGCTTTTTCGCTACCCCAATTTTTTCCATATAAATTGGAATAAAAAATGGTATAGCCATTATCCAGCAATGATTCAATTAAGGTTCTCTTTCCCTCATTTTGGTTCCAAAAACTATTTGTATCTGTAACAAAATTCCTTTCGTCTCCAATAATTAAGATACCGAAACCATTAGGTCGATGAGGATAATGTATCATGTTCCATTCGGTATCTAACTGGAAGTTCCGGTTCTCCATCTTAAAAACTCCTTTTTAGCATTTTCCTTTTAATAATGTATGTCTCTTTTATTAAAATGTAAGGGAGTTTGCCTATATTCCAAGAAGAAATGCGGAGTTACACGACCAAATGACATTGATTTTTCTCATCTCTCCTCCCTTAAAAATAATCATTGCATATATGGGAAGACAATTTATATGATGAAAAAGTGAAGAATTTAAGAAAGCTATATCATTCACATTTATTATTTATCTACTATGTGGTAAGATGAGTATGATTAGCAAGCTATAAAGAGGTGATTTCGGTTGCGTTACATAATGACAATTTTTTGGACATTTTTACTTGCTCAAATGTTAGTTTATGTTGTTGGTTCAATGAATGGGGTTCCTTTTGACTTTTCAATGGGAATGATTCTAACAGCTGTCTTTTCCGTAGTAGTTTTCATTCTATCAGCCCTTATTCCAAATGAACCTACTCATGAAGAAGGTTCCCATTAAGAATATGTCACTGTAGTAAATGGTGTTTAAATAATATATTCAATTAGGGGGGAATTCCCTAGTTCGTATATTTATTTAAACACCTTTTTAGTATGGTAACAATAAAGGTAATGTTCTAGCGTCAAAGCAGAAAACTTATGGTTTTTATACTGTAAAAAAGCAGCCTAAAATATCGTTTTCTTTCTATATTTTAGGCTACTTAGACGAAGGTAAAATCTTTATTCCTTACGTTTTAACACAATATGTTCGTTTTCTTCATCAATCTGTACATGATCATTTTCTTTTATTTTTCCGCCAATGATGTCTTTCGCTAATAATGTTTCAATCGTCTTTTGCAAAAATCTTCTAAGCGGTCTTGCTCCAAATTTAGGGTCAAAGCCATTTTTCGCCACAAATTCTTTCGCTTTGTCTGTCATTTCAATGGTTATATGCTGATCAGTAAGCCGTCCTTGTAATTGATCAACAAGCTTTGAAACAATGTCCTTAATATTCGCTAATGTTAATGGCTTAAATAAGATAACCTCATCTATTCTGTTTAAAAACTCTGGTCTAAAATGACCATTTAATTGTGCCATTACTCCATCTCTAATTTCTTTGGGAATCTCATTTGCATCTCCAGTTTCTAATAATAAATGGGAACCAATATTAGATGTCATAATAATTACGGTATTTTTAAAATCGACCGTCCTACCCCTTGAATCTGTTATTCTTCCATCATCAAGAACTTGAAGCAAAATATTGAATACCTCTGGATGAGCTTTTTCCACCTCGTCTAAAAGAACAACAGAGTAAGGCTTTCTTCTAATTGCTTCTGTTAACTGACCGCCCTCTTCATACCCTATATATCCAGGAGGAGCTCCAATTAAACGAGATACGGCATGTTTCTCCATATACTCAGACATATCAATACGAATCATTTGTTCCTCACTATCAAATAGGGTTGCTGCTAATGTTTTAGCTAGTTCTGTTTTCCCAACCCCGGTAGGTCCTAAAAATAAGAAGGAACCAATTGGTCTATTCGGATCCTTTATTCCAGCTCTTGCTCTTAATACAGCATCACTAACTAGCTCAACTGCCTCTGATTGCCCAACCACTCTTTCTTGCAGAATTGCTTCTAAACGTAAAAGCTTTTCTCGTTCTTTCTCTACTAATTTGGAGACAGGAATACCAGTCCATCTGGCAACAATATTAGCGATTTCTTCTTCGGTAACTTCTTCTCGAAGAAGACGATTTTCCTGCTCTTGTTTCGCTTGACCTTCCATTTCTTTAATTTCTTTCTCTAATTTTGGAATACTTCCATGTCTTAACTCAGCCGCTTTATTTAAATCATAGTTATTTTCTGCATCCTCTAACTCTCTCTTTTTCCGTTCGAGCTGTTCTTTTTTCTCCTGAATGGATTGCAAAGCATCTTTTTCATGTTGCCATTTAGCCTTTAATGCATTCGAACTTTCTCTTAAATTCGCTAGTTCTTTCGCAATAATAGCCAATCTCTCTTTACTTTGGATATCTTCTTCCCCATGTAATGCGGCTTCTTCAATTTCGAGCTGCATAATTTTTCTTGTCAGCTCATCAATTTCAATCGGCATGGAGTCTATCTCGGTACGAATCATCGCACATGCTTCATCAATTAAATCAATTGCTTTGTCTGGCAAGAAACGTTCTGTTATATACCGATCAGATAAAGTAGCCGCTGCAATGATAGATCGATCTTGAATATTAACACCATGATGGATTTCAAATCTTTCTTTTAGCCCTCTTAAAATAGCAATTGTATCTTCTACTGTTGGCTCCGATACAAGAACCTGCTGAAAACGACGCTCCAGTGCAGGATCTTTTTCAATATACTGGCGATGTTCATCTAATGTTGTAGCACCAATACAATGAAGTTCCCCTCTTGCCAGCATCGGTTTAAGCATATTCCCTGCATCCATTGCTCCATCTGTTTTGCCTGCCCCAACTATCGTATGCAATTCATCAATAAATAAAACGATACGTCCATCGCTATTTTTCACTTCCTGTAAAACAGCCTTTAGACGCTCCTCAAATTCCCCTCTAAATTTTGCTCCTGCCACTAATGCTCCCATATCTAAAGAAAATATCGTTTTATCCTTTAATCCTTCAGGTACATCTTTTCGGACAATTCGTTGTGCCAGCCCTTCCACAATAGCTGTTTTACCCACACCTGGTTCACCAATTAAGACGGGATTATTTTTAGTTTTTCTTGATAAAATTCGAATGACATTCCGGATTTCATTATCTCGCCCAATTACTGGGTCAAGCTTCCCCAGCTTTACTTCATCCACGAGATCTCTGCCATATTTACTAAGTACTTCATATGTTGCTTCTGGATTCTTGCTAGTCACTTTCTGTGTCCCCCTTATCTCTTTTATTGCTTTTTTCATTTCTTCAAATGGAATACCCTCTTTTTTGAATATCGTTCCTACCGTTGATTTTTCTATTTTATATGTGGCGAGAATTAGATGCTCTACGGACAAATACTCATCTTCCCATGCAAGCATCTCTTCTTCTGCTTTCGTTAAAAGCTGTTGCAAACCAGCTGTTATATAGACTGTTCCCTGTTCGGAACCACTTAAGGATACTTGTGGCTTTTTCTGTAATTCTTTTGTTAATTTATCCAAAATCCTATTCGGTTCTATTTGTAGTTTTTGTAGTATAGAAGTCAATAAATTATCTTGCTGATGAAGAATAGCCAAAAACAAATGGATATCATCTATTTCTTGATGACTTTCCTTTATTGCAAGGGATTGTGCTTCTGTTATTGCTAACTGGACTCTTTCTGTCATCTGTTCTACATTCATTTTACAAGACTCCTTTTGACCTTTTTTGACCTTTGATTTTATTATAGTATATTTTATCCATATGTAAAGGGATCTCTCTTATACAAAGAGTAATGTTCAACATAATGATATCTCAATGGAGATATTTATCATGAAGCTGACTCTTTAAGAGAAATCCCTTTTATTAAAACTGTTTTACTGTTTTGTGATATAAATCAACCTAATCTCAACAAGAGAAATCCCATATTAAGGTTTTCTTTGGTATGTCCACAATCGATTATGGTTAGATGTTTCTGGAAAGCGATCTCCTGCTTTCATTTTTAACTTTTGAGGATTATTTATGTTGCTTCCTGTTTCACCGATCTCTATATATAAGCCATTGTTTGGTGCCTTTTGCCCTGGACGAAACTGTCTATTTTGACCCAAAATAAACTCCTCCTTTAGCTATCCTTTACCAATTCAGAAGTTAAGTAAACATGAACATAAATACGTTTTACTTAACTGGTTATTATTATTACCCTTTTTGGCATGAACATTACGGAAAATAAAAACTGGTAACCGTAAATACTTTTTCATTATTGGAGCATGCTATACATGGATAAGTAAGCAACATAAAAAAGCTGCTAACGAACACTACATTTGTTAACAGCTTTTAAATAATTTACTTTTCTTTTTACCATTTATTTTAATATTTCAACTAAAAGTGCTTTTTGAGCGTGCAATCTATTTCCTGCCTGTTGAAAGACATATGAATGATTCCCGTCAATAATTTCTGTTGTTACTTCTTCTTCTCGATGGGCTGGTAAACAGTGTAAGAAGATATAATCCGCTTTTGCATGCTTCACTAAGTCTGCATTAATTTGAAAGCCTTTGAAATCCTTTAAACGCTGTTCGTTTTCCGCTTCCTGTCCCATGCTGGTCCATACATCCGAGTATATAGCATCTGCTTGGTGGACAGCTTCCACTGGATCATTTGTAAGGACAATCTCACTGCCGCTTGCTTCAGCAAAAGAATAAGCTAATTCTGCCACTTTTGTATCTACTTCATAATTTTTCGGTGTAGCAACGGAAATATCAATCCCTACCTTTGAGCATGCTACTAGCAAGGAATGGGCAACATTATTTCCATCACCAATATAGGCAAGCTTTAAACCTTTTAAAGTCCCTTTCACTTCTAATATCGTAAGCAGGTCTGCTAATGCCTGGCAAGGATGATACAAATCCGTTAACCCATTAATCACTGGGATTGTTGCATGCTCTGCTAATTCTTCCACAATTGAGTGAGAAAATGTACGAATCATAATTCCATCCACATATTGTGATAGAACTTTTGCGGTATCAGAAATAGTTTCTCCTCTTCCGATTTGGAGGTCACGACTATTTAGATAAAGGGCATGGCCTCCTAACTGATGCATGCCTGCTTCAAAGGATACTCTTGTTCTTGTAGATGATTTCTCAAAAATCATTCCCAATGTTTTCCCTTGAAGAGGAGCAAATAATTCTCCATTCAAGTGCGCTTCCTTTATTGTCTTTGCCTTATCGAGTAATTCAAGAATCGTTTCTTTAGAATAATCAGCTAATGTTAATAAATCTTTTCCCTTTAAATTTAAATCGGATGCGATCATCATACCGTACTCACTCCTTTTTTTATCTCTTCATGCCATTCCTGAATGGAATGAACAGTTAATTCGTTCTCTTTGAAAGAGGTAATAAATGCCTCTAAGCTTTCCTTTTGTGTAAAAGTAATTATCCGATTTATTGTAGCTAATTCACGAGATAATTTATCTTCTTTTAAATTTGTTGGATTGTAAAAAGCAACTGTTCTCTTATCCTTTAATAACGATTCAACCGTATTATTATCAGCCATTTTTACAGAAAGCTGTACCTGTTCAGCCACTTTATAAATCGCCTCTAAGTCTTCTGTCGTTTTTACAACTACTTTCATTTCATGTTTCGGCATTTTCTTTAAGGTAGGATGAAAGACTTTTTTCAAAGCCTTTTCAACAGTGGAAGCAAGTGCAATCCCCTCGCCTGTTGAACGCATTTCTGGTCCTACTTTAGAATCTAAGCCCTTTAAAGCATAATTGGAATAAACAGGGTACTTGACACAAGTAAATTTAATATCATCGGTAAATGTCTTTTCTTCTTCAGTGAAAGCATATTTCCCAAGCAATATTTTTGTCGCAATTTGTACTAGTGGCACCCCAGTTACTTTACTTACAATCGGAACGGTGCGACTGGCACGAGGATTAACTTCAAGCACATAAACTTCTTCGTTATTAATAATATATTGGATATTCATTAACCCTTTATATCCTGTATGTCTTACAATTTTTTTAGCATAAGTAATCATTTTTTCTTTTATGTTTAACGATAAATTTCTAGCAGGTAATAATGATAGACTATCGCCTGAATGTACTCCTGTTTTCTCAATATGCTCCATAATAGTTGGAACACAAATATCGACTCCATCAGTGGCCAAATCCAATTCTGCTTCAGATGCCTCCATAAATTGATCAACAAGCACTGGATATGGTATATCTGTTTGCAAATATAATTGTAATGCATCTTCATCATTAATACGTTCCATTCCTTTGCCGCCAATAACGTAAGATGGACGGATTAGAACTGGAAAACCTATTTTCTGCACTGATTGTATAATCTTCGCTTCACTTTCCGCTATATCTCCTTGAATATGCGGTATATCTTCTTCTTCTAAAAGCTTATAAAATAAATCCCGATCTTCTAACACATCAATGGTACTGCTGTTTGATCCCAGAATACGAACACCGTATGCTTCTAGCTCTTTTGCAACATTAAGTGCTGTTTGACCACCTAATTGTACAATGACATCCTTGATCCCCTCTGATTCGATAACATTCATAATATCCTCTACTACTAATGGTTCAAAATACAGGCGGTCTGCAGTAGCAAAATCAGTACTGACGGTCTCAGGATTGTTATTAATAATAATCGTTTCAATTCCTTCTTCTTTTAAAGCAAATACTCCATGAACAGAGCAATAATCAAATTCTATTCCTTGCCCAATTCTTATTGGTCCACTACCAATAACAAGCACTTTTCGTTTATCACTTTTATTTTGTTCATTATCTCCATAGTAGCTGGAATAATAATAATTTGTCTTTGCTTCAAACTCAGCCGCACATGTATCCACCATTTTATAAATAGGGAGCACAGCAAATTGTTTACGTTTTGCTCGAATCTCTTTTTCAGAGCAATTCCAAGCACTGGCTAAAAAGGCATCACTAAACCCTTTTTCTTTCCACTTCCATAACTCCTTTTTTGTTACTGTTTGGAGCGAAGAATGGATTATTTCTTTTTCCATATCTATTAATCCTTTAAAATTATGCAGGAAAAACAAGTCGATTTTTGTTATATCATGGATTTTAGTAACTGACTCTGACTTTCTAATAAGTTCGAGAATGACAAAAAATCTTTCATCTGTTTGTTCGAGCATTTTTGCATATAACGCTTCAACAGACATCTCGTTTAATCCAGGTAACGTTAAATCGTTCCCTTTTATTTCAAGGGAGCGAATTGCTTTTAATAAAGCCCGCTCCATATTCCGATCTATTCCCATTACTTCTCCTGTTGCCTTCATTTGTGTTCCTAGTTTTCTTGATACAGCAGGAAATTTATCAAATGGCCATTTAGGAATCTTAACAACTACATAATCTAATGCTGGTTCAAAACTTGCAAATGTATCGCCGGTAACCGGATTTATCAGTTCATTTAGCGTGTAACCAACTGCCAATTTTGCAGCCATTCTTGCAATCGGATAGCCAGTAGCTTTAGAAGCTAAGGCAGATGATCTGCTTACTCTTGGATTTACTTCAATTAAATAATATTTCTTGCTGTTCGGGTCTAATGCAAATTGGATATTGCATCCGCCAATTATTCCTAATGCAGAAATGATTTTAATAGAAGCAGAACGAAGCATTTGATATTCTACATCTGTCAATGTTTGAGATGGAGCAATAACAATGCTGTCACCAGTGTGGATTCCAACTGGATCGATGTTTTCCATATTGCAAATGGTAATACATGTATTCATGCTATCTCGCATTACCTCATATTCTACTTCCTTAAAGCCAGCAATACTTCTTTCCACTAAGCATTGACCAATTGCGCTTTCTTTCAAGCCACCAGTTACAAGATTAGTGAAATCTTCCATATTTTCAGCAATGCCGCCACCTGTTCCGCCTAGCGTATAGGCAGGGCGTACAATGATAGGGAAACCTATTTCATTGGCAAAGTCTACAGCTTCTTCTACTTTATGAACAATTTTGCTTTCTGGTACTGGCTCATTTAAGTGATACATTAATTCTCTAAACGCTTCTCTATCTTCTCCTTTTTTAATCGATTCGATAGAGCTTCCCAGTAATTTCACTTGATACTTTTCTAAAATGCCTTGTTCACTAAGTTGAAATGCAAGATTTAATCCTGTTTGGCCCCCTAAAGTTGCAAGGATTCCATCAGGCTTTTCTTTTTGAATAATCATTTCTAATACATCTACTGTCAATGGTTCGAAATATATCGAATCTGCAAATGTTTCATCTGTCATGATTGTAGCTGGATTATTATTAACAAGTATGACTTTATATCCTTCTTCCTTTAAAGCCATGCATGCTTGTGTACCAGCATAATCAAATTCTGCTGCCTGACCAATTACAATTGGTCCTGATCCTATTACAAGTATAGTATTTATCGTCGTGTCTTTAGGCATATGCAAAAACTCTCCCATTATTTGCTTTAACGTCTTCTATAAATTCATCAAATACATAACAACCTTCAGAAGGTCCTGGATTCGCCTCTGGATGAAACTGAACAGTTTGCAATGGATACATGCTATGAGACAGTCCCTCTACCGATCCATCGTGAAGATTATAAAATCTTGCTTCACAGCCAGTAGCAGTTAAACTTTCTTCTTTCACTACATAGCTATGATTTTGTGAGGACATAATCACCCTCTTTTTCTTTCGATCCATTACAGGATGATTGGCTCCTCTATGTCCAAATGATAGTTTAGTTGTTTCTGCCCCAAGTGCTAATGCTGCAAGCTGATGCCCTAAGCATATACCAAGTGTTGGATAATGCGTAATCAACGCTTTAATGGTTGGCAAAATCCCCTCTAATTCCTTCGGGTCCCCTGGTCCATTGGAAAGAAGAATTCCATCAGGTTGTAATGATTTAATACTTGTAAATTCTGTATTATATGGTACTACCGTCACTTTACATTCACGTTCTAATAATGCCGTTAACATGCTTTCTTTTTTTCCGAAATCAACGAGGACAATATGATATTCTCCCTGTCCATATGTTTTAAAATTCTTATCTGAAACTTTTGCTACTTTTCCATCTTCCTTTAAAGAAAAGGTATTACTAGTAATCTCTTTTTCTGCAGTCATAACTGCAGGCATGGAACCCGATTGTCTTATATTTTTGACAATCGATCGAGTATCCACATGTGTAAGCATCGGTATATCCCATTTGTTCAAATAATCCTGTAGTGAATATTCAGCCTGATAATGATAAGCCTCGCTATTTGATTCATAAACAATAACACCCGCTACATGTGGCTGTTTGCTCTCAAAATCTTCCTTATTGATTCCATAATTTCCGATTAGCGGATACGTAAATACGATTATTTGATCCTTATACGAAGGGTCTGTTAATACTTCCTGATACCCAGTCATTCCAGTAAAAAATACGATTTCTCCCTTTACCTCTTTGACTTTTGCCTCTATTGCAAAATCGCCTTTATATTTCACACCATTGCTTAAGTGAAGATAACCTTCCATTGTGTTTACACCTCGATAATGAATGTATAGTTACTCTTTATTTCTTATAATTATACATTATCATGCAAAAAAATACATATTAGATTGTGATTTTCGCATGAATATTTAGATTTTTTTCTAATATCTCTAACGCTTTTTCGAAATCTTCTTGTAGAGTATTAAGACTTGGTAATAATCGTATAACCTTTTCTCCAGCATTTAAAACCATTAATCCTTCTTTTCTTAATTCTCCCAAAATCGAAGCTACTGGCATATCCAGTTCAATTCCAATCATTAATCCTAATCCACGAATATCCTTCACTAGTTGATTTCCAACTAGCTTTTCTTTTAGAACACTAATAATCCATTCACTTTTCTTTTGTACATCATCTAAAAAGGATTGCTGAAAGATGATTTCCATTGTTTTTACGGCTGCGGCCATTGCTAAAGGATTTCCTCCAAATGTTGTTCCATGACTACCTGGTCCGAAAAATTCTTTTAACTTTCCATCTGCAACAATAGCACCTGTTGGTATACCATTTGCCATCCCTTTTGCTAAACTGATAATATCTGGTTTAATTCCAAAATGCTGAAATGCAAAGGCTTTTCCTGTTCTACCAATCCCTGTTTGAATCTCATCAATGATTAGCAAAACGCCTTTTTCTTTGCAAAGTGCTTCTACTCCTTGTAAAAACTCTTTTGAAGCAACAAAAATTCCGCCTTCTCCTTGCACCACCTCAAGCATGACTGCTGCTACATCCTCTGTTAATAGCTGCTGTAAAGCTTCTAAATCATTAAAAGGAACATATTCAAATTTATCTAGCATTGGACCAAATCCCTGCTTGATTTTATCTTGACCCGTTGCGGACATTGTTGCAAATGTTCTTCCATGGAAGGATTGCATAAAAGTTAGAATTTTAGTTTTTCCCGTTGCCTTTCTTGCTAGCTTAATCGCTGCCTCATTTGCTTCTGCCCCACTATTTGCAAAGAAAACAAGATCTAATCCAGACGCATTTGTTAACAGTTCAGCTGCCTTCTCCTGCAATTCTATTGGAAAAAGATTAGAAACATGCCAAAACTTATTTAATTGTTGTTCTACAGACTGTTTTACTTCCGGATGGCAATGACCTAAATTACAAACACCTATCCCTGATGTAAAATCTAAATAAACGCCCCCATCCTTACTATATAAATAGCTTCCTTTAGCTGATTCTGGCTCAATTTCCCATTTTGAATAGGTTGGGAATAAATGACTCATTCTATAATCCCTTCTTTCACAACGATTTTTGTTCCAAGTAAGTCTTCCCCATCAAAAAATTGTTTTTTGCCTGATACAATCATTACACTATTTAAACCACTTTCTAATGCAGCTATGGCAGAAGTAACTTTTGGAATCATTCCACCACTAATCTGACCAGTTTCGATAAAATGATTAATTTCCTCCTGTGCCATTACTGATTGAAGCCTTCCATCTATTAAGATTCCCGCTACATCTGTAACAAAGAGACATTGTTCCGCATGTAAATACTTAGCTACTGCTGATGCCACATAATCTGCATTTATATTTAATTTCCTACCATCCTCTGTAATTCCTAAAGGTGTTATAACTGGGATTAAAGCTTCTTCTAATAAGGTGTAAATCAACCTTGCATTCACCTTTGAAACAGCCCCTACTAAGCCAAGCTTTTCTTCATCAATAATAGATGCATTTATACAATTATCGTCTGTCCCATTAAGACCAATACCATCTAAGCCGTTCTCCCTTAACAACTGAACCAACTTACGATTTGTTTTTCCAGACAGAACCATCTCTACAATTTCCAGTGCCTCTTCTGTTGTCTTACGAAGCCCATTATGAAATGTTGCTTTCACTTGAAAATAATCAAGCATCTCGTTAATGTCTGGACCGCCACCATGTACAAATACTAGCTGATAGCCATTAGCTTTTAGCCTTTTTAAACTAGTAAAAAATTCTGAAGTTAGTTGATCGATTACACTTCCCCCACATTTTATAACAATGGTTTTCATCGATTTCACCTCAGGTTCTGTAGCTAGCATTTATCTTGACATAATCATAAGATAAATCGCAGCCCCATGCTTTTCCTTCGCCATCTCCATTATGCAGATCTACAAATATCTGAATGAAATCCTGATTTAAGTAATTGATTGCCGCTTGCTCTGAAAAGGATTGTGGCTCACTTTCCTTGAGCATAATGATATCCCCAATCGCTATATCTACTCTTTCAGGATTTACTGAAGTTTTGGTTTGACCGATAGCAGTGATAATTCTTCCCCAGTTAGCATCTGACCCATAAATTGCGGTTTTTACTAAGTTGGATCCAACAATTTGTTTGGCAATAACACGTGCTTCATCGTCATTATTACTTCCTGAAACTTTTACCTCCACAAGCTTCGTTGCTCCTTCACCATCTTTTGCAATCTGCTTAGCAAGACTCTCACATGATGTAGCAAGCAGTTCCAAAAAGATTGGGTAATCAGGATGATCTTCTGTAAGTGATTCATTTTTCGCCATTCCATTTGCCATAATTAACACTGTATCATTTGTTGAGGTATCTCCATCCACTGTAATTTGATTAAAAGTGGTTGGAATAACTTTACTTAAAGCACCTTGTAGTACTTCAGACGAAATATTTATATCTGTCGTAATAAAGCCAAGCATTGTTGCCATATTAGGATGTATCATCCCCGATCCTTTTGCTGTTCCTCCCATTGTTACCGTAACCCCATTGATAGTAGCGGCAAAACAGCATTTCTTCATTACTGTATCAGTAGTAAGAATTGCCTCTTGAAAGGCTTCGGCATTTTTCAGCGTGGCATTAAAATCGAAGTTTTTAATGCCTTTTTCAATTTTATCCATTTGTAAATATTCACCAATTACACCTGTAGATGAAACAGCAACATATTCTTCCTTAATATGAAGATAGTCTGCCATCATTTTTCTCATTTGATAGGCATCCTTTAAGCCTTTCTCTCCTGTACATGCATTTGCACATGCACTATTAACTACCACTGCCTGTATTTGCTTTTCCTTTGCAATAGATTCTTGCGTTACTTTTAAAGGTGCAGCTTGAAAATGACTTGTTGTATATACGGCAGCACAATTTGCTGGAACTTCACTTATAATGGCGCCAATATCTTTTTTGTTATATCGAAGTCCTGCGTGCACACCAGCAGCTTTAAAGCCAATCGGAGTGACGATATTTCCATCTTTTATTACTTCAATATGTGATGAATGTTCATGAATATTGTTAATAACCTGCACGTAGGCTCCTCCTTATGGGTAAAGCGGAAGAAACTGTAATCCAGTTGTTTCTTCATAGCCATTCATCACATTTGCATTTTGAATGGCCTGACCCGCAGCCCCTTTCATTAAATTATCAATAACGGATACAATCGTTAACCTTCCTGTACGTTCATCCACATTTATTCCAATATCACAATAATTGGAACCTGTTACTTCTTTAATGGAAGGATAGGTATGAAGTGGTCTCACTCGCACAAAAGGACTATTCTTATACATTTCCATATATAAATCATGCAAATAATCATTTGTGACCATTTTATTTAATGTCGCGTATATAGTTGCCATTAGCCCCCTGCTTGTCGGCAGCAGATGAGTTGAAAAAGTAATAGCTTTCATCTCAGAATTCCATTCAGCTAATTGTTGCTCTATTTCGGGAATATGCTGATGTTGATTCACTTTATAAATTTTAAAATTTTCACTCATTTCAGCAAACATATTAGCCCTAGACGGACTCCTTCCCGCTCCCGATATACCAGATTTCGCATCAACAATGATACTATTTGGTAAAATCATATTTTCTTTCACTACTGGTGCTAATCCTAATAGAGTTGCAGTGGGATAGCATCCTGGGTTCGAAATTCTCTTACTAGAAGCTATATTTTCTTTATTCCATTCGGAAAGACCATATACAAAACTATTGACAAGTTCAGCTGAAACAGGTTCTTTTTGATACCATTTCTGATAATCATCTGTATTCCTTAATCGAAGATCCCCAGATAAATCGACCATTTGTATTTCTTTATCTACGAATTCTTGAACCAATCTTCCAGATACACCTGTAGGAGTAGCGAAAAAAACAATATCACATTCTTTTGCTATTTTTTCTGGATTAATTTGTTCTAATTTATTCTCCATAATATTAAATAAATGGGGATATTCATTCCATACTGGAACTTCATCTCTTGTTGTATGTACAGACTTAATTCTAAATAATGGATGGCTATGCAAAATTCTAATTAATTCCGCACCACCATAGCCAGTTGTACCAATTATAGCTGCCTTCATGACTTCCTCCTTCCGATTGAATAATTGTATATTTAATCATTTTTATTTATAATTATTAAATCTAAGATTCTCTTATTATAAAAACTACTGCACATAAAATCAACACTTTTTCATAAAAGTAATAGTTTTCTTATTTTTCTGATAATAATATAGGTAATAGGTTAATGAATTTAATTAGATTGTTTGTGTGGGAAATTTTTAGATGAAGATTGTTGGGATATGTGTGGATCGTATATGCTATTTTGATTATTTCTTCTTTTGTTTGGATCATATCTGCTTATTTTCAATCCTTTCTCCTTTGCTTCGAACACTATATGCATTTCTGCTGGTATCCATTCTACTCGAGAAAATCTAAGCCCTCTATCTTCATGGAAAAACTTCACTTTAATCCATAAAGATAGAGAATTTCTTGATTCAACATCAACATCATATGAGGCATTTATCTAGTGGTGTCAGAAATTTTCACAAAAAGCTCATTTATAAATCTTCTACTACTATATAAACAGCTTTTACTGGCCCATGGACCCCAACAACTAAATCCATTTCAATATCAGCTGAGTTACTTGGTCCTGTAATATAGTTAATACAAGACGGAAGCACTTCTCCGTTTTGTACTTTTTCTCTTAAGATTTTTGCTGCCTGCGTCATTCGTGGGACAATCGTGCTTTTTGGAATAATAACCACACTGTTTATAGGTAAAAAACTGACCGTTCTTCCACGATTTTTTCCACTATAAACAACAACTGTACCTGATTCTGCTAAAGTCATTTCACTTATCGTAATTCCAATATTTGCTTTCTCTGCCTTTTCAATATTCTCTTTTCCTAATATTGGGTCCCACTCAAATACCTCGATTTCTTCTTTGGGTAGCTTTTCGTTAAATAATTCCTCGAGTCCATACTGTTGATATCGAACATCCTTCCAAGTAACAATATTTCCGCCACCATACTCTTTAATGAAATGATGCAGTGTATTGGTGAGTTCCTTTTGGGAAGTAATGACTAAATCTGTATGAATAAGCGTACATTGCGATTTTAAAACCTCAACCAGTTCATCCTTCGATGCCTCTTTAAGTACCTCTTCTTGTGGCTGATAGGCCCAACGAGGTTTTTCTAACTTCGTTTTTCTTTGTCTGCCTAATTTAGAAGCAATTGTTTCAAGAAAAGCTTCCCTGTTCTCGATTGTCCCTGTCATTTTTTATCTTCTCCTTTCTCTCGATTCTTGAACCAATCACGGAATCTTTCTTTATTTGGTGCAGGAAGATCGCGAATATCTGTCCATTCTTTTAACATGCCAACACCTTTTGTAATTTTATCGCCTTTTGCTAATGGCTTTGTCACTGCAGGAGCCATTTTAGATCCAATATTATATAGTTTTGGGGAAGATGCTCCAATACCAAAAGCTTTAAAAATCATTTTTTCAGAAATTGGTGCTTTTCCTTCCTTTTCGACAATTACTTGTCTATGCTTATGCAACAATTCATGTAGAGGAATTTTAACAGGACACGCATCTGTACATGCTCCGCAAAGAGTCGAAGCATACGGCAACTCCTTATACTCTTCATAGCCACCTAACAAAGGAGAAAGAACTGCCCCAATTGGTCCAGAGTATATGGAGCCGTATGAATGTCCACCAACCTGTCTGTATACAGGACAAACATTTACACATGCTGCACAACGTATACATTGCAGAACAGATTGGAACTCTCCGCCAAGTATATCCGAGCGGCCATTATCCACAATAACTAGATGAAAGTCCTCTGGTCCGTCCACATCTCCCTTTTCTCTTGGCCCAGTTAGTGTTGTTACATAACTCGTTAGCTTTTGCCCAACAGCACTTCTCGTTAACATCCCAACCAAAACTTCCATTTCGGAAAAAGTAGGGACTATCCGTTCCATTCCCATTACAACGACTTGTGTTTTTGGGAGAGCTGCGACTAAGTCTGCATTTCCTTCATTCGTTACGAGCGTAATCGATCCTGTTTCTGCTACAGCAAAATTGCAGCCAGTAATCCCCATATCTGCTGTTAAGTACTCATTTCGAAGCACCTGTCTTGCATGCCATGCTAATTCTTCTGGCTTTTCCGTATTTGTATAGTTTAGTTTTTTTGTAAACACATCACGGATTTGTTCTTTGTTTTTATGCAAGGCTGGAACAACGATATGGGAAGGGGGATCATGATCATCCACCTGCAAAATGTATTCTCCTAAATCCGTTTCAATAACCTCGCATCCAGCCTCCTCCAACTTTTGGTTTAAGGAGATTTCTTCTGTGACCATCGACTTTGCTTTTACTACTTTTTTCACCTTTTTTTCTACAGCTACTTGTTCAATATACTTACTTGCCTCTTCACCGGTTTTCGCAAAAAAGACGTGACCTCCACGCTTTGCTACCTGTTCACTTAGTTCAAATAGATAGTAATCTAGATTTTCTAATACATGCTGACGGATTTCCTCACCATGGGACCGCCATTCCTCCCAATTCCCCATTGCCTCTGTAACTGTGTTTTTTCTTGTCTGAATGGTTTGTTGCGCCTTTGATACAGCACCACGCATAAATTCATTTTCCAATTCTGTTGAAACTCTCTCTTTAAATTTTTGTGAGCTTGTTTTCATCGACATAGCTATTAAATCCCCCCATTTTATTCTCGACTATTTAATACCTCTGCTATATGTAAAGCTTTTATTGCTTTGCCCTTTCGATCCATTCTTCCTCCAATATTCATTAGACAGCCTGCATCTGCACTAACTAAATATTCAGCATTTGTTGATTCGACACAAGCGACTTTTTCATCCACCATCTGTTCTGAAATTTGCCCCATTTTCACCGAAAAGGTCCCCCCAAATCCGCAGCAATTCTCCTTTAATGGCAATTCGGTATATTCCACTCCACGAACATTTTTTAATAGCTTAATAGGAGCTTCCTTCACCCCTAGCAATCTTGTCATATGACAGGATGTATGATAGGTAACCTTCCCGTGAAATGTTGCCCCGACATCTTCTATTTTTAAGACATCTACAATAAACTGTGTTAATTCAAATGTCTTTGTGGCAAGCTCTTTTGCGATTGGCTCCCAGACCGGATCCCCTTTAAAAATATGCTCATATTCATGAAACATATAGGCACAAGAACCAGACGGACAGACAATATATTCTGCATCCTGAAAGGTCTTCATCATTGTTTTCATCGCTTCCTTCGTTTCCTTTACATAGCCACTATTATAGGATGGCTGCCCACAGCATATTTGTGTTGTTGGAAAATCTATTTCACATCCTAATCTTTCTAATAATTCAACTGTTGCTTTCCCAACATCACTTTGAAACATATCAACAAGACAGGTAGCAAATAATGTTACTTTCATTTCAAATCCCCTCTTTCTAGATATACACCATCATTTTCTAAAAGCATATGAACACTAATGAACAGGTCATCTGATGACTTAATAAAATTTTTAAAGCGATTTCAAAACTTTAAATAGTTCTAGTAAACGATTAAAAACAAACACCTTATTTATGTCACTTCTCCTTTTTAGCAAAATATTTGATTAAAATCTCTTCCACATTTTCTAAATGCTGAGTCATGGCACTAACTGCCTTTTCTGATTCTTTATGCAAAATAGCTTGATAGATAAGCAAATGTTCCTCATAAAGCTGAGTCACCGTCGTCTGCTTTGAATATAACCAAATTTGCCTTGTTTCTTTCATCGTTTCTTGCATGAGATCTGATACATTCATCAATAGATTTACGAGCAATGCATTATTTGTCGCTTTAGCTACAGACAGATGAAATTCCAAATCGGCCGCTTCCCCTAATTCCTCTCCTCCATTCGCAGCACTCATCTTATCTAATGCAGCTTTCATTTCTATTAAGTCTTGATTCGTGCGGTTTTCCGCAGCAGATTTTGCCGCTCCACTTTCAATCATTCTTCTTACTTCCAGTAAATTCATGACATCCTTCTTGTTCATAAGAACCGCTTGGGGAAAAGAAAATACTATTTCCTCTGGATGATATGTTTTTACAAATGTTCCTTCCCCTTGCTTCAGTTCAATTAACCCCTTTGCCTTTAAGGCTGTCAGCGCTTCTCTCATTGCGGAACGACTAACTTGAAAGTTGTCAGCTAATTGCTGAACAGAGGCTAATTTTTCGCCAGACTTCAATTGTCCTTTTTTTATTGCTTCGTATAGAGCATCTGCTACTTCTTCGTATATTTTTTTCGGTTTTATTTGCTTAAATTCCATCTATTCACCTCCTTTAAATAAAAAATTTTCCTTCAGCTAATTCTTACCCTCGCACTGTTAATTCCAGGGCCATTCAGAGCCTTCTTCCTCTTCCAATAAAAGAACATTCACACGCTCTCCCTTTGGATAACCTGTAGAATTGCTAGGAAGCATCGTTAATGCATTAGCAAAGGCAAGACTTGTTACAATATTCGATTTATCTACACCACTTGGTACGGTATGTAATCCATCCTCTTTCCAACTAACTGTACTACGGAAAAAACGAGTAAAAGCATTGGCTGTCAAAAAATCCTCTCCTAATATTGCAGGTGCAGATTGTAAATGCGGTTTGGAAGAAAAGAGATATCTTCTAATGATTGGTTTTGTAAAAATTTCAAATCCAACATAGCAAGCTGATGGATTCCCTGATAATCCATATAAAAGTTTGCCATCTAGATGAGCAACCGTTGTCACACTTCCAGGTCTCATCGCGACTTTGTTAAAAAGCACTTCAGCTCCCAGTTCTTTGTAAATAGCCGGAAGCAAATCATAGTCACCAACCGAAACTCCACCGGTTGTAATGAATATGTCTACCGATTCAAGTTTTTCCTTCATCGCATCATAGCTTACTGTAAATACATCTTGTAATTTTCCAAAATAGACAGGTATTGCTCCTGCTCTTTCTATTTGCGCCATTATCATATAGGCATTACTATTTCTGATTTTTCCTTTTTCTAACGGCTCATCTACTTCTAATAATTCCGTTCCCGTAGCAAATATTCCAATAATCGGCTTTTTAGCAACTGGAACTTTCTCGTAGCCAAAAGTAGCAAGAAGCGCCATAACGCCTGGATTAATTTTTGTTCCTTTTTCCACAAGAACTTTCCCTTTTTTTACATCTTCTCCTTGAAATGAAAGATTCGTTCCTTTCTCCACTTCATGATCGATTATAATATAAGGCTGATCATTTTCTCTTCCCTCTTTAACGACCTCAAACATTACTACTGCATCACAATCACTAGGTAACATTGCACCTGTCATAATTCTGACAGCCTCATATTCTCCAATTCTTTTTTGACAAACTTGACCAGCACCTATTTCATCAATGACTGATAGTGTAATTGGCTTCTCCTTGCTTGCCCCTTTTAAATCAACAGAGCGTATGGCAAACCCATCATATGTAGACCGATCAAAGGAAGGGACATCATGATTCGCTACAATATCTTCACATAAAAACCTTCCATTGCATTCATAAATGGAGACTTCCTCTTTTTTCCCCTCTTTTGCAAATTTCATTACTCTCATTACAGCTTCCTTTACAGAAATCGGAATTCTTCTTTCTACCATTATTATCACCTTTGATACATATTTATTAAGGAATAAAAATCAGCCACCAATATAAGACATTTCGATTTTTTTTCGTAGCTTTGCCGTTTCTTCTGTTCTTTCATCTGAATACCTGTCTGTTCGCCGTTGCCAAATATTCTTGATAAAAGCAGACAAAGCTGAATCATCTGCGCCTTCTCTAATAAAGTCCCGAATACTATGCCCTTTTTCATTAAACAGGCATGTATATAAATAACCATTAGCAGATAGCCTTGCTCTTGTGCAGCTTGTGCAAAAGGATTCAGAAACGGAAGTAATAAAACCGACAAGCACATCGGAATCTTTATATTGATACTTTTTAGCAACTTCTCCAAAGTAATCGGCCACTACCGGCTCTAAGTCAAAGTGTTCTTGCAATTGCCTATAGATTTCTTTCTTTGTAATGACATCCTTCATCTTCCATCCATTTGTGCTACCAACATCCATATATTCAATAAATCGAAGCTCCAATTCATTTTCTTTGCAATAAGTGGCCATCGGAATTATTTCTGAATCATTCATCCCTTTTTTTACTACCATGTTTATTTTAATTCCTAAACCAGCTTTTTTAGCTGCTTCTATTCCTTTTTTTACAGGAGTGACGCCTACATTCCTGCCATTCATAGCCCCAAATAATTCATCATTCATACTATCCAAGCTAATATTTACTCGCTTGAGACCAGCCTTTTTTAAATCATTCGCATATTTTGGAAGAAAAATTCCATTAGTAGTTAAAGCAATATCATAAACACCCTCTAATTGAACAAGCCTTTCAATTAGCAAAGACAAATCCTTTCGTAACAATGGCTCTCCGCCAGTTAATCTAATTTTTTCGACACCTAACTGAACAAACTGTTTTGCAATTCTTTCTATCTCATCAAAAGTTAATAATTCACTTGGAGGAAGAAAGGGATAATCTGGACCAAAAATTTCTTTAGGCATGCAATATTGACACCGTAAATTACAGCGATCAATAACACTGATGCGTAAATCCCTTAGTGGTCTATCTAGCTGATCCTTCATATTCAATCTCACTCCTTCTTACTAAACGTTCACAAAAATTTCACTTTTAACTATCATACCACTTTTCATAATATACAGTATATTAAAAATAAAGAAAAAAAGAAGGTTTCCCTTCTTCTTAATACGAGCTACTTATCTCACGCCTAAGGCGATTTTTGCATATCTTGACATTCTATCTTTCGTCCAAGCTGGAGACCAGACAATATTTACTTCTGTATCACTTACTTCTGGAATGTCGGTTAAGGCTGCTTTTACTTGATCAACAATAACACCTGCAAGTGGGCATCCCATTGCTGTTAACGTCATCGTTACCACCAATAGACCATCTTCTTTAAGCTCCAAATCGTAAACTAAACCTAAGTTTACAATATCGACACCAAGTTCTGGATCGATTACAAGCTCCAGTGCACCCATTATACTATCTTTTAGTTCTTCATTCATGTGAAGGCACCCCTTATATTTATTTATGGTCAAGCATATTTCCTATCTTCTTCAAGAGAAATTTTATCTTTATAATAACACTATAACAAATAATGATGTCTAGAAAAAAGGATTTGAATCACTCTTTTTACAATCCAGCTTCTAAATGTTTTTCAAACCATTCCACTGTTTTCAGCATAGCACTTCTACTTACTTTATGACCTGTATTTTCTTCCGAAAGATATACTAATCGATCGGGTACTTCCTCATACAGTGGCTTTATATGTTCATAAAACTGATGAGAATAGGAATATGGTACAACTTCATCCTTCTTCCCATGCCAGAACATCAGAGGACGATGCTGTAATGCTTCTGGTGCCTTGCTTAGATCCAGTTCTTCTAATTGCCTAATTAGCTCCTCGATTTCCCTCTCACTAAGCGGCAGCTCATAGCCTCTTTTTTTCACTTCAGAAATGGTATAGTGAGCAAATTTCTCATAATATGGCATTCCCATCAAACTCACAGCAGTATTAATCCACGGATACTTTTTTAATGCACCTAATGTAACAATCCCGCCCATACTTGTTCCAACAATACCTATATACTTTTCATCAATAAGTTCTTTCTTGCTAAAATAATTTTTTATCTCTTCCATTTCATCAATCGTTTTCATCACAATTTGCCAGAAATTCATCGATAATTCCATAGAGGATAATCCCTGCTCTCGTTCTCCATGATATAAACAATCAGGGAGAACAACGCGAAATCCCTTCTCTGCTAAGTGATAGGCAAAATGGAGATTATGCTCCTTTGCACTGGTAAAGCCGTGTGTAAATTGAATATATGGTCGTTTTTGATCATAGTGGTCTTTTTTTACAATATGCAAAACTGGAATTTCTTCTATATGTAATTTTTCAACCAGAATCATCTCTCGCCCCTCCTTTTTGGAAAAAATAAATAATTCATGTACAATAAAGTGAAACTTTCATCAGTGGGATGCCTTCCCCCACTGATGATTAGTTGAACCAATCGGACCTTTACGGACAGTTCTTCTCCCATTAACCTCTTCGCATTCTCCTACTGCTTAAAGGGGAGAGTTACTGTCCGTTAAGAGTGGGATAAAGTGAAACTTTCTTCAGTGGGATGCCCTTTCCCCACTGATGATTAGTTGAACCAATCGGACCTTTACGGACAGTCCTTCTCCCATTAGCTTCTTCGCATTCTCCTCCAGCTTAAAGGGGAGAGTTACTGTCCGTTAAGAGTGGGATAAAGGGAAACTTTCTTCAGTGGGATGCCCTTTTCCCACTGATGATTAGTTGAACCAATCGGACCTTTACGGACAGTTCTTCTCCCATTAGCTTCTTCGCATTCTCCTCCAGCTTAAAGGGAATGTCACTCCGTTAAAAGTGGGGAAAACTGTAAAGATTATAAAGGGAGTTTATCTACTATTTCATTTATTTTACATAACTTAACAAGCTAAAAGTAGAATTAACGAATAAAGTGTAATAATATTCTATATGTATTAGTAAGTGTAACATGAAGTGGCATTTTTTTCGAAAATTACGCCCCTAAAAAGATGAATTTAAAATTACTATATTGACACTAAAGGAGACACTATGACAGAAAAACACCTAATTGCCTTAGACCTTGACGGAACTTTATTAAAAGATGATAAAACCATTTCTCCCCTTACAAAAAAAGTCATTCAAAAAGCGATGAATGATGGTCATGAAGTGATGATTGCAACTGGGAGACCTTTCCGCGCAAGCGAAGCGATTTATCATGAATTAAACTTACATACTCCTATCGTTAACTTTAATGGAGCTTTTATTCATCATCCAAAAGATTCAAATTGGGGTTTTTATCATTCCCCTCTTGATATAAAAACAGCTCGTGATATTGTAGCTGCATGCAATGATTATCCTTTTCATAACATTATCGCAGAAGTAATGGATGATGTGTACTATCATTATCATGATGAAAAACTAATCGATATTTTTTCCTTAGGAAATCCAAAAGTAACGGTTGGAAACCTACTCGAATTTTTGGAAAGTGCTCCTACTTCAATCCTAATTCATGCAGAAGAAGAGCATGTTCCTGCAATCCGCAAGCATTTATCTGAAGTCCATGCAGATTTAATTGACCATCGCCGTTGGGCAGACCCATTTCATGTCATTGAAATTGTTAAAACAGGGATAAATAAATCAATTGGATTGCAAAAGGTGTCTGATTACTATCAAATCCCACAAAAAAATATTATTGCCTTTGGAGATGAAGATAATGACTTTGAAATGATTGAATATGCTGGAAAAGGGGTAGCAATGGGGAATGGGATTGATGAGTTAAAAACCCTTGCTAATGACATTACTTTATCCAATGAAGAAGACGGAATAGCTATTTATTTAAATGAGGCTTTAAACCTTCGTGCTCTTTAAAAGTTGGGTATCTTTACCGTCTTTAAAGCTGATACTTTCGACCATACTATAATAGAAGCAGCAAATCACTGTTTCACTTGAAAATGAAATGCTTCTTTGTCTTTCCAATTATACTCTAACACTCGGAGGGATCATGAATGGGAAAACGAAATAAATCGAAACGCTTCGTACAGCAAGGAGTAGACTCCGTATCAAAGCATTCCGAACGTATCCCTTATCATATGACATATGCTGAAGCTGAGAGCTACAAAATGTCAAATGAAAGACAATTTCATGGAGGATTAGAATAAATGGGAAATAGACTTTTTCAAGAAGCCAGACAAGCAGTTGAAGTAGCTAAATATGCGAACGGCAAAGATTTAGACGGCTTAGTTGATAAAGCAAAGAATGCCATTAGCTCTGCATATTCGAACACAACTACAGCCGAACAGTCGCAATTAGCAGCTTTACAAAAAGAGCTGGATCAAATTCACACACAATAATGAATGAAGCTGTCCAAATAAAGTTACTCTTTACAAGCGTATAAAAAGAAAACGCTTGGGAGATATACTTTATTGGACAGCTTTTTTTTAGTAGTTTCGCAAGCCTGTTATGGAAATAAGCCGTAAGTTCAAGAAAATGTTTCTAACACCACTGGATATGGCTCTTTTCCCTCTTCCGAAAAGTATAAAATAACCGTTCCATTCGTAGGAAGATCTTTCTTATTCAAATGAATTTCTAGCATAAATTTGTGATTGGTTAATGGCACTTTCTTTTTGGCGATTAATTCATTGTGGCCATCCTCCACTGTATAATAGACATCATCTTCACTACCAGAAATCATCCCTTTAACGAGATAATTTCCATTTGCCCCATTTACAGAGAGATTAGAAAGATCCACTTTTTCTTTATTAGAATTTGCCGATGCTGTGGACATATACGGAGTAAATCCACTTATGATAACACATAAGACAACTGCTAGTATTTTCTGCAAACCAACAACCTCCTTTATGCTTTTCGAAAGAAACCTAGTACTGCTGTCGTCTGTACTACATTGGTAAATGCATGTGGATCAACTTCCTTAATCACTCGTTCTATATCATATAGTTCATAACGTGTCACAACAATCATTAGCATTTCCTTTGGTTCATTGGAAAATGCTCCCCGTGCTGGCAAAATTGTAATACCCCTAACTAATTTTTCATGGATGGCAATCTTTAGTTCTGTCGTTTTCTTTGTAATAATCATCACGGTTAATTTTTGATGTGCAGTATGTATCGTATCAATCACCTTTGTTGCCGCATAGAGATTCACTAGCGTATATAAAGCTTTTTCCCAACCGAACATGGCGCCTGCTGTAATGATAATTGCTCCATTTAATATAAAGAAATAAGTACCGACTGGCTTATCTTGCACCCGAGAAAGAATCATTGCGATAATATCCATTCCGCCAGTAGATGCTCCCCATTTTAATGTTAAGCCCACTCCAACCGCAGCAATTACACCACCAAAAACAGCATTCAGCAAAATATCATGTGAATAGCTTGTTACTGGAATGATTTCCATAAACAAAGACATAAAAACTACGCTTAAAAAGCTAAAACAGGTAAATGATCTCCCTACCTTTATCCAGCCAAGTATAGCAATGGGAACATTGAGAATAAATAATAATATACCCGTAGAAATTGGTGTTACTTTTGATACAAGTTGGGCTACACCTGCAAAGCCGCTTGCATACACATCAGCAGGTATCAGGAAAAAATTCATGGCAATAGCATTTAATAATGCCCCAAAAATAACAACAACTAATTTTTTTGTTAATAACCAATACATATGTATCCTCCATTACGATATATAGTAATTTTTACTATTATTGCATTTACTATTCATTGTTTTTTCTCTTAAAATTTTATAAACTACAAATAAGTATGCCTTGTTATCAAAAACAAGGCATTTTCACAGAGTTTATTGTTATTTATCATAACTGTACTCCAATTACCATATGTTTTTATAAAAAATAGAAAGAAGTGGAATGAATATGACTTTTAAAATCCTAGCAGATAGTGCGAGTGATTTACCTCTATCCTATTATGAGAAACATGAGGTTACACTATTACCGCTAAAAGTTAATTTAGACGGTAAAGAATACGAGGATTTAAAAACAATTGAACCAACCACTGTCTATAATGCTATTCGCAGCGGACAAGTTCCAAAAACATCACAAGTTTCTCCTGCATTATTTAAAGATGTTTTTACAGCATTAGCTCAGAATAACGAAAAAGCTGTATATATTGCATTTTCTTCGCAATTATCTGGAACGTACCAAACAGCAGTAATGATTTCAGAGCAAGTAAAGGAAGAATATCCTAATTTTGATTTCACAATCATTGATAGCAAATGCGCATCATTAGGTGCTGGTTTAGTTGTTCAAGAAGCGGTGAAACTCCGCGATCAAGGGAAAGACGTAAGTGAAATTATACCACGACTAAAGTTCTTATGCGAGCATATGGAACACTTATTTACAGTGGAGGATTTGGAATATTTAGCCAAAGGTGGCCGTGTTTCAAAAGCATCTGCATTTCTCGGTGGGTTACTAAATATAAAGCCTCTCCTTCATGTTGAAGACGGAAAATTGGTTCCTCTTGAAAAAATTCGTGGCAAAAAGAAGCTCTTGCGCAGAATGATGGAACTAATAGAGGAGCGGGGCGAAAAATTGGATCAACAAGTGTTTGCCATAAGCCATGCAGATGATGAAGCAACTGCTTTAGAAGTGAAAGAAATGATTGTAGAAAAATTCCATCCACAAGACGTATTCATTTCTTCTATTGGTGCATCTGTTGGTTCACATACTGGTGCTGGAACGATTGCTATTTTCTTCTTAAATAAAGTTTCAGAATAACAGCATTAAATAGAATAAAGTTTACTCCTTTCAGTCATACTATCAATGTTCTATGGAACAAAAGATGATGCTGAAAGGAGTATTTTTATGCCACATACTTCTGATAATGATAAAAAAGCAAAAGACAACAATGCATTGCGTCATGAAAAGAACATGATGCGTGAAAAAAATCGCAAAAATGGTAAACATCAATACAGCAAAAAAACAGATCATTTATAAGTTATGGAGGAGCTGTCAATGGGATTGGCAGCTCCTTTTTTAGGTTTTGTTATCTTTATTGTAGTCTAGAGATTTATAGCTACTTGTTTTTTGTTGTGAAGGGCGTTTGCGATGGCTTCTCTGTTACCTTTCCAGGTGGTATCTTCCCAAATAGAGCACTGAGCTCCCCCTTCATGCTTATCCTCCCAAAAAAAGCTTTTTAGATCTTTATATACCTACAAAAAGCGCATCCCAAATTTTGGAATGCACCTATCTCATTTATAATCAATTACTTTTCACTATTATCCTTTAAATACGTCCAGCCTTCTTCTTGATACACTTTATTTTCTTTCATTAACTTACCAAGTGCACGTTTAAACGATCCTTTACTTAGATTAAAACGTTCTTTAATGTCCTCAGGCATACTCTTATCTCCATAAGGCATTGCACCTTTTCGCATAATTAAATAATCCAAAATTAGTTGTGCGTCCTTATCAAGTGCTTCTTCTTTTCTTGGTAATAAGGATATATTTACTGTGCCATCTAACTTAACGTCGATTATACGACCACTAACTTTTTCCCCTAATCTTGGTTCTTGACCTCGCTCAGATTCGTGAATAAATCCTTTATAGCCTTCTGCTGTATAAATCCAGCTTCCAACTTTCGCTGTTCGATAAATATAGCCATGAATGTTTTTATTAAAATCTTCTCTTGTCGCCTTTGTTGACATTTCTTCAATAATTGGATCCGTAGCTGGTTTTACATACAAATAATTATTTTTATTTACCTTTAAAGTAATATAAAGCATATCTCCAACTTCTGGCCAAACCTCTTCATGAACTGGTAAATCATCTTCTCCTAATAGCATGTCCTTTTTCAAACCAATATCAAAAAAGCAGCCAATGCCCTCTTTACGATCCGTTACTTTTACCCAATCATATTTACCAACCGCAATAGACGGGATATATGTACTGGAGCATGCTCTTCCTTGTGAATCACTGTAAATAAAGACGCGTACTTCATCGCCTTCTTCAAATTTTTGATCTGTTTCACTAAAATGCAAAAGTACATCCTCGTCTTCCTCTTCAATTGTCAAAAAATAACCGAAAGATGCTATTCTTGCAACCGTTAATATTTCTACACGCCCCATATAATCTCTTAACGACATTTGTTTTCCTCCTTTATTTCTTGTCTATTCAACTTTTCATCTATATTCTTTTATCATCATTATTCCCTATTTAGTGAATACTTCATGCCTAAAGTTGTTACAACTGCTATATTTTACTATAATACAAGCATAAAAGAAATGGAATTAGCACTAGATATACTTAGAAATCGTGTATGATTCCATAAATCAGGAGGTAATTATGGCAAAAGATAGCTCATTTGATATTGTTTCAAAGGTAGATTTTTCTGAAGTTACAAATGCAGTACAGTTAGCAATGAAGGAAATTCAAAACCGCTATGATTTTAAAGGAAGCAAGAGTAATATAACATTGGACAAAGAAGAATTAGTTCTTGTTTCGGATGATGAATATAAATTAGAGCAGCTGAAAGATGTCCTTATCAGTAAAATGTTTAAACGCGGCATTCCCATTAAAAACTTAGATTATGGCAAAATAGAAGGAGCTTCAGGGGGAACAGTCCGCCAAAGAGCGAAATTAATCCAGGGCATTGATAAAGATAATGCTAAAATAATTAATGCGTTAATTAAGAACAGTGGATTAAAAGTGAAAACACAACAGCAAGACGATCAAATCCGTGTAACTGCTAAAAGCCGTGACGATTTACAAAAGATTATCGCAGCTGTAAAAGACGAATCAAAAATTACGATTGATGTGCAATTTGTCAATTATCGCTAACTAGTAGTCGGATGGCAGCCAAATTAGGCTGCCATCTTTTTTTGAATCCCTCCCTTTCCATTAACCCTATTTTTTCCATGTTTATATTAGTAGATTTGGGAAAAATAAGTAAACATGGACAAAAGATAGAAGGAGTGATTCATATGAGTAATAGCAAGAAGGAACAATTACAACAAACCTTACCCCCACAGCATCAGAATCAGCAGCCAGGCATTCAGACAGAAATGAATCCAATGCCTAAAGATGTTGATCCCGCTTACAAAGGCTCAGAAAAATTAAAAGGAAAAACTGCTATCATTACTGGTGGAGATAGTGGAATCGGCCGGTCTGTAGCCATTTATTATGCAAAAGAAGGTGCAGACATCGTAATTGTTTACTTAAATGAACATGATGACGCCCAAAAGACAAAAGAGCTAGTAGAAGCAGAAGGAGTAAAATGCTTATTGCTTGCTGGAGATGTTGGTGATGAGAGCTTCTGCAAAACAATTGTGGAAAAAACTGTATCTGAATTTGGAAAAGTTAATATTTTAGTGAATAATGCAGCTGAACAGCATCCACAACAAAGTTTGCTAGATATTAGTGCCGAACAATTAGAAAAAACATTCCGAACAAATATTTTCTCTATGTTTTACTTAACAAAAGCGACCCTTCCTCATTTAGAGTCAGGAGATACAATTATCAATACGACATCAATCACTGCCTATAAAGGGAATGAAACATTAATCGATTATTCCTCTACAAAGGGAGCGATTACAGCTTTCACTCGTTCCTTATCGCAGTCTCTTGCTGGACAAGGCATTCGTGTGAATGGAGTAGCTCCAGGACCAATTTGGACGCCACTCATTCCTTCTACGTTTGACAGTGAACAAGTGGCATCCTTTGGTGGGAATACTCCTTTAAAACGTGCAGGTCAGCCTTGTGAGCTTGCTCCAGCCTATGTATATTTGGCTAGTAATGATTCGACTTATGTTACTGGACAAGTTCTTCATGTCAATGGAGGAAGCATCGTTAACGGATAAATCATTTTAACTCTCTATCAATTCCAAACCGCTCGCACCTTTATTGCGAGTGGTTTTTTCTATGATAGCTAATTTTATTTTCCCTTTTAAAAACTTTCTATTCTGTCAACACTAGTGGCAAAAAGATATAGAAAGAATGTATAGGGAGTGTGAAAAATGATTGATTTGGCTTCAATCTATCATCGAAGTGACGGTAATTACTGCTATTTACAAAATGGAGATACCCTCCATATTCGAATTCGAACAAAAAGAGCAAATGTGAATGAAATCGAAATAATTTACGGTGATCAATACGAAATGAGTAATTATCATTGGGTATCACACCGAATGATGATGAAAAAAAGCGGAACTGATTCTCTTTTTGATTATTGGCATTGCACCATTTTAAATAAAAAAAGAATTCGTTATGGCTTTATCATAAGAGGTAATGAACAACAAATAACTTATACCGAAAAAGGCTTCTTTCCCTTTATTCCAGAAGATGCCGGCTATTATTTTTGCTTGCCCTATCTTCACGAGAAAGACGTTTTTTCTCCTCCTTCATGGGTTTCTTCAACTATTTGGTATCAAATATTCCCAGAAAGATTTCGAAATGGGGATAGTTCTTTAAATCCTATAGACACTGCACCGTGGGGACAAGAAGAACCTGGCTTATGGAATTTCTTTGGAGGCGATTTCCGGGGAATTATTGATTCTTTAGACTATCTTTCAGACCTTGGAATAACTGGGATTTATCTTACTCCTATTTTTCATGCAAAAAGCAATCATAAATACGATACCATTAACTATTTAGAAGTGGATCCACAATTTGGCGATACAGAATTACTTAAAACGCTTGTAAGAGAATGTCACAATCGTGGGATTCGAGTCATGCTTGATGCTGTATTTAATCATTGCGGCTATCACTTCCCACCATTTCAAGATGTTCTAAAAAACGAAGAGAATTCGCGCTATAAAGACTGGTTTCATATACATAAATTTCCTTTAAAAGAAGCTAACACGATAAATTATGAAACATTTGGCTTTTTTGAAGCAATGCCCAAATTTAATACAGCCAATCAAGAAGTGAAAGAATATCTTTTACATGTAGCAAAATACTGGATAACAGAATGTGATATCGACGGCTGGCGCTTGGATGTTGCCAATGAAATTGACCATGAATTTTGGAGATCTTTCCGCACAGCCGTGAAAGACTTAAAACCAGACCTTTTTATATTAGGAGAAATTTGGCATGATTCCCTACCATGGCTTCGAGGAGAGCAATTTGACTCGGTAATGAATTATCCTTTACTAACGAAAGCACTTCAATTTTTTGCCTATGACATGATTTCTGCCAAACAATTTATGGAGGATATGACGACAACCTTACATGCATACCCTAGTACGGTGAATAACGTATTATTTAATATAATCGGGAGCCATGATACACCGAGGATACTTCATGAATGTAGTTATCGAAAAGAACGTGTGAAGCTTTTATTCACCTTTCTCTTTACCTATCCTGGCACTCCTTGCATTTACTATGGAGACGAAATTGGTTTAGGAGGAGGAGCCGACCCTGGCTGTCGAAAATGTATGCTTTGGAATTCAGGAGAGCACGATGAAAAGCTAAAAGAATTTGTTAAGCAATTAATTCAAGTTCGTAAGCAAAGCTCCTTTCTCATAAATAGCAATAATTTCTACTTTTTGACAAACACAGATTCTTGTTTAGCCTATTATTCAAAGAATGAGGCAGAAATCATACTCACCGTTATTAATAAAAGTGAAACGGAAGTACAATTTCTGCTCCCCTTTCCATTGCGGGGGAAAAAAATCTCTCTTTTATTAACAGACGAAGAATATGCAGCTGAATCAGATGATTTAGCAGTAATACTCGGACCATATGAATCCAGTATCCTTCGCTTTAATATGAACTATGAATATATCCATGTAAGTTAAAGTGCGTTTTTTTATTAAAAGGTGTCCATTTGCATTGTATCCTCGTGGGCGCCTTCTCCTACCTCTTCCATAAATTTTTTCCAAGAACTGAAAATAATGATTGTTTCCTAACGTGGAACGTACTATATTTACTATTAGATCGAATTGTTTGAATTGTCAGGAGGAAATAAAGTGAATCAGCAAGCACCATCCAAATCAATTGGGCTTCCCTTACTTATCTCTATTATCGCAATCTCCTTTTCTGCGATATTCGTGAAATGGTCGGAGGCTCCTGCCACAATATTAAGCATGTATCGAATGTGGCTCGCATGTCTTTTTATGATTCCCATGGTATACATACACAGAAATGATTTTAAAAAGCTTTCCAAAAAAGATTGGTCGTTCTTATTTTTTTCCGGCTCTTTTTTAGCGTTGCATTTTGCCCTTTGGTTCAGTTCTCTAAAGTTTACTACTGTAGCTAGTTCTACGATTATCTTGGCACTTCAGCCTATTGTCTCTCTTCTTGGTGGATTTATTTTCTTTCGAGAAAGAACCAATTCCACTGCTATTCTGACTATGGGTATTGCGATTATTGGTGCTGTGATGATTGGCTGGGGAGATATTGGACTTGACAGCAATGCAATTATAGGAGATGTTCTTTCCTTCTTGAGCGTGATTGCAGTAGTTGGCTATTTATTAATTGGTCAAAATATTATTAAAAAAATGACTCATTGGATTTATACATTTACCGTTTTCTTTTTTGCTGCCTGTTTGTTAACTGTCTATAATTTAATAGCAGGTGAGTCATTAACTGGCTACTCTGGCAGAGAATGGGGTATTTTTATACTGCTTGCAATTGTTCCAACACTTGCGCATGTTATCAACAATTGGTTACTAAATTATGTTAATGCAACAACTATTTCTATGAGCATTTTAGGAGAACCCGTTGGAGCTACCCTTTTAGCTGTACTACTATTAAATGAGCGATTAATCCATTCTCAAATCATAGGTGGTATCCTTGTTTTGTTCGGCGTATTCTTTTTCTTACTGCAAAAGCAGCCTAAACATGCCATTACCCAAGAAAAGCCAATAGGATAGATTACTACCAATTTTTAAACACCTTTCAATCAGTGGACTCCCCCACTGATTTTTTCATTACGCTGATTATATTCCACTTAGAACGCAACCTAGAACGTAGGCTATCTTAAATTATCGTTACATAAAAACATCCTTTTTCTTGCATATTACTGGTAAATGAAACAAATACTACTTTAAGCATCTACATATTTCCAATTAGGAGATTCCTTTTCATGCTAAAAGAAAATCTATCGCTAAGTCAGTTATTTGCTATTATTATTGGTTTTAACCTAGGTACTACGCTAGTTGTTGTCCTTGGTATTACCGCAAAAGAGGATGCTTGGATTACGGTACTTCTCTCGACCTTTACAGGCTTAATTATTGCCTCTTTTTTTCTTAATATAAATGAATTAGTGCCTTCAAAGAATTTATTTGAGATCATTGAGTTTGGATTCAATCGATTTTTTGCTATTCCCATTACGCTTGTCTATTCTCTTTACTTTTTTTATCTTGCAGCTAGAACAATTAGGGATTTTGGCGAATTAACATCTACCTTTATCCTCCCGTTAACGCCAATTGAAATTATTATTCTTTCCTTAATGGTTATAATTGGCTATATACTATATTTAGGAATTGAAATCTTAGGAAGAACAACTGAAATATTTACACCCTATTCAGCTCTATTTCTTTTCCTACTCATTATTTTCTTATTCGCAAGTCAAAATATATCTATTACAAAAATCCAGCCAGTATTGGCAAGAGGCATCCTACCTGTAATCGAGGCAATGTTTCCGATTGAAGTAAGCCGACCTTACGGAGAATTAATTGTAATGACATGTGTTTTTCCACACATTTCCAACATAAAAATGCGTAAGAAATCTGTTATCTATTCAGTAGCAGTATCTGGGATATTGCTCACTATTGCTACATTAATTATTACTGCATCTTTAGGAGTAACAACTGCTTCAAGAGCTACCTTTCCAATTTTGAGCACAACAAGGCTTATTTCCATCGCGGATTTTTTTGAAAGAATTGATGCTCTTGCTGTTTTTATCATTATGCTAGGAATTGTTATTAAAAGTTCCATCTTTATTTATGGAGGGTTAAAGGGGTTAGAATATATTTTTAAATCCCCTTATCGCTATTTTGTCGTACCTAGCGTCTGTATTATTTCCATGTTTTCTATTTTCATTAGTTTAGAAATTAATGATCATATTAAAGAAGCTTCTCTAGTTGTTCCGTATCTACTATATTTACCTTTACAATTTGCTTTCCCTTGCTTCCTCTTATTTGTCCTATTACTAAAAAAATTCATCCATAAGGGAAATTCTCCACTTCATGATAAAACATAAAAAATCCCTAGATAGCACGATAGAATCGTCATTCTAGGGATTTTTTTCGCTTTCTTACTCCACAATATTGATATGATAATCTTTGAACCAATGATGGATTTGTACTAAGTGTGCAAGCAGCTGTGGTCCAGTCATTAGTTGGCCAAACCATGGTTCTTTGAATGCAGAACCTTCTGTTTCAATAATTTCTGATAGTCGTTCTTTATCAAAGAATTCATATAAAACTGAACTTTTATCTGTTAATGCACTCTTTAGCATATTTGTTACTGTTTTTGTGTAAATCGGATTATGCGTCTTTGGATACGGACTTTTCTTGCGATAAAGAACTTCATCTGGAAGAATTCCTTCTAATGCTTTTCGCAGCAATCCTTTTTCTCTTCCCTTGTAATTCTTCATCTCCCATGGTACATTCCACACATATTCTACTAAGCGATGGTCTGCAAACGGCACACGCACCTCAAGACTTGCTCCCATACTCATTCTGTCTTTTCGCTCTAATAATGTGGTCATGAACCATAATTGATTAAGATAGAATAATTCTCTTCTTTTTGCATCTTCTTTACTTTCGCCAGCTAATTTAGGCGTTTCCGCAATAGTTTGGTTATATTTATCCATCATATACTCTTTTAATTGCAATTTATTACTCCATGAATCTTTCAATAAATTTTGTCGTTCTTCAATCGATCTCATCCACGGGAATCCTGCTCTTTGTAAATCAGCCTCTCTTCTAAACCATGGATATCCTCCGAAGATTTCGTCTGCACATTCCCCAGATAAGCTTACGACAAAATCCTTCTTTATTTCTCGACAGAACCATAATAAGGAGGAATCAACGTCAGCCATTCCAGGTACATCTCTTACCGTTACTGCTTCATGCAAAAAGTCGGCCAATGTTTCTTGGGTGATAATACAATTATGATGGATGGTTCCAAATGTATCTGTCATTTTTTTTATATATACACCATCAGAGTTCGGCTGGAACTCATTTGCTTTAAAGAACTTATCATTTCCTTCATAATCGATTGAATAGGTGTGAAGAGGTCCTTTCCCATTTTTCTCATATTCCATAGAAGTAATTGCTGTAATGGCACTGGAATCCACTCCACCGGAAAGAAAGGTACTTAATGGCACATCTGATACTAATTGTCTAGTAACCGCATCTTTAAAAAGGAAACGAACTTTTTCAACTGTTTCATCAAACGAATCAGAATGCTCCTCACTTTGCACATTCCAATAACGCCATACTTTCAAGCCATCCTGTGTAAACTTTAATGCATGCCCTGGTCGAAGCTCTTTAATTCCTTTATAGATTCCACTTCCAGGTGTATGGGAAGGTCCAAGCGCAAAAACTTCTGCTAACCCTTCTCTATCTAACTCCGTCTTCACATTTGGATGTGCAAGCAATGCTTTCAATTCAGAGCCAAAGATTAAGCTAGTTCCAACTTCGGTATAAAATAACGGTTTAACTCCTAAGCGATCTCTTCCAATAAATAAAGAATTTCGCTTCTCATCCCAAACAGCAAATGCAAATATCCCATTTAAGTACTGCAGACATTCTTCTCCCCACTCTATATAGGAAGTAAGTAAAACTTCTGTATCAGAATGACCTTGGAATGAATATCCTTTTATTAGTAATTCTTTTCTTATGTCTTCTGTATTATACAATTCACCATTGTAGCAAATAGTGTAATGAAAGCCTTGTTTTTCTTTTGTCATTGGCTGAATACCATTTAGCGGATCTACCACCACTAAGCGTTTATGTCCGAAACCTGCATGTAACGCAGTCCAAACATTAGTATCGTCTGGCCCTCTTTTTGCCAATGTTTCTGCCATAGCGGATAAAATGACCGACTCGTTTCTTAAATCTTTTTTGTAATCAACCCAACCTGTTATTCCACACATGATTATCATCCTTTCTTCCGTGGAACTTATGATTAGATACCAATCAATCAGTATGAGGTATTCTATGCATCTAAATAAAAATGGTTATTTGTCCATACGAGGTTTATCTCATGATCCACTCAAAAAGGATAAATTAATCGTTTTCAATATTTTAATGAAGGAAAAAGAAAGATTAGTTATAAAAATTTATTTATCTGTCTAAAAAGAATTTATGGGCGTGTAATCTTTGGGAGGTTTACAATGAACAATCAGCATAGATCAAAACTTATTGAATTTCAAACACGTGCCTTTACGAAAGGTACAGTTGAATATATAAACAATCAATGGATTTTTTTTGATGAAGAAACAGAGGATGCTTCGATGCTTGACGAATATTTACATCAAGAAATCGAAATTCATTCCTTAAATCGTTGGCGAAAAGGAATTCTTCTAGAGGATGGGAAAATAAATATCTCTGGATCGATTTATTTTTTAAAGCATGAAGATCCCATTCGGATACGAAAGCATCTTGTCTTTGCATTGGAGGAATTATTAGATGATTTAAGTGATGATAGCTTTTATCAATTTATTACTACTCTAAATTCGATGAAGTTCTCCATATATGATTGTATATACTGTTATAATCATCTTACTTTCTTAAAAGACGAAAAGCGCAAGAGTGGCGTTAATATGATGATTTTTGATAATGAGGAAGATCTTTGCAGTGTGAATCACCATTTCTTCTATAATGAAAAAAATACGGACCGCTTTGAGTTTACCTTAAATACTGGAAAGCGGATGATTGTAGAGAAGCTATCTTCTTAAAAGTAATCCCTTATAGAAAAATAGTAGCACCGTGCAAAGATGCAGATAATGAGTCGATTTCCCGAGTGTCCGCTTTCCTTTTACGAGTTGACACCTCGGGAAACGAATGATTTTTTGCTTTCAAATGGCTTAATCCTTTCCTTATTTATCCGAAAGAAACATGCCTTTAGTACCAGTAGGATTTTTAATTATCTAATGAAACATATTCAGGGCACCAACTTCGCCGTAAATGTATTCTTGCACTACTCCAGATTCCATCCGAATACGACTTCGGCAAACTCTTTGCCACCAATTTCTATCTCTTCTGTTCCAATTCTTTTTCCACCAATCGCTTCATAAAACTTACAAGCTGGATTTTCCTCTAATGCAAAAATAATCATGCTATTAAACCCTATTTCTTTTAAATATTCGAAAACTTTTTTCGCGAGGGAGCTGCCAATTCCTTTTCCTTGATAGGCTTCCAAAAGATAAATGGCGTATAACTCTCCCTCATAACCTGTATACTGTCCACTTCTTTCTTTTCCACCATTTGCAAAACCAACAATCTGACCCTCTTCATTTTCAGCAACAAAGACACTACCTGTCGGGATAGCCCTTTTCCAGATTTTTTCTTTTTCCTCATAATTAAGTGCCTTCAAATAGGTATCCGGAACTATCCCCCTATAGGTTGTTCTCCAACTATCTAAATGTACTTTTGCAATTCCTTTGGCATCCTCACTTTTTGCTTTTCTTATGATCATATGTACGCTCTCCTTTCTTTATATATGGAAGGTTTTTTTCACCTCCCATTCTGGAAAACATGTGACCTCCAATCCGAGTGATCCGGTTTGTATCCATTCTACAGCCTTTAATACAAGTGGCGATGATTTATGGATAGTAATATTTTCTATAGAAACCCATTCAGCTCCTAACGAATCTTGCTTCTCAAATTGCTCTGGAACAGTAATTTCCCCACCTATTTTTCTAGCTGTGTAAAATGCAGCGATATGGTGAATATGTGTAAATTCCCTCCAGTTACAAGGGAACATAAAATCAGCCATCCCAATCTGCTTCTGTATTTCTATTTCTATCCCTGTCTCTTCTAAGAACTCTCTTCTCATTGCCATCGCTAAACTTTCTCCTTGCTCCAAACTCCCACCAGGTAAATCAAAGCGATTGGCATATGGCCCCCTCTTCTTATGTATAACGAGCAATCTATCCTTTTCTACAAGAATTCCATAGACTCCAAATGGTCGATGAAACATCCTCTCTTCCTTCAATCGTTATCCCCCCATATTCGTTTAACTGATACCCTATCTGAATGGTAATTAATTTGAATGACATCAGGATTCGAAAGCTTGCTCCATTCTATATAACCGACGGAAGGATCAACATATTTCCACATTAATGCAAGCAAATTCCCATGTGTCACTATTGCAAACCTATTCTCTGGTCTTTGAAGACACTCCTTCATTACTTCTGTTGCTCTTGTCATCGCTTGTCTACTGGATTCTCCGCCTTCGTATATAATATCTAAATCTGTAAAAGATTGTTTCAATAAAGATTGCCAATTGTTTAGATTTCGGCTACTAAGCTTTCTTTCTATCAAGCGCTCCTCATTTTGAATCGGTATTTGGAGTCTTTCTGCCAATGGCTTAGCGGATTCATATGCACGAAGATAGGGGCTAGAGAGGATTAATTGGATGCCTTCATCTTTCAAAAAATCCGCTAACTCACTCGCCTGTCTCTTTCCATTAGCAGTTAAAGGAGCTTCCGCTTTCTGGCCATACGCCTCACAATGACGAATTAGGTAAATATTTTTACTATTAATCAAATTTTCACCAGCCTTCCCACAATAGCTTATAACCAGTTTAACAAATTATTGGAAAATTCTATAGATAAATCATAAACTAAACGTTTCTAAATAAATATCTGCTGTTGATAATTTTAAAGGGAATTTATACTTTAGGAGGAAATATGAATAAATAGAGAACTAGATATTCTTTAAGATAATAACCGCATAAACCTTGGCCTATTTTCCGATAAATAATTAACTCATTTGTTAATCAATTTTTATTTTGAAAGAAATTATTTACAGAGATTAATTTACATGTTATCTTTTGTACAAGAAGAAAACTTTAATGTTAACTAGATATTCTGAAAGAAGGGGTCTACATGCAATTGGGGATCGATAATTCCTCTTTAGTAGTGTACGAAGCTTTAGCAAGTGAAGTTCGTATGACAATTATTCAGTTACTGTCTAAAAATAAAATGAATATAAAGGAACTTGCCAAAGAATTAGGCATCAGCAGTGCCATTGTAACAAAACATGTAAAAAAATTAGAAGATGCAGGACTGATAAAAACAGAGAAAGTACCAGGTAAATCAGGATTACAGAAGATTTCCATGTTAAAGGTGGATCATATCGAAATCAACTTTCCGAAGAAAATTTATCATTCTTTCGCTTCTTATGAAACCTCTGTTCCAATCGGTCATTACACAGATTATGATTTAAAGCCAACATGTGGATTAGCTTCAGAAAAGGATTTTATCGGAAGAGTAGATGAACCGAAACTATTTATGGATCCCAAAAGAGTAGAAGCAGAAATTCTGTGGTTTACGCAAGGCTTTATTCAATACACAATTCCTAACTTTTTAAAAAAGGAAGAAAACATTCAACAATTTGAAATTAGTTTAGAAGTATGCTCTGAATTTCCATTCTCTAATGACAATTGGCCTTCTGACATTACCTTTTCATTAAATGGGATAGAACTAGGAACATGGAGAAGTCCTGGAGACTTTGCTGATACAAGAGGTAAACTTACACCAGAATGGTGGCCACATAATCTTAATCAATATGGGCTTCTTAAAACACTACGAATTACTAACCATGGTACGTATATTGATGGAGACCCTATTTCATCTGTCACCATCAATGACCTAGATGACAATTGTGATCGCTGGACGTTTCGCATTGAAGTGAAAGAAGATGCGGAATGTGTAGGTGGCGCTACGATTTTCGGAAAGAAATTTGGGAATCACCCACAGGATATCATTTTCAAAGTGTATTATTTATAGAAGATTCTGCTCTATTTAATCAGCTAGGAGAAACTGCCTTTTATTTCCCCTAGCTTTTTTTAATCGATTCCTACCTTACCAATATTTGATGGAAGAGTCTAGTCACTACTCTGTTTTCGTTTATATAATTTGTTCAAACCTTCCTTACACCTTCTCTTTAAAGGCTTGAATTAATCGCTTGTAATAAGAAATAGGATGAGGGGCAAAATTTTCTCTGCCCACTTTACGATGAATCTTAATTCTCTCCCCTCTTGAGTTGAGTTCAAATCCATTTACTTCAATTAATTCTTTTCTGCCCTGCCATAGATCGTAAAAATCAGCTAGTTTAGTGGATACAATGCCCGCTACTTCCTCTTCTTGCAATTGAAATTCCTTAAAATCCATGGTCTTTTTATATAAAAAAGTATGAGCAAATTCCTTATCCAAAATATCTCCATTATTCATTTCATAATGGAAAACACCTAAGTGGATTAGCTCCTCTATTTCTACATGGATACCAATTTCTTCTTCCATCTCTCTTACACCGTCTTTCGCATCTTCATGTGCCAGCAGGTGACCTGCAGCCGTTATATCTAAAAGATTTGGATAATCCTTTTTTAATGGACTTCTAATTTGCAAATAGAGATAAGATCGTCCATCTTGCTCAGATACAATCCAACAATGAAAGGTCTCATGCCATAATCCCTTTATATGTACTTCACTACGGGCAGCGGTCCCGATTGGTGTTCTGTTTTCATCAAATATTTTTAGTTGTTCCTCTTCCATGGTGGATGCTCCTCTGCTATTTTTTCTATAAAATAGTATCTTTTTCCTTATTGCTAATGCCAGCATTTTACGAATAAACCGTCTTCTAAGTACTTCCTTGCCTTTGTATCTTCTTCCAAAGGATAAGATTAACAAAGAAAAGCACTATCCCATAAATATAAACACCAAATGGAAGAGATATACTGATATAATGAATTCCTGCTAAAATTGGCAACGGAAGCAGGAGCAGCAATAACCTCCAACTTTGCTGATTCGCTCCTGAATCAAAAGACATGGAAAAAGGCACTTCTTTATCTAACATTCCATAGCAAATCACCGAATAGAGGAAAGCAGAGATAAATACTACTAATAAATCTGGTATAATTCGCATTCCGAACAAAAACAAAAAAACAATGCTTATAAAAAAATAGATTGGTAAATATAATTTTATAATTAGCGCTTTTAATGCCCCTTTATAATACATAGAAAAATCAGAGATTGGAAGAATCGTAAAAATCCATGCACCTTTATATTTTCCTGAATACCGCATCATAAAAATTATCGTCGGAATATTGATCATCGTAAAATAAATGGTTAAATACGAGGAACTTGTTGTAAATGAAACATTTTCCAAATTTGTTCCACTATAAAGAAAGATAAAGGGAATAACAATCGAAAAACCTAATGATGGATATACCTTTAATTTAAAATCTCTTTCTTGCCTAATCATTTGCCCTGTAAATTGGTAGAATGCTTTTTCTTCCTTGTTGTTCAGTAAAAACGATAATAGCAGTTCTCCCCATTTTAAGACCTTACCTTTTCTCGCTTTACTTTGACTAGTTAACTTTTCTAAATTTTTCTCAAAGCTAGGAATTAGCTTTCCATAAATGATAATAGCTGCAATTGGTAAAATAATCGCAAGAGCTGCTAGCAAAATAATCATCGTGTTGATATTGCCATTCAATAGCCACTCATATGGTGCTGCGAACCACATTGGAACAAAGAAAACATGCCACCAATGCACTTTGTACACAATATGTAAATCAACTAATTCAAAGCTCCGAATGACAACCTGGTATCCTATCATTATGGCAATAGACAAACCAATCTGTACGTAATTAATCATATCCTTTAATTTTTCTCCATCAAAAAATCGAAGGATAGCCAAGTAAAGTAATGCCGTGATAACAACAATAAATAAATTTGCTAAAACAAGTAGTACAACTGTCATCAGAAAAAAAATAAATCCTTGTTTAACAAGACATACAACTAACGGAATAAGTGTAATAGTTATCGTCAATTGAGAAAGATAAATCATAATATGCAGCACTTTTGCTGCATTAACTGTGCGCCTATTTATTGGTTTCGTATGTAGTATATGTTTATCCCGAACATCTAACAAAACACCTGAAAAATCAGAAATCATCGAGGTCATGACCAGAAATAAAATAATTCCGAAAGAAATGCTCATTTGAAATAAGTAATTATCACCGAAGGCCATCAATGGAATAAGAATCAACCCCATAAAAGCATACAGCCACAACGATTTTATATAAGCATATTTATCTTCTTTCTTTTCTTTTTTCTGATTAGATTGGGAGAAGATGGTTGGAAGCTTACGTTGATCCATTGTCAATTTCACTTGTAAAATTGTTCTTAAAGCGGAATAATCGATACCTATTTTCAAAAATAAACCCTTAAAACGGTCAAAGAACTTTAATATAGTAAATTCCGTCATGATTGTACCTCTTGCACAATGGATACAAAGGATTCGCCTATTTCTTTATGGTTGTTAAAGCCAGTTAATTGATTGAAGATTCCTTCCAAGCTACCTTGTTCGTTTTGTGTTTGTAACTCTTTGAAGCTTCCGTCTATCACTATCTTTCCATCGTTCAAAAGAATGATTCTACTGCTTATTTTTTCTACTACATCCATTATGTGTGACGAATAAAATATCGTTTTTCCGTTTGATGCAAACTGGGCAAGAATCTCCTTAAACACCATCACACTATTCGCATCAAGTCCATTGATTGGCTCATCCAGAAAAAGAATATCTGGATTATGCAAGACACTTGATATTATTAACAGCTTTTGACGCATCCCTTTTGAATAAGAGGAGATTCGCGAATGATATACCTCTCCTATACCAAACAGTTCCATTAATCTTTTTGCCTTATGTTCAACAAACTCTGCACTCATTCCATATAATTGACCGATAAATGTTAAATACTCATATGCCGTTAGATTATCATATACTTCTGCAATTTCTGGTACATAACCGATTTTCCGCTTATATCCCATCGAATCATCCCTAATATTTTTGCCAAAAAGCATTACTTCTCCACGATAATTTCCCTCTATACCGAGAATAATTTTAACAGTAGTACTTTTTCCTGCACCATTTGGACCTATATATCCAATAATTTCTCCTCGATATACATGTAAATCCACTCCTTTTAGTACCTCTTCCGTGCCATAGTTTTTTCGTAAGTTCTTTATTGTAATAATTTCTTCACCAACCATCTCATTTGCTCCTTCCTACACACCTCTTTTCTACCATTCTAGAAAAAAAGGAAAAAACCTCCCAATAACCATGTGAATTTTCTGTCACGATTATCTAGCTTTCCACTCCTTATAAATAAGGGTGATTTTTTATAAAAAAACCTATAGTAGCCAATTTCCACGGCTCTATAGGTGATTAGTGTCACATTATCTTATTTACATTTCACTTTAAGAAAAAATCTTGATTGGGTTACATCAAAATATCCTATTTTTCCGATGTGCAGATAAAGACGATACAGGGCATCCTCATACTTCTTAATACTGAAGTCAGGAACTTGCCAAGGAATCGCTTTTAAATAATAAATTACTGCACCCAAGTCATAGAAACGCTGGATTGGAAACTCCTCCTTTTGCTCAACGATTTCCCATTCGTTCACTGGGAACATTTCGAGTGCAGATAGTAGCTTCCACTCTTTAAATTCTGGATTAACCGAAGTTCCAAACCATTCATTTATTTCCTTACAATCCCAACCTCCGACTTGCTGAGTAAGAAAGATTCCATTTGGCTTCACTATTCTCTTTAGCTCTTTTACCGAGTAAGATTCGTGCCTATTAATAATCAAATCAAAATGTTGGTCGGAAAATGGCAATTGTTCATCATCGACCACTTCATATACGCTTACACCCAATGGTTCTAACTTCTTTTTGGCAATTGGTACATTCGGTTTATATCCTTCTGTAGCATAAATTGTTGGTGGAAAATAGCCATTTAATAAAGACAGAAATTCTCCTCCACCGGTTCCCATATCTAATACTGTTGTAGCATCCTGCATGGCAGCAACCACCTTACTTCCATAAGACCAAGAAAGCAAGCTGCTTTGGATTCGTCCTGTGTCATGGATACTAGAAAAATCCCATCCTTCAAACTTCGCCTTTATCTCTTCTAAATATTTGTGAAAATTAATCTCTTTCACGCTCCATTCCGCCTCTATTTTTCTTATTCATCTAAAAAATTAGTGGAGGACCTCTGCAATAACAGTTTTATCTTTCATGCTCTAAAGATGCCATGATCTACCCTTCCTTTACTTTATATTTGCTATAAAAAATAAGAATAATAGGTTATCAACGTGACCAAAAAACTAATTATTATATAGAGAATAAGTCCAAGAATAATTGGTGACACACGAAAACGAAACGGACCAATTCCTGCTTCTTCCCATGTCCAGCCTGCTATATTTGCGTTAAATACTGTGTTTGTTTGATGAATGTATAAGCGGATGAGATAAACTATTCCAAAAAGCAATAGACTACCTAAAAAGATGGTGTCGACAAATTTCCATTGCAGTAAATAGGATGCAAACCAAATTAGCACTGTTTCAATTGTTAAGGTTGCTAAAACAATATATATTTTTTTCATGTAAACACCTATTACTCCTTTGCTTATTAGTAAATGATTTATTAGATGTCTGCCTTTTAATAGAGTGGGAAAGATTTTCCGCTCTTTAAAGAAATAAGCACCTGCCAATAGATGCAGATACTTAACAAATATCCTGTCTACATATCTCTAATTATATCATTCGTTAATCTAACGAGGTTACCACTTGGCTCAAACAATGTTCACCGACATAAATCTCTGGACAAAAACGACAAGATAGTTTGTACAATACCCTTTGAACCCTTTGAGAAAGTTTAGGACAAAAAAGCTTGTACAAAAAAAGACAAGAATCTTTGTACAAACTTTTCTCTTTATGGTTTTTTATTATTAGCCTTTTCAAGAGGATTGATTTATACTAACTAATACTTGTAGCATTTAATGCATTTTGTATTAGATTTTCACTGGGGATATATGGATTGAATTGTAAAACTATTGTCAAAAGTTTATTCCTCTCCATAATTATAAATCCAAGTTTCTCTAACTCTTGAATATTAGAAAGAATATCCTCTTCATTACAATCAACATCCTTTATGACATTTTCAATAATTTTTTTAATTGAGGTTATATTTCTTGCATATACAAGAATTTTCCCTTGTATTTCATTCAATTTATAAATACTGTTTGATTCCCCAATTCTACAGACAAATTTATCCATGTTCCTTTGATACATAAATAAGTCCGTTTGATTGAAATTATCTTTCCAATTTTCAAATTGAGACACAAATTCATTAAGAATTTTATTTTCAAATACAGCATCATTATTATAATCAAAATAATAAGCTAGTTTATTGATATTTATTCCCTTATCCCGATAAATATATTTATAGCTCTTAATCGGTCCGTTTATTCGAATATTATATTTTTTCTGTTCATTAAAGTAGGGACTGAACCTATCCAACCTAATTTTAGAGATTGCCACAGGAGGCTGTAAATGATTTATTTTTTTCATAATATCTATCTGACCCTGTATTTCTTCTGAACTTTCCCCACTAAATCCAAAAATAATGTTCCAAAAAGGTATAATACCATATTCTTTACATAACCGTAATAGTCTAAGGTTTTGTAATAGATCTACTCCTTTGTTCATTAACTTCAAACTATTAGTGGCTAAACTTTCTATTCCTGGCTGTATCTTAGTTACACCAGCTTCTTTTAAAACACAAACTTGTTGTTCATTTAAGTTACTCTTTACTTCCATAAACATATCAATTTTAATCTTGTCTTGTTTTAATTTTGGTAAGATATATTCAAAGTATTCCATGCTCATTATATTATCTGTGAAAAATAGTGTGTTTGTGTGTTCACCATAACTTTCAATTAATGTTTTCATTTCATTGTAAATTTTTTTCTGTAATTTACCTTTATATTCAATAGCATTTGCATTTAGGCCACAAAAGACACATTGATGTTTTTCTCCCCACCAGCACCCTCTTGAACCTTCATATAATATCACTGTTTCCTTTTGCTTTTCTGGGAAACTTTGAAATAATTCCTTGAAATAACTACCAAAGTTTGGAATACTATTATTATTTAAATTATAGCTATTATCAATATCAATATACTTATATCCTTTTTTGGTTGCGAATCCTACAATAATATTTTCACTTGGTGATTCACTGAAAACACTGAAATTATCTAATAAATTTATAAAAGCACCTTCACCTTCACCAATGCATACACCATCGATATCCTTAAAGGTATTTATTAGTTCCACACCCATTTCACCAAAACAATTCGCTCCACCCATTATTATCAATTGATTAGGATATATCTTTTTTATTTGCTTTATTAGGGCTATGGAAGCCATCGTTTGCTGAAAACTATTCGTAAAACCCACAATCTGATATTTAGAAAAATCAATATTCTGTATAATGTTTTTTAAAAACTCATCCGAAGTCTTTCTTCCTGCATTTATTAAACTTAATAGTTTCTCTTTTTCACGCCAAGAATGTATCATTGTTCTAGACTTAGCTGTAATATACTCAACAAACTCGTTTGTCTCATCTTCGGTACTTTTATCAAAAACATGTTGTGAAAAAATCCATTCTCCAATTAGATCAGTTGAATCGTATCCTGCCACAAGTTCGTAAAATTCTAATCCCATCATTTTTGCAAAACTAATATTCAAATTTATAACATCACAATTGTGACCTTTCTCTACGGCAATATTTTTTAATATTTCTAATCCAAGTGGTGGCCTTATAATACTTGCAAACGGCATATTAATTAATAGAATATTCACCTACTTATCATTCCCTTGCTAATTCTCTTAATTTCTTGTAATTGTTTTTTTGTAATAAAGAAGAAATGAACCCTGTTTTGAATAATTCTTTGAACATCTCTAAATATTTGAAGATTGTTTTCCTTTGTTATACTATTGATTAAGTTAAATATATTACTCTGATTATATTCAACATCTTTGAATTTAAAGTTATATTCTAAACTGAGGAAATCTTTCTTTTTCAAATGAGATAAACCCCATTTTTGGGGTAATAGATGCATAGGGGAGTTTTCCATTAAACCAAAAGCTGAAACTCCGACTAAATCAATATCTTCATTAGAAAATGCTTGATTAAGAGAATGTTCCATTTGTTTAATTGTTTCACCAGGATAACCAGTAATTAATGTTATACATGTTGTAATATTATGATTTGCCAATGTGTCCATTACCTGTGGAATACAATCTACATTAATTTCCTTGTACATAGATTTCAAAGTTGACCTATTGTATGATTCTATACCAAATGAGAGTAAGACACAGCCCGATTTTTTAATTTCGCCAACAATTTCCTTCTCTGATAATAATGGATCTATTCTAGTCTCAGTCATCCATTTAATTTTAATATCATTAAATTTAATTAAACTAGCAACTTCCATAAGTTTTTCTATGGTTAAATATGCATCTACGAAATAAATATTTTTCGTTTTATATTTTTGAGTAATACATTTAAACTCATCAATAATTGTTTGGTTTTTTTTAAAACCATTAAATTTTCCGTGGTTATAATGATGTGAACAAAAGGAACATTTACCGTGCTTACATCCTGAAGATAACATTACTGGTAATACTCTTTCAGGACTTAAATATTTATCTAGATTAATCCCGTCATATGATGGGATTATATCATTCACACAACCATGATTTTTTTTAAAAAAATTATTTTTAACCCTTCCCTTATCTCTGTAAAAAACATTTGGTATATCAGAAGTTACCTTTCCAAAATTCTTATAAGAATTAATTATCTGCTCTAAAACTAACTCTCCATTAAATAACACCGCTACATCAATTAGTTCACTGTCATCCATAATTGATTTTATATTTGCTGCTGCATGGGTAATATAACTTCCTCCAAAAATAACTTTTACATTAGGGAATTTTTCTTTTAACTTTTGACTAAATCGTAGTGCAAAGGGTAACTGTTCTGCATAGGAAACTGAGAGTCCAATTATGTCTCTTTTATCATTATTTAATAATTTTACTTCATCATCAAAAATCGTATCAAATAAACTTAGTTCGTCAACGAATTTTAATAGTTCATTCACACTGTTTGGTTTTCTTAAAAAGGAAAATTTTGTTAAGTTCCAACTACATCCAAATTTATATGATAATAATTCTAAACAATCATTAATAGTTTTTGTTGCTTTTATATAGTCAGGGAAATTAAATAAGTCTTTATTTCTTATGATATTTAAGGAATTTTCAATGTTTAGGATACTATCCAAATATTCCTTCTCTATATTGGTAATATTTTCCCTAAGGTTTGTATATTCAGCCAGTAAATTTTCATGAGTCAATAAGTTTGTTATACTTATTGATAAATCCTTCTGATCAATTTGAAATCTATCTTTTAAGTATCCTAATAAGGTTGGTACGCTTAAATTAGGGTATGCTAACGAAACTAAAGGTAACGTATATAAACGTATTTTCATATCCTACAATCCTTAATGTGTTTAAGCATATTATCAATATCATCTTTTTCCCAAATTGCATATTTTAAAATAACTTCTGGCAAATTTAATACTTTTACACCTTCTATGGTTACACCCGCTAGTCTTTCGTTATTAAATTTTTCAGGGTCGAAATGGACACACGAAAAATTAGCCTCTGAATTAACTGGTTTAACTCCATCAATTTGTAATAAGTGTAAATACGCATATTCTCTTAAATTTATCACATTCTTTCTAATTTTAATAAAATGATTCATTAAATCCCTATCGTTTAGCATTTGTTTAATAAACTCTATTGAATAACTTGTTACTGAATGTGGTACTATATTCTGTTTTCTAAAAGTAGATGGTAAATATTTACTGACAATGTAGCCTGTCCGTAGACCTGGTAAATACCAGCCTTTAGAGAAAGAACGGGCTAGGATAATTCGTTCATTATTTAAACAAAAGTCTAACGTCCAGTCTTCTGTATTGCTATAATCAATATATGCCTCATCAATAAATAAGAAGCCATGGAAATTAGTGAGTAAAGTAGTTAATTGGTCTTTAGTAATTCTAATCCCATCAAACCACCTTGGAGATGAGAAACATAAAATATCATTTTTTCGACTATCATTCTTTTTATAAAAATCAATTAAACAATCAAAAGTATCAACCTGAATGGTAATAACCTCTTTTCCAGTCTCACTAGCTACGAGCGAATATAAACCAAATTCAGGAGTAGTTATAACGATTCTTTCCCATGTTTTAAAATTTGATATAGAGTGAATAGCCTGGCTTATACCAGAACAAGTAAAAATATACTCTTGTGGTATGTCTAAATATATTGCTAGTTCTTTAATCAATGGATCTTCCATAGGATTTTCTGGCATATAGTAAAAATCGGTATGAAATAAATGTTCATGTTTTTGTTTCACCCAATCCTTTAATACACTATCTAAATCCCAAGGTCCCAAATAATTCCCCACCTAATTTCACCTCTTTAAACCTAAATTATTAGATAGTCTGTTTAGTTAAGCTAAAAATATAAACATTTTCCATTCTTCGAATTCTTTTTCAAATTCTCAATAAACTTGATTCTATTCGGATCCTGCCATAAAAAATGTAAATCATTATTAATAATGTTTCCTAGCTTGTATTCATTTTTTAAAAAAGGACAAGGATAGACATCCCCCAAATGGTCTACTGTAATCCGAGAAATACCCGCACAACATGTCCATGTATCTTCATAAGTTTCACCATCATTAGTTTCAATAGCATCTTCCTCG